>NZ_CP108352.1:901562-1202083 GCF_036237275.1 Streptomyces sp. NBC_01353 | reverse complement strand
CGGCCGAGGATCTTCCGCAGCTCCGTGATCTCGGCGGACTGGGTCCGCACCACGTCGTCGGCGAGCTTCTTCGCCGTCTCGTTGCCGCCGTCCTTCTGCTCCGCCCTGGCCATCTCGACCGCCCCTTCGTGGTGGGCGATCATCAGCTCGGCGAACTTCCGGTCGAAGGCGCTGCCCTTGAGGGACTCCAGGTCCTTCATGTCCTGCTCGGACATCATCCCGGCCATGTCGTGACCGCCGTGGGCGCCGCCGTGACCGCTCTGACCGGCGGACTCGGGCTTGCCCCAGCCCTTGAGCCAGGACTTCATCTTCTGGATCTCGGGATCCTGGGCCTTCTCGACATCGACGACGATCTTCTTGACGCCGGCGTCCTCGGCCCGCCCGTCGGCGAGCTTCGCCATCGCGAGGGCCTGCTCGTGGTGCGGGATCATCGCCTGCGCGAACGCGACGTCCGCGTCGTTGAAGGCGCCGGGGGCGCCGACGGAGGCGGAGGCGGTGGGAGTGGCGCCGGCGGACGCGCTGGTCTTCGCGCCGTGGTCCATCCCGCTCGTGGAGCCGCTGTCGGAGCCGCAGGCGGAGAGCAGGAGCGCCGCGGCGGCCACGGCACCGGCGAGTGCGAGCTTCCTGCTGGTGGGGTTGATGAAGGCACGCATGTGTGTCACACCTCGTGTGCTGTCGTACCGCGTACGCGAGCGACGCGTACGCGCGGAAAGGGCTGAACGGACGCTTCTGCGGGCAGCACAAGGTGCCCGCGGTGGCGGTTCGGCCTAAATCCGCAGAACGGACAGCTGAGCGAGGTCGGGAGGTATGCGCGGCGGGGCGTTCGGCCCCAGCGCGTGGGTGAGCCGGCTGAGCAGCCCGACCAGCCGGTCGGGGCGGCGCCGGAGCGCGGCGAGGACGAACCGCGCCAGGGCCCAGATGCCGAGGACCGCCACGCAGAGCGTGGTCATGTCCATATCCATGCCGGGATCGTGGGAGGAGGAGGCGGGCGCCTCGTCGTCCGTCTGGTGCGGGGCGGCGGAGACATGTGTCATGCCGTCCGCCGCGGCGTCCGACGGGCTCTCCGGGTGGCCCACGGCGTGCATCACGAAGACGCCGAGGGCGAGCACCACCACGAGGAGCAGCTGCGCCAAGGCGCCGCCCGCTCGCGTGTTGCTGCGTCCCACTCGTCCCGTACGCACGGCTCGAACCTCCCGCGACGACCTTACCGAACCGCCTGCGGCTCCTCGCGCAGGCCACGGAACCCGGCGGGCCGGTGCGCGCGGGCCGCCGTCCCTTCGGGGAGCGGCTTCGGGCTCAGTCGAGCTGCTCCCCGGTCATCGCGGCGGCGAGCCGCAGGTGCGGCGCGGCCTCGGCGGCCCGCCCCTGTCGCTCCAGGGTGCGGCCGAGCATGAGCCGGGCGTAGTGCTCCACCGGGTCCCGGTCGAGCACGGCGCGCAGCTCGGTCTCGGCGCGGGACAGCTGAGCGGAGTGGTAGTAGGCGCGCGCGAGCAGCAGGCGCTGGGCGGTCTGCTCGGGGTGCTCGGCGACCAGGCCGCGCAGGATGCGGACGGCCGTCAGGTACTCCTTCGCCTCGAAGAACAGCTGGGCGCGGTCCCAGCGCTCACCGGCTGTTCCGAACTCGTAGTACGTGTCGTTCACTTGCACTCCCTCGTGGGATCCCTACCCTGCCACTCGGTGGGGCGGCACTGTCGTCAACACCGGAGAGTGGTTGAGGATTCCACTACGAATTTCCGCGTGGGGACACGCCCACGTCGTCCCCGGACAGGAATAGGTTGAGCGTCATGAGCAATCTTGATCGTCAGGCCGCCCTCAGCGTCTGCGGCGGCCGCGGCTTCGTCGTCGCCGAGCCGGTACGGGAACTCCTCAGCCCCCGCCATGTCCAGCTCGGCGAGTCGACCGAAGTCCGCCGCCTGCTCCCGAACCTCGGCCGCCGCATGGTCGGCGCCTGGGCGTTCGTCGATCACTACGGTCCCGACGACATCGCCGACGAGCCCGGGATGCAGGTCCCGCCGCACCCGCACATGGGGCTCCAGACGGTGAGCTGGCTCCATGAGGGCGAGGTCCTGCACCGCGACAGCACGGGCAGCCTCGAGACGATCCGCCCGCGCGAGCTGGGCCTCATGACGTCCGGCCGGGCGATCTCCCACTCCGAGGAGAGCCCCAGGCCCCACGCCCGCTTCCTCCACGGCGCACAGCTGTGGGTGGCGCTCCCGGACGCCCACCGCCACGTCGAGCCCCACTTCCAGCACCACGCGACCCTCCCGCAGGTCACCGCCCCCGGCCTGACGGCCACGGTGATCATGGGCGAACTCGACGGCGCCGAGTCGCCCGGCACCACCTACAGCCCCCTGATCGGCGCCGACCTCGCCCTGGCGGCGGGCACGGAGACGAACCTCCCGCTGGAGCCGGACTTCGAGTACGCGGTCCTGTCGATGTCGGGGGAGGCCCACGTCGACGGCGTCCCGGTCCTGCCGGGCTCGATGCTCTACCTCGGCTGCGGCCGCACGGAACTCCCTCTGCGCGCGGTCTCGGACGCCGGCCTGATGCTCTTGGGCGGCGAGCCGTTCGAGGAGGAGATCGTCATGTTCTGGAACTGGATCGGACGGTCCCAGCAGGATATCGAAGAAGCTCGCGAGGGGTGGATGAACGGCACCAGGTTCGGCGAGGTGAAGGGGTACGACGGCGCCCCGCTTCCAGCCCCGGAGCTGCCCGCGACCCCGCTGAAGGCGCGGGGGCGCGTGCGCTGAGTAGGGGTAGTGCGCCGAGCCGGCGAAGGTCGAGCCAGCTGCATCAAGCTTCCGCTCACGCGCTTGGGCCGGCTCGCCCAAACCCTCACCGAGCCCCGCTTCGGCCGCCTCCCGGCGGCCAGGCGGCGTTCAACGACCTGGTGCCCGGGACTCGCCCCGCGCCCGCCAGAACCACACGTCGACCACGCCCTGCCGTGCGTACTCCCGGTGACGGGCCCGCCACCCATGGTGATGGCCGCCGGCCGGAGCCTTTCCGGGCGGGTGCACGAAGTACCGTCGGACCCTTCCGCCCGGACGGCCGCGCGTCACCAGCGGCACCCGCGTGCCCGGCGGAGCCTCGAAGCCCTGGAAGCAGTAGAAACACCCCAGTTGGCCCGCCCCTCCGTAGCCGATCCGCTTCCAGTGTTCGGCGGCCGCTCCGCGACATGCACCTCACGGCCGGTCTTCAAGTCGAAGCCCACCACCAGTAAGTCGTCTTGCACACGTCCCGCCCCCTTCACGGCATCACTCCGGTTGCTGCCGCCCATGAAGGCAGGGGAAACCCGCCACCCCTAGCCCAGCGTTATGGCTCGTGGGCCTCAGCCGCGCATGCGCGGCACCTCGCCTGCGGGCTACCACGGCGGGCCTCCAGGTAGCGGTCCTCGGGCGTCTCGGCGAGGACCGAGTCTGGACCACACGGCTGTTTTGATGACGCTGTCGCAGTGAAACCTCGGCGGCCGCCGTGGGCCCCGGAGCAGACGGGAAACCCTCTCCTTCGACCGGACGCACCGGACGGTCCGCGGCGAACACGCAGGAGGAGAAATCCATGGCGAAGCAGACCTTTGATCCCAACAGGCTCACGTTCGAGCAGGGGGTGGAGCGCATCAAGAACGCGGTCCGCGAGAGCGGACTCGACGTCGAGAACCGCATCATCACGTCGAGGGATGAGGGAGTCGAGAAAGCGCTCAAGATTCTCGAGGTCGACAATGTCCCGCCGGGATTCCGTAAGTGGCAGCTTCCGGTGTACATGGCCTGTGAGTCCCAGCTCTACATCACGGTTGCCGAGCCGGGCGCACAGGCGTCCCCGCACGCGCACAACGACGGTGCCGGCATCCGGTTCATCGCGGGTGGGTCGATCGTCTACAACGGCTTTGAACTCACGGCCGGGGACTGGATGTACGTCCCGGCGGGCAAGGAGTACTCCTTCGAGGTCGGCCGTTATGGCGCGCTGATGTGTTACTGCTACTGCTGCTCTTGCGCCTGAGCTTGACCGCGACCGAGACCGTGGCCGGGATTGGGCCGGAAGCGGGGGAGGTCCTCGTCACGGTGACAGCCGCGGTCTCCACCCCCTGCCGGCGCCCTGCCGGACTGGCTCGACTCTGTCAGGCAGGACGGCTTGCCCAGCCTCCACACGCTCGCCGCCGGCGTCGACCGAGACCGTGATGCCGTCATTGCCAGGCCACACCCAGCCCTGGACCTCAGGCATCGGCGAAGGTCATGTCAGGCGGATCAAGATGCTCAAGCGCCGGATGTTCGGCCGCGCCGGATTCGAACCCCTTCCGAAAGCGCGTCCTCACGGCCCGATATCCATGACGTCATCCCGGTTCGTACGCCGAGAAGGGCCGCACGCCCCAGCCCCACCGCACGGCGATGACCCGGTCCTCGTAGGTGAGCAGGCCCGCGAGTTCGCCCGTCTTGTGGTCGATGTCGGAGCCGGTGTCGCGGCTGTCCTGCTCGTCGCCGGTGGCGGCGTCGAGGACCAGCAGTTCCTCCGTGCCGTCATGCCTGCGGCCGAGGCTGCGGGCGAGGGCGGTCACTCGGCCGCCGGCCGCTTCGAGCGCGAGGAGGGCGCGGCCTGAGGTCAGGTCGTGCCGCCACACCTCGGTGCCCTTCGCGAGATCGAAGGCGACCACCCGGTTCACGTACTCCTTGCCCCGCTTGGCCTCGGCGGCGGCGTAAAGCCGCCCGTCCGCAACTGCCACGAGACCGGGCCGGTGCGACTGGATCGTGCCGTGAGCACCGGCGGACTCGATGCGGCCCAGGGCCGTCCCGTCCTCGCCGAAAGCGAGGTAGGCGCCCGGAGGGCCGCCTTGCGCGGTCCCGCCGACCTGCACGACCACCGGATCGGTCGACAGCAGCGTCACCTCCGCGTCCGTGCCCGGAGTCGGGCGGCCGCCGAGCGGCGCGGACCACCGCGCCTTCCCGTCGGCCCGGTTGAACGCGGCGAGCCGTAGCTCGGTGCGGCCGCAGGTGAGCACCGCGAGGACCTGTCGCTCGCCGGCGGAGACTCGCTCGGGCACACAACCCGCCGGGACCGCTGCCTTCCAGCGCGGGGCGCCAGTCCGCAGGTCGAAAGCGCGCAGGGCCTCCGACCCCGGAACGGCAGGCCGGATCGTCTCGAGGATCCAGCGGTCGTCGCCGTCCCTCAGCACGGCGAGCCCGCCGCCGACCGCAACTACGTCGGTGAGCGACTCCGTCAGGTCGGCCGGGGCGCGCCGGACGTGCCACAGCTCCCGGCCGGTCGTGAGGTCCAGCGCAGCGACGGTCGCGCAGCCCTGACCGCCCGGGCCACGGTTCCCCCGCGTGAGCAGGACGACGGAACCGGCCGCACGGCGACCGACCGCGCACACATGCCCGTGACCGGGCGGTGCGTACTCCCAGCGCCGCTCGCCCGACCCGGCGTCGAAGGCGGTGACGGCGTCGTACCGACTGCGGACAAGCGTGTCGCCGACCAGCCAGGCACCGTTCCCGTAGTCCCGGGCGTTGTCGTCGACCGGGGCCTCCCAGACGACGCGCAGCGAGCCCCCCGGGGCGGAGCAGCCCGTGGCGAGGCCGACAGCGAGCAGCGCTGCGACGGCCGCGAGGAGGAGGCGGAGCCGCCCCGTTCCCTCACGGGACGAGAGCCACTGCTTTCGTCCCGGATTCGTGTCGTCGGTCGTGCGAGCTGCCATACGGATCCCCACCCCTGGCTCGAATCGATCGAAGCCTCGTCAGACTAGGGGACGCGTGATCACCCGCGCCGCTCTCGTCCCGTAACCGTGACGGATCGTCACTGCTCCACAGAACTTGAGCCAGAACCCGAGTTCCGACGGCAGATGTGCATGTCTTCGGGAGACGCCCCGCCTGGGCCGTGGTCGATGTTCACGAGAACGGCAGGCACCTCGTGGACCTTCCCGTCGGCCGGGTGGAGGTAGGCGTCGGCTGGTCGCGCGCCGCCGCCGGCCCGCCCCGTAGGGTGATCTGATGTTCGATCATTTGGAGATCAGGGTGTTGCCGCCGGGACCCCGGTTCCCTGCCCAGGTGCGGTTCTGGGTCAACGGCGAGGACTTGGTCGAGGAGGCGGTCGGCGGATCCGGACCGTACGCCGGCCGCGGGCCGTACGTGGCTGATGCACTGCCGGCCGCCGGTCCCAGCCCTCTCCGGGCGACCGGCGAGGCGCGCCGCCTGGAGCTGGGGGAACCGGACTGTACCGGTGACTGCTGCGGCATCCTGGCCGTGCTCGTGCAGCGGTTCGGGGAGATCGTGCAGTGGTCGGACTGGGAGGTTCCGTGGGCGGCGCACACCCCCGCGCCCTACCCCCCTCCGGAGCTCCACTTCGACGCGGGTCAGTACGACGCCGAGGTGGCTCGCGCTGAGGCGGACCGCTGGTGGCAGGTGTACTCGTAGCCCAGCACCGCGCGCCCCCGCCCGGCCGGTCCCGCTGGCTCAGTCCCGTTGGACAGATGCCGTGCCCCGACTCCATGTTCCGATTCTCGGGGTGGCCCTTGTGGCGTGGGCCCGTTCAGGCCGCGCGGGTGACGGCAGGGAGCATGAGCGCATGACCACTCAGCACCTCGCAGAGAGCGGGGCGGCACCGGACGCGACTGGTTCGCCGCCGTTCTACGTCCTGTGCGTGTTCCTGGTCCTCGGCATGGTCGCCGTGCACCTGGCCACCTGTCTGTGCCCTGGCTGATCTTCGCGGGGGATGTGATGACGGCCGTCAACCTGCTCTTGCTCACCCTCGCAGAGAGCGTGGGGTCATATCGGGCCCAGTACCTCTTGGGGTATGGCTGCCAGCTCAAGGGCTTCGAGCACAGTGAGCAGTTGCCGCTCCTCGTAGCGGAAGTGGTTCTCCATGATCGCTGCGATGCCTTCGAGGTGGTGGTCAAGCTCCTCCGGCGGCGCGGCCCGGTCGACCGAGGCACGGAGGCTGCCGAGCAGGTGGGCGATCATCGAGTGATCCTGCTCGAGCGAGCGCAGCACCGGCCGGAGTTCCGGATGCGCAGCTGCGATGGCTGGAAACAGAGTGCGGTCTTCGCCCTGGTGGTGGGCGTCGAGAGCCGTGCAGAAGCCATGGCAATACAGCAGCAGTTCACGGGTGGCCGCCTCACCGGGGGTGCCGTCGGCGAGGGAGGCGCGCGTCACGGACAGCGCTTCCCTCAGTCGGCCGTGCACCCGGCGGAGTTCTTGGCTCCAGGCGACGAGCCTGGTCGTCTCGCGCTCAGTCACGCGAGAGCGAAGGGTGCGACAAATACATCGTCGGCCTCCTTCGATCCGGCGCCTCCATGCCTGACACGGTCTGCCACCGGCACGCGACGCTTCCCGCACACTACCGCGCCTGTTGTCCCGTGGACACCACGGCCGTCCCACATGCGCGCGTGACCCGCGTATCACTTGACAAGCGGCATAGTGAGCTGCGGGAGCCGCACCATTCCTGCTGCCGGCAGCCGCCACCTGCCCAGCCCTTTCCATCCGCCCGGTTCAGAAACAGGCGTGGCTACGCCGGCAACGTGTACGGGGACCTCGACCCCACACCCTGAACCCTGCCGATGCGAAGAGTGGGCTCTGGACTGCGAGCACCCCGGAGGGGTCATCGATGTCGGAACCATCGAATCCTTCTCCTGTCCCTTCTGCGGCCCCTGGCCCAGCAACTGTGCAGAGATCGCCACGGCAGGCAGCGAGTCTCGTACCGAAGCCCCAAACTCGTCCCGCTTCTGGTGAGCGAGCCAAGGCGCACCGGTCGATCGTCAGTCTGCAGTCGAGGGTGGAGTCGTCCTGTCGGCGAGCGTGAAACCCGTGGACGTGCTGTCTCGGCTCCAACACGGGCGGCGCTGCGTGACGGGGGTCGCGGCCGCAGTGCCGCGGCGGCCGCTCAGAGGTGGCCGTCCAGGAGTTCCCGTACCTCGGCGGTGGTCATGGGACCGGTGCCGTGCGCCACCACCTCTCCGTCCTTCAGCAGGACGTAGGACGGGGCTCCGGTGATCCCGTATCGCTGGGTTGCGGCCGGACAGCGCGTCATGTCGGTGCGGACGGCCGTGAGGCGGCCCGCGTACTCGTCTGCGATGCCACCCACGACGAGGTCCATCGCCCGGCAGGGCTCGATTGCCTTGGGCCATGTCCCGGTGAAGTATGCGAGGACCGGGACTTCGCTCATCCCGAGGATGAAATCGAACTCCGCGTCCTCACGGGGTTGGTGAACCCGCTTCGCCATGGAAGCTCCTGACCTCTCGTTCCGTCATTCCATCCCCATCATCCCCGGCGCGGCCGCGACCCGGGCCTGTGGCTGCTCGAGGTGCCCTGCCGCCGTTGGGGCTGGGGCCTCCAGGACTGCGAGAGCGGCGTAACAAGGCCGCCCGCGAGCGTGCCCGGCGTGCCAAGGCCCTCGAGCGGGAGGCCCGACGGGCACCCGTGCCGAGGCGAGCGCAACGGCAGGCACGATCCGGACCGGCTACCCGGCTTCGGGCCGGGCGGCAGCTGATGCGTCGTTCGCCCGGCGGCGTCGGTAGTACGCGACGGTGAGGATCGCCAGGAGGGGGCCCCAGGCGAGGAGCGGGGCGTACGTCGTCCACAGCGCCCAGGCGGCCGGACCGCTGGTAGGGAAACCCTCGCCGTTCTCGTTCATCGGCTCTACGAAACCGAAGATCTGGTTCAGCACGCCGTACGCGCAGAACATCATGATCAGCGCTGCCCCGAGTGCGGCCGGAATGACCACCGCCGCGATCGGGATCCGTCCACCACGCAGCCCAGGCACCCAACGCGGGACGACTTCGCCCCACGGCCGCACCAGCCCGAGGGCGAGCAGCGCGAGTCCTTCGGAGACCACGGACAGCCCGATCACGTACGGGCGTTCCCACACCGCCCAGTGGTAGTCCGCGTCGTAGCCGGCCAGGCCCAGCACCAGCGCGACACGCCATAACCCAGACGGCAGGACACACAGTGGGATGGCATGGGCCGCCCGGACCGCCCAGCGGGGAACTGGCTCGACGGGCCTGCGGCCGGCCGGCGCGCCGACTGACATCTTGGCTGCCGTTGCTGCTGCTGTGGCCCTGGCATGCGTGGTCATGGGCGCCCTCCCCGACGAGATCCGACGTTGTCGATCTTCGCGTGCAGGGTGGGGCTCAGCGTCCGCCGCCGGGATGACCGGCGCTCGTCCGTGCGACGGAAGCCGGGGACGACCACAGGATGACACCGCCGGCGCCAGGCGAGCGATTTCCTCCAGTACCCCGCGCGATGGCGGGCCCTCCCCGCTGCGGCTGCCCTGATTCATCCTCTGAGCTGGGTTGCAGTGCTTAGCGTTGTTTCGGCGAGAACTACTGGGACCCCGGCGGGCCCATAGGAAACCCAGCGGCCCCGGACCGGTTGGTCCGGGGCCGCTTGTGCGAACCGGTCAGGCCCGACGACTACCGGCGTACGTTGATCGTGATCTGGATGCCGCCGGCGGTGGCCATTGCTCCGCCGATGACGCCCACGGCGGTCGCCTGCTCCCCGTTGCCGGTCAGGGGCCGGAGTACCTGTCTCCCGGCATGCAGCGAATCCCGTCGGGGCAGGCCCGAACGTGAATCTGAAGGAACGGGGGCGGTGACCAACAGGGATGGTCCGCCGCCGACATCACCAAGCTCGCCGCCGGACGGGCCGTCTCTCGTCCTGGGCTCGTCCGATTGGTCGGATCTTCCGGTGGTCGCGCCGCGCGCGGCAGAGCTGAGGTTATGAATGCGTCATCGGACCATCCATGAGCATCAACCTCAGGAGCCACACGATGCGCCCCATCAGAGCAGCCTGCCTCGGCACGGCCACTGCGCTGGTCACCCTTCTCGCCTGCGCCCCTGTCGCGGCCGCCTCCGTGACGGACACCGATTCCGCCCACGCCAAGGGCAAGGATCGGGTCATCACACTCATCGGCCGGCTCGCGGAGCAGTCGCGCTTCCCCGTCAACCCCGGCGGCGCCCCCGCCCAGGGCGATCGGACCGTCGTCCGCTCGATCCTCTTCGACGAGGCCGGCAAGCAGGTCGGCGAGACCGCCGGCACCTGCACCACCACCCGGGTCGCCGACGGCGGAGCGGAGGTGTGCGTCGTGACCTACACCCTCCCGGGCGGCCAGCTCTCCGTGCAGGGGATGGTCTTCGGCCATCTCAACCCGGGCCCTCCCCCTTCGTTCGACAACGGGATCACCGGCGGCACCGGGGAATACGACCGGGCTCGTGGCTCGGTCCACGCCGACACGATCGCTACGGGCACGAGGCGCTTCACGATCGACCTCAAGGGCTGACTGACCCTGCCCCCGCCCGGTGAAGTCTTGCGGGGGCTCCTGCACGTGACGCAGTCTCAGCAGGCCGATCCCAGACCTCGCCGCGTACGGCATGGCCGGCCCTCGTTGACCGGCTGCCGCACCATCAGCCTCCGACCCTCACGGACCTCGATCGCGGCGGCGTCTCCCGGCATCCCTCCGGCGGTCGTCGACCTGGTCAGTCACCCCGGCCGGTAGCCGGACCCCTCTTCGGCAGGTTCCGCTGACCTCACCGGACGCACCATCTTCACCGGACGCGTCTCCCTGGCGCAAAGCGACCGCAGGTGCATCGCCTGGTATGCGCGGTCCGCCGAGCACTCCAACCCGGCCTCGTCCAGGGCCTCGACGAGGCCGTGCGCACGTAAGGGGGTCAGGTCGTGGGTGGGCCCCGGGCAGGGTCGGCGAAGCCCGGATGATCCGCCCGAAGAGGGCGGTCAGCACCTGGATCGGAAACGCCATGGCGCGCCGGGCCCTATCGGGGAGTGGTGAAGCGGGCCCGCCACAGGTCGCGGAGCAATGAGATCTCGGCCATGTGGTGGACGAGTTCGAGGTTGGCCCCCCACAACACGGAGATGAACGGTTCCTCGGGGTCGGAGCCGTACGGGTACTGCGAGAGGCCGACCGTGTCGAGCTGGTCCTCGGTGAGGGCGCCGACGTCCGCGCGCCAGCGGTCGATCACCGGCCAGAAGCGCTCCAGGGTCGGGGCCGCCGAAGGGGAGAAGTCGATCATCTGCTTCGGGTCCTGCCGTCGTTCGCCGAAGGTCCACTCCCAGCTGCCCGCGAACTGGTAGTGCAGGTGGCCCAGCCGCCACGCGATGGTCGTGACGGGCGTCTCGTCCGGCTCCGGTGCGCCGGTGTGCGCCAAAATCTGCTCGACCCGCTCGACGGTCACGCTCCAGTCCTCGGCGATCTTCTCCACCGACATGCCGCCGGCCGCCTGCCGGGCGACCTCCGCGTACTCGCTGGCCGGGATGTCCGCGGCGCCCAGGTCCATCACCCACTCGCCCGGCCCGAACGCCCGCGGAGTCGTCGCCTCGGCGCGCCGTCGGAGCGACCAGCAGCCGGGCACCGGCTCCCACAGGTACTCCTCGTCGCCGAGCCCCGCCAGCCGCACCCCGGCCATCTCCCTGGCCTTGTCGAACTGGTCGAGCAGCAGGCCCAGACGGTCGGTCCGTACGCCCTCGATCCCCATGAACGGCTCCCCTTCACGGTCGCGTGTCGTACCTCACTACGCTCCGGCGGAGGTTAACGGCCCACCTCACGGGGCGCGACCGGTTTCCTCGCCCACGAAGCGGTGCAGCACGCCCACTGATATGAGGCGACGGGTGTTAATTCTCGGCCGTGCCGGCTTCCCCGCTGATGGACTCCTGATGGACGTCCGCAAAGGTGCGTGAGTCCTTGACCAGGTCGTCGCAGAACGCGGCGACGTCCTTGCCGATGAGTTCCAAGACCCCCTTGCCCCCGGCGACGCCTTCTTCGAAGAAGTCGACGATGCCGGGGAGCAGGGGCCCGTCAGGCAGGTGGATCGGTCCGACCTTGAACAGGTACCTCTGCATCTCCTTGTAGACGATCTGGTAGTCCGGCGGGAGCGCCTTGACCCGAGCCATGTGCGCCCGCCACTGCTTCTTGCCCTCGGTGATGTCGTGGATGCTCACGTCAGCCTCCCAGCCGGCTCAATTTCCTTGCGACGTTCCTGTTCAACTGCTCGCGCCACCGGTCGCGATGGGTTCGGGCCCCTTCTCCACCGGCCAGCGCGGTGCAAAAGCCCCGGATGTCGTCGCCGAGCACCTCGTGGACGCTCTGCCCGTCCGCCGCTGTTTCTTCGAGCAACCCCAGGGCGGCGTCGAGGATCGGCATCAGGTTGCGGCCGGTGAAGTCCCCATGGGGGAAGAGGTGGCCCTTGATCTGTTCCCACGCCGCCAGGTAGTCGTCCGGCAGGGCCTGGGCCCGGGTTTCGAACGCCTTCCATTCCCTGGTGAGATCGCTGCCTGTGATGGTCTCCCAGAAGTTCATCTCCCGCCTTCCTTGAGCCTGTCGATGCGTGATGAGACGTACTGCCACTTCGCCCAGAACTTCGCGAGTTCCTCGCGTCCGGCGTCGTTGAGCGCGTAGAACTTGCGCGGTGGACCGACCCCGGATGGTCGTTTCGTCACCTGGACGAGTCCGTTTCTCTCCAGCCGCAGCAAGATGGTGTACACCGTCCCCTCGACGACGTCGGCGAAGCCGAGCTCGTTCAACTGACGGGTGATGGCGTACCCGTAGGTTTCCTCGTTGCCGATGATTTCGAGCACGCACCCTTCGAGCGTGCCCTTCAGCATCTCCGTCAGGTCGTCCACGCGAGTCCTCCTCAGCCCTGTCGGTACTCTGTGCTGCTGAGTACCACTACACGGTATCACCGAGTAGTAGAGGGTGCCGGCGATCGGCGGAAGTGGGTCGTCCGTGACGGAACGATTGCCCGGCGGATGCCCTCCTCCACGTCGTGGTTCGGGGGCATCTGAACGTCCAGCTCCGGATAATGGTTCTCTCAAGAGCCAAGATTCGGAGCAGGGGAACGCCACTGACATGCCCGAACATCAGCCGCCCAGCTCGCGTGAAGTGATGAGTGACATCGAGGGACTCAGGGCGTTCATCGAAGCTCGTGTCCAACCTCTCCTCGCCGGTGAGCATCTGAAGCCGGACGACCGGAGCGCCCTCCACGGGATCGTCGGCACGACCGCGGCCATGCGGACCGTCGCGGCCAACTGCGCCGAGATCGATGACGCGGAGGGCCTGGCCTTGGTCCTCTTCTACTGCACCAGCATGGCCATGACCTGGTCCGACCATCCGGACTTCCTTCCAGAATGGGCCCCCTACCAATGAGCATCTGCGTGTTCTGCGAGATCGTCGCGGGTCGTGCGCCTGCCACGGTCGTGCGAGAGTGGGACGACGCGCTCGCGCTCGTACCGCTCGGCCCGGTCGTCGACGGCCACACCCTGGTCATCCCGAAGCAGCATGTTGCCGACTTCGGCGAGGATCCCGAGGTGTCGGCGGCAACGATGCGCCGTGCGGCAGAACTTGCCGCCGGAGACCGGCCGATGAACGTCATCACCTCGCGGGGCCGTGCTGCGACCCAGTCCGTCTTCCACCTGCACCTGCACCTGGTGCCGCGCGCGGAGAACGACGGCCTCGCACTTCCCTGGTACAGCGGGCACGGCCGGAGGGCATCGTGAGCGACCTGTCTGTACGGCTCCTGCCGCACTGCCCGAACCCCGTGCAGATCGCGGCTCTCGACCGTGCCACGGCTCCGTACGTTGCCGAAGTGTGCGGCTGCCCCCGCACGGCTGTGGGCCCGGTGCACTGGACGCAGGACGACGGGCGGCAGATGCATTGCATGCACGGGCCGGACAACCCGCCGATCCGATCCGCCCGGCTCGACCACACCTTCCTCGTCGCGTTCACCGGGGCGAGCGCATGCCGGCCGTGCTCCCAGGGGTTGTTCAGCCGGCATTTCGCCCGCCGCCTGGCAGTCACGACGCGCTGCTGCTACTGCGGTGGCACGGCCGAAGCCGGAGTCGGGTGGTCGCTGAAGAAGCACCCGGCGCTGGGAGTACCGGGGGCCCGGCGGTGACCCCGGAGGACGAGGCGACCGCCCACCTGCTCGTCGCGGCGGCCTTCCACAACGCGGCGGCCAAGGCGGAGGAGGAGGGCGACACCACGGTCGGCGACTTCTCCCGCGCGGTACTCCGGCGGTTCGAGGAGCAGCAACACCTGGAAGGCGCGCTGTACGACGTGGTCGTGACGTACGCCCAGGAGCACGCCTCTTCGGAGGACTTGGCGGCGCTGCGCCGCTGGATCGCCGAGGTACGGCCATGAGCAAGATCGACGAGGTATTGGACGCGGAGCTGGTCGAAGACCGCCGAATGCCCGCGCGCGTCGAGCACCAGGCCCTGGCCGTCCCGACGGCCGAGGACGGGACTACCCGAGCTTGGAGGCCGCCACCCGGACCATGGGGTACGACGCCACGCCTGCCGGCACCTATGTGTCGGAGCCGAGGCCCGAGTGGACGCCCGCGTCAGCGGTGTCGATGCCCTATGGCCGGACGACATCAGTTCGCTCCGAGCCGCTCACCGGAGGCAAGGGAGCATCGCTCCTCCAGTTCGATGAGATCGGGGCGGTGCGGACCGTCAACCGTGCCGCACGCGACGCGCTCCAGCGGGAGCGCCACCGGCGGGCGGTCCACGTGAACAACTGGGGTCAAAGTGTCATCACCGTAAGGGAGTTGCCAGAGCGCTGCGATACGTTGAAGGCGTGACGGACATCGAATCGCGCATCGACACGTCCCAGCCGCACACCGCCCGGATATGGAACTACTGGACCGGTGGTAAGGACAATTACCCGGTCGATCGGGAGGCCGGCGACCGGATCCGCGAGCTGCATCCCGGGATCGGGGAGTACGCGAAGGCGGACCGGCTGTTCCTGGGGCGGGCGGTGCGGTACCTGACCGAGCAGGAGGGCATCCGGCAGTTCCTGGACATCGGGACGGGGCTGCCGAGCGCCGACAACACGCACGAGGTTGCCCAGCGTGTCGCCCCCGACGCGCGTGTCGTGTACGTGGACAACGACCCGCTCGTGCTGGCGCACGCCCGTGCCCTGCTGGTCGGGACGCCCGAGGGCCGCACCGACTACCTGGACGCCGATCTGCGGGACGTCGACACGATCCTGTCCGCCGCAGCGAAGACGCTCGACCTCTCGCAGCCGGTCGCGCTGATGCTGCTCGGGGTCGTCATCTTCGTCGAGAACGACGAGGAGTCGTACGCGATCGTCCGCAGGCTCATGGACGCGCTTGCCCCCGGCAGCCACCTCGTCCTGTCCCACACGGTCACTCACCCCGACATGCCGGATGTCGACGCGGCGGTGGCGTTCTGGAACGAGCATGGCACCCCGAAGCTCACGCAGCGGACCCCTGACGCCGTCGTGCGCTACTTCGAAAGCCTGGAGCTGCTGGCACCCGGGGTGGTGTCATGCTCCGCGTGGCGGCCGGAGACGCCGACGCCGGACGTTGCGATGTACGCGGGCGTCGGCCGCAAGTGAAGGGCGGGGCGTGGGTGGACGCTCCGCCCGTGCCCAGGTCCTGCCCGAGGGATCGTCGCTGGTTGGTCGAGGGGCCCAACCCGGGCGATCGGCGGCGCCGTTGACGTAACGAATCGGACTGACCGGCTCCGATCCGATCCGCATAACAGATGTCAGGAACGGCAGTAGCATGCGTCACGGGAGCCGGAACCAACGGTGGGGGGTACATGTCCGTACAACGGGGGTCGGCGTGTGTCGTTTTCGATGTCGAGACGTTTGCGGACGGACCACCGGCGCCTGACTGGGCAGAGGGCCCCCTGCCGGTGAGCTTGGCGGCCGGAGTGGCTGACCGGGAACGGCGGATGACGTACTTCGAGGCGCGCGTCGGAGAATCCCTCTACGGGGCGATCGGTCATCCTTCCCGCTGGCACCGTTCCGTTCCCCCTTTCCCCCTTGCTTCCGGCGGGATGCCCGCCGCACCGGTGGTGGAAGCGATGGAGATGCTGCGCCTGCCCCCGGTCCTGGCCTCGGACGCGCCCCGGCGGGCTGTCGTCGTCCTCCACGTACGGCTGTCCGGCGATCCGCTGAACGACCTCCCGCGACTGCGCGACCTGAAAGCGATGCGCGCGGAGTACGCGCGACTGCTGCCCGCCGGGGTCCGGCCCCTCGAATCCGAGCGCAAGGCATGGGTCCTGTCGCACGTCACGTTCGACGACGGCGCCCTGCCCGAGGTGATGCCGCCGGCCTACGCGGGGTGGGGCGCCCGCGACCAATGGCTGTGGTTGTCGGCGTCCGCCACGCCGATCGACCGTTTCCCGCCTGATCCGGAGGACGACGGGCTGTTCGCCGGGAGGGTTCGCCTCTCCGCGGACTGGCAGGCGCTGGTGTTACGGGACGGCGCGGCCTTCGTCGGCACCTCACCGGACTCAGGCGACGACGCCGGCTTCCACCCCATGGCCGCGTCGCTCGTCCACACCATCTACCTCGATGGGTTCCTCCTCGGGCGGTGGCAGGTGCTGGGCGTCAACTTCCTTGCCAATGCCCTGGCCCGGCTGCCCGCGCGGCCGGGGGAGGCCCGTCGTCTGCTCGACCTGGAGCGTAAGCAGATCGAACTGCGGCGGGCGTTGTGGTCCTCCCACATCACCGTGCACGGCAACGCCAACACGCTCCTCGAGCGCTTCCAGGAGCAGCACCGGCTCCCCGGTCTCCTCGCACAGGCTGGGACGGCGCTCGCCGATGCCGCCCGCTATGTGGAGACCGCCCGTGCCCGGCGCAGCGGGCTCGCCGTCGGGCTGCTGTCCACCATCGGGCTGCCGTTCGCCGTCGCCTATGCGGCCGGGGCGCTGTGGGGAGAGCCCGGGCCGAAGACGCTGCTGTTCAGCACGCTCGCGGCGCTTGTGATGACGGTCGTGCTCTTCAGCGCGATCCCCGCCGTGCGCGGGCTCGCGTCCGCCGAACTTCGAAGGCCGGAGGACTGATTTCTCTTGCTTGTCACGCTCTACCGTTCGGGACCGCTCAGGCAGCGGTTGGCCAAGGGGTACACGGTGATCGGCCGGTCCCGAGACCGGGACCGGTACGGCCTGGAGACCCGGGCGGCGATCACGGCGCGGCTGCTGACCAAGCCGCCCCGGTTACCCGTCCTGCCCACCGGTGTGCCCTTGACCCTGCGTGGCATCCCCCGGGCCTCTGCCGCCGTGTGGATCGACACGGGACAGGTCGTGTTGCACGACCAGGCCATGCGGAGGGCCGTGGCCGGGGCGTTGGCCGAGGCCGTCGCCGTCGTTGCCGGCGAGACGCAGAAGGCCGGCGGTCTCCTGATGCCGAGCGGCTGGCTCCCCGGAGGGGGTGACGATCCGGCGGGCGGGCTGTGCGCGGACCTGCACTCCCTCGAAGTGGTGAGTGACGTACAGCGCGAACTGCTCTGCAACCTGGTCCGTGAGTACTCGCCGTCCTTGATCTCCCTGACCGCACGCCAACTCCATGGTCCCGCTGGTGCCTCGCCCCAGGGTTCCGCACGCCTCTCCCGGGCCACCGACCAGGTCGCGACGCGCTACATCGCCTCCTTCTCCCCTCAGCACCTCGACCGTGTACGGTCCGGGCTGCGGCGCAACGAGCGGCTGGCCCGACTCGAGGCGATGGACGTCAACCCGTTGGGTGAGGCGAGCCTCGCGGCGGAGGGCGACGTGGCCCTCCGCCTCTTCGACGCCCAGATGTCGATCTCCTCGGCCATGGCGCACGCACTCGTCGCGCAGGCGATCGCGATGCGGGTCCGGGACCTGGAACGAACGGGCCAGCGGGTGCGCTCCGTCCCGCAGCCCGTGCTGGAGCGCAATCGCTCACGGGCGATCGCCCACGGGCTGGCCGCACAGTTCGACGTCGAGCAGCGGTCGTCGGCTGGTGGACCGGCGAAGCCGAACGGTGCTCGGACGTCCACGACGGCAATGGTCACGGCGCGGCAGGCGGCGTCGGCGATGCTCGCCGAACTCCTGCCGTACTTCCGGCAGCTCGACACCCACCCCGACGAGCTCTCCCAGATCTTCCTGGGCCTGGAGCTCACCGCCGACGGGTCCTCCGACGGCTTCGTGCGCAACGAGAACGACCTTCTCGCCCGGTGGCACGAGCAGGACACCGGCCTGCTGGCGGCCGACCGGCTGGCGCAGGGGCTGAGGTCGACCGAGTGGCTGATCAAGGACCATGTCAGCGCCGCCAACCTGGACCGTGCGGCAGGCAGCACCTCGGCCGCCCGCGTCTGGCTCGCCGAGCAGCTGGCCCCCGCACGACCCGTGCCGGACCGTCAGGAGACCACCGGAACGTCGGGACAGCGCCGGACGGACGCAGCGGCCGGCCGCCCGGCCCCTCGTTCGGACAAACGCGGCGGGCCGCACGCCGGTCTGTCCGCCGAGCGGCTTCTCGACGTGGTGGCGGGTGCCGACCGGACGCCCGACGAGATCGTCGAGGCGCTGCGCGCGTACTGTCGCTCGGCCACCGTTCCCGATCTCACCCGGCCCTTGCGGCAGCGGGACCGCGAGGAGGCGAAGGCCCTGCGTCGTGCGCTGCGCCCGCGGCGCGCCCAGCAGGTCGGCTGCGACAGCCCGTTGTCGTCGTGGGACGAACCCGCGGCCGGTCGCGCGCTGAGCAGCGCCGGCGAGTCGGGACTCGCGCTCCTGCACTGGGACGTGCCCGAAGCCGACCGTCCGCGGGTACGGGCGGGACTTCGCGCGCTCGGTCGGCCGCCTGGCGGCGTCAGATCCGTCCTGCTCACCGACACGACGTACACCGGAAAGGCAAAGGAACGCCGCGGCACGGTGGAGCTCCTGCTGGTCGCACCGGCGGGGGCCAACGGGACCGACGCCGCCGAGGAGGCCACCTGATGACCACGGCACATGTCGCGGCCGCCGTGCCCGTCATGCTGGATCTGCGGGCCCACCGGAAGGTGCCCGGATCGCCCGACGGCTACGTGGAACTGTGGGAACGGCTGGAGCCCGTCCTGGTGACGGTCGACCCCCGTTCGGGGCCGCGGGTGCGGCTCGACTTCGGCGAGGAGGGAGAGGTCGGGGTCTGGTTCCTCAGCCCGGCCACGGCGCCCGTGCCCTTCAGCGCGGCGACCCCCTTCGCCGTACGTGGAGTTCTGGAGCCGCCGCGGGTCAGGTACCCCTGCGACACGTGCCGGGCCTCCGGGGTGACCACCTATGCCCCGTTCTCCTGCACCGGCTGCGGCACCAAGGAGAGGCCCGGCCGGGTCTGCGACGCTCACGCGGTCTTCCTGGAAGGCAGTCTCCGGGCCTCCTGCGCCCGGCACGTACCCACCTGCCGATGCGGCCGGTCGGCCCGCAGTTGGTGCGGGGGCACGCGCTGCCGTTCGGGGCGGGCGTGGTGCGACGACCACCTCGTGTCGCACCCCGGCGATGCCTCCCTGGCCTACTGCGTGGACTGCCACGCCGACCGCTTCCCCGCCTGTGAGCGGCCCGGTTGCCCGGCCACGGGGCACATCCGTTGCGAGCACCGCACCCTGGACGACGCGCGCGCCTGCGGCCGCCGCGTCTGTGGCGAGCACGTCATGCGGTGGCAGATCTACGGATCGCGGAGCAAGGGGCTCGCGCTGTGCAGCCGGCACGACGGCGACTTGCGCGGTTCCGCACCCGAGGCCCTGGTCGCCCTCGTCGTGGCGGGTACCGTGGCACGTTCCCAGGCCCGCCGTGGTAGCCGGCACGGCGGACGCCGGGCCTTCCTGCCGCGGATCGGCATCGTCCGGCACATCTTCATCAACACCTGTCAGTGCGTCCTCGACATGGGGGCGGTCGACGCCCTGTTCGTACGGCTCCAGGACGACTTGCGACGCCGCGGCGCCCGGGACAGCGGCAACCTCGTGCAGACGGCTCTCGGCCTACTCGACGAACAGGCGGCGTCACGGCGCGAGGACGTGCAGCGGTTCCGCGACAGCCACGAAGAGGGACGCGGGCACTTCGCACGGTTGCGGACGCTGCTGCAGCAGTCCGGGAAGCACGAGCTCGCGGACGCCGTCACGTTCTCCGACTACCGGCGCAAGAGCAACATCCTCTTCGTACGGGTCCCCCAGGAGATGCGCAGCCGGTTCATCGGCACCGGCGGTTCGGTGGTGAAGGATCTGCGGACGCGGCTCGGTATCAACATCCAATTGGAGCGGGAATGAGTCTCCCCGGTTTTACGCCGGACAACACGCGGCTGATCACGGCGACCGGGCAGGGGCTCGTGGCAGGCAACCGGCTGGCCCTGTCCGGTCGTCGGCTCTCGGCGGAGACCGCGGGTGTGCTGCTGCCGCGTGGCGCCGGCTCCGACCGGTCCGTGGCCGTGCGGCTGGTCCCCGTACTCGAGCTGCCCGAGGACGTGCTGGTCGTTCCCGAACAGCTGGCCCTGGAGCACGGGCTGGCGGAGGCGCCGTGGCACCTGAGGCCCGTGGAAGCGCGGGTGCCTGCGACGGTGGAGCTGGAGTCACCGGCCGAACTCTCCCTGGACGAAGCCACCCGACGCGTACAGAACTCGACGCTCCTGCTCGGCCACGTCTTCGTGTACGGGGACGGTCACGGACACGCGGACGAGTGGATCGACGTCGGCGGGCACCCCTTCCGGGTGCGTTCCGTCAGCGATCGGTCCGGGCAGGCGCTGAACGGATTGCTGAGCATCGGCGCGGAGACGAGGATCAGCGTGTTCGCCCCGGGTGTGCGGAGCGCTGTCGACATCGTGGTGCTGGCGGACTGCAGCGGCTCCATGGGGGCCAACGACATCCCCGACGCACGTGAAGGCTTCCGCATCCGTAGGGATCTCAGAGTGACCCGGATGGAAGCGCTCAAGAGGGCCCTGCGCACGATGATCGACGCGCGGGCTCAGGTGGACGGTCTGGTCACGCGGTTCGCCCTCGTGCGCTTCGACCTCACCACCCAGGTGCTCTTCCCCGGGCGCGACGGCATGGCCGAGGTGACGACCGCTCCCGGCGACCGGAGTCTCGAGCAGTTGCGGGGTGCCGTCACCCTGCTCAAACACGGTGACCAGCCCACCGACATCGGAAAGGCCCTGCATCGAGCGGGTGAGCTGCTCTACCGGCACGGCGTCCCCGACAACGACAAGCTCATCGTCCTCGTGAGCGACGGTGCGCACTGGGCGCCGATGAGCGAGGACCGCAGCGGGGAGTCGGTCGTGGGTACGGAAGACCCGGTGTCGACGATGGAGGAACTCCACACGGAGCTCGGTATCCGGCTCCACGCGGTGGGGATCAGCGATCAGACGCTCTTCGGCCGCTGGTGGGAGGCCTACTGCAAGCAGCAGAAGGTCCGGCTCCAGCCGCCCCAGCACTTGGTCCCCAACCACGAACTGCTGCAGCAGCTGGTCGACGTCGCCGGCGGCGACCGGCACCGCATCGGCGGGGTGGAAGTGCTGGAGGAGTACTTCGCGGAGCTGGGCAGCGGCGTCGTCAGGTCCGTCGGTGCGCCGGCGCAGAGGCGGCTGCCCGCGCTGCAGATCGACCCTGCCGCAGTCGTCGTCGCGGCCCGTCGCACCGTGCTCGACCCGTCCCGGCGGGAGCGCTGGGAGACGCAGGTGGAGACCGTCCTCGGGCTCTACTCGGAGATCTGCGCGGCGTCGGTGCCCCGGCTCGGTTACGCGCTGTTCGACGCGGCGCCGCCGGTCGACCTGCAGCGGCTGCGCCGGATCGCCTCGAGCCACATGGATTTCACCGCTTGGCTGGCGGCCGCCTACAAGGTGTTCCACGAGCGCATCCACAAGTCCGTCCGCTTCCCCAAGTCGGACCCCAAGTACGCGGCGAAACTCCCCCTGCCCGCACTGGTGGAACCTTTGTGGGACGGACGGTTGGGAGAAGTGCACGGACTGCGCAACTTCTTTCTCCACAACCCGGAGTACGAGAAGCGGACGGAGGAGCAGAACCGTCAGGTGGGCGAAGTACTTCTGAAGCACACCGGGAAGTACGCGGTGGGCGAGGAGGACGCCGAGGGCTGGCAGCGGCTGCAGGGGGGCCTGCTCAGCAACCTGTCGGCGGTGCTGGGCGAAGTCCTCGACCTGTTGGTCTCCCCGCCGCCGGGTCAGGGGGAGCCCGATCCCTCTCACGTCGAGCCGGCCGCCCCGGCCGTCCCGGCGTCGGCTGCCGCGGCGGACGTACGTCTCATGCAGCAGGGGTGGTGACCACCGCCACGGGTCGGGCGGACCCGGCTAGGCCTGGCGCCCGAACAGTGCCGCGAGCCATCGCAGGAGCCGCCGCCACGTCGGCCGTCCGTCTCTTGTGCCGGCCACGGGAGACGTCCCGGCTGTCTCAGGCGCTGCCCGCTCCACCTTCCTCTGCCGCTTGATGCGGGACAACGCCCTGTCCGCTGCGACTTTGTACGAGGTGTACTGGAGGACTCGGGCCACCTCCTCGTCCATCGAGGCAGTCGTGTGACCGTCCGGAAGGACAGCGGTTGCGGAGCGGAGCAGCTCGGCATCCCTGCTCCGCTGTTTCTGCCGCAGCTGTTCGAGGATCACCGGCAGGTGTGCGGGGCGCCCTTCCACGGCGGCGAAGAGTACCGCGACGGCACAGTGGTGCAGGCTGCGCACGCGGAGATGGTCGTAGACCTTAAGCGCCCGGTCGAGGTCTTCGGCGGCCTGGTGGACGGTCCGTACGAGCAGTCGGCGGTCCTGCCGGGCCCGGAGATTCTTCATGACTTTCGCGGTCCGCGCGGGCCCGCTTCTGAAGAGTCGCGAAATGTCACGCCGTAGCAGTTGCCGGTTGCCCTCCTGCATGACGCTCCGTAGGTGCTGCGCCTGGTCGATGGCCGAGCCCGGGAGGGAGGTGCGCTGGACGGGCACGCTCGGCGGTGCCTTGGGGACGGGTGGGTGTGGCGGCTTCTCGGGGCGGGCGCTGTTCGTCTGCTTCTGGAGTGGCCTGCCCGGTGGGAGCGATTTCTCCTGCGGGAGCCGGATCTTCTGAGGAGCCGGCACGTCGGTACGGGGCCGGGTGCCCGGCGACGCGGGAGTGGCGGGCGACCGGGCGGCCGACGAGCCGCCGTCCGACGGCGTGGCTCCACGCTCGACGGGCAGGACGATTCTCTGCACCGGGTGCTGCGTTCCTGACTTCCTCGGTTTCCGCGCCATGAAGTCTCGTCCTTCCCTTTCCGTTCCGAAGGTCGCCGCCGTGCACCCTCATGATGCCCAAGAGCGCCCACGGGTGAGATCGGGTTGCTCCCGTGGTGCGGCGCAGTCTGCAGCGTCCCTGTCCACCGTTCGGGACAGTCTCGGTGCGTGCGGTCCTCGGAAGCGGGACGGATGGTGAACACCAGGTCCAGGCCTACAAGAGTGCGGTGAGGTCGATGACCAGGCACTGACCAGGGCCACTGCCGGTCGCGCGCCGATGCGGACCGCGCCCACCGCGGGGCGCGGTCCGGCCGGCGTCAGCGGTCGCGGCGGCGCTGGTCCGGTTCCGTGAGCGACGGCGGGACATGGCCCGCGTCGCGCGAGGAGAGGTTGGTGCCCGGAGGCACGATCTTGTCGATCCGGTCGAGGACGTCCCGGCTCAGCCGGACCGAGTCCGCGCCGAGCTGGCTCTCCAACTGGTCGAGCGTGCGCGGGCCGATGATGGCCGAGGTGACCGCCGGGTGCTCGATGACGAAGGCGAGGGCGAGCTGGATCAGGGTCAGTCCTGCCTCTTCCGCGAGCTGGGCGAGGGCCTCCGCCGCGTCCAGCTTGGCGGCGTTCTCCGGGGACACGATGTCGAACCGTTCGGCCTGGCGGTCCGCGCGGCTGGAGCGGGGCTGCTCAGCCCCCTTGCGGTAGCGGCCGGACAGCCAGCCGCCCGCCAGCGGGCTCCAGGCCAGCACACCGAGTCCGTACCGCTGGGCGACCGGCAGCACCTCACGCTCGATGCCCCGGGCGAGCAGCGAGTACGGAGGCTGCTCCGCGACCACCCGCTCCCGGCCCCGGCGCTCGGCGATCCACTGGCCCTCCACGATCGCCGACGGCTCGAACGTCGACGTCCCGATGTACCGGATCTTCCCCTGACGTACGAGGTCCGTCAGGGCCCCGAGCGTCTCGTCGAAGTCGGTGTCCGGCTCCGGCCGGTGGACCTGGTAGAGGTCGATCCAGTCGGTGCCCAGGCGCCGCAGGCTGTTCTCGACCTCCCGGATGATCCAGCGGCGCGAGTTGCCCCGCTCGTTGGGGTCCTCGCCGAGACTGCCGTGGAACTTGGTGGCGAGCACCACACCGTCCCGGCGGCCACCGGCCAGGGCCTTGCCGACGATCGTCTCCGACTCACCGGCGGAGTAGACGTCGGCCGTGTCGACGAAGTTGATGCCCGCGTCGAGGGCGCGACGGATGATCCGTACGGAGTCCTCGTGGTCGGGATTGCCACGAGCGCCGAACATCATCGTGCCCAGGCACAGCGGGCTGACCTTCACGCCCGTACGGCCCAGACTGCGGTACTGCGTCATCGTGCACTCTCCTGCATCAGGTGATCGGTGGGGTGTGGGTCGGTGGGGTGTGGGTCGGTGGGGACGGCGTGCGCGGAGCCGTCCCGGAAGGCGTCCCAGAGCCGGCGGTAGGGACCGTCCGCCGCGAGCAGCTCCTCGTGCGCACCCGTCTCGGCGATCCGGCCGCCGTCGAGGACCACGACACGGTCGGCGCGCGCGGCGGTGGTGAGCCGGTGCGCCACGACGACGGTCGTGCGGCGACGGGTCAGCGCGGCCGTCGCGCTGGTCACCCGCCGCTCGGTGGCCATGTCGAGCGAGGCCGTGGCCTCGTCCAGCAACAGCACGTCGGGATCGACGAGTTCGGCCCGTGCCAGGGCGATGAGCTGACGCTGCCCGGCGGACAGGTTCCGGCCCCGCTCACCGACCTGCTGCAGATAGCCCCGGGGGAGCGCCGCGACCATCTCGTGCGCGCCGACGGCCCGCGCCGCGGCCTCGACGTCGGCGTCCGCGGCGTCCGGACGTCCGTAGGCGATGGCGTCGCGCACGGTGCCGCTGAAGAGGTGGGGCTCCTGGGGGACGACGCCCAGCCGGCGCCGGTAGCCCGTCAGGTCGAGCTCGCGCAGGTCGTCCCCGTCGACGCGGACGCGACCGGAGGAGGGATCGTAGAAGCGGGCGAGGAGTTTGACGACCGTGGACTTCCCCGCTCCCGTCGTGCCCACCAGCGCGACGGTCTCTCCCGGAGCGACCCGCAGCCGCAGATCGCTCAGCACCTGACGGCCTCCGGGGTATGCGAAGGACACGCCGTCGAACTCGAGCGCGCCGCGCAGCCGGTCGACCCGGCGGGGCCGTGCCGCTGCGGGGGTGCCGGTCGGCGTCCGCATGAGGGCACGCAGCCGGGAGAGGCCGATGACCGCCTGCTGGTAGCCGTCGAACACCTGGGACAGCTGCTGGATCGGGGCGAAGAACAGCTCCACGTACAGCAGGAACGCGATGAGTGTGCCCGCAGTGAGCTCCCCGGCCGTCACCCTGCCCGCGCCGACGGCCAGCACGGTGGCCGCCGACAGTGTGCCGAGGAACTCGACGAACGGGAAGAAGATTCCCATGTACCGCTGGGCGCGGAGCCGGGAGTCCCGGAACTCGCCCGCGAGCCGCGCGAAATGCCGGGCGTTGTGCACCTCCCGGCGGAAGGCCTGGGTGACCCGGATCGTGGCGACGTTCTCCTGCAGCGCGGCGTTGACGATGCTGACGCGCTCCCGGGCATCCCGGTACGCCGGCACGGAGTGGTGGCGGAACACGGCCGTCGCGACGGCCAGCACCGGCACCGCGGCGACGAGGACGAGGGCGAGGCCCGCGTCGATCACGAGCAGGGCGGCGAGCACGCCCACCACGGTCAGCCCGCTCACCACGGCCGTGATGAGTCCCGTCTGCATGAACGTGGACAGGGCGTCCACGTCCGTGGTCATCCGGGTCATGATCCGGCCGCCCAGCTCGCGCTCGTAGTAGTCGAGCCCGAGCCGCTGCAATTGTGCGAAGGTCTTGACCCGCAGCGTGTACAGCAGCCGCTCGCCGGTACGGCCCGTCGTACGGACCTGCAGGACGCCGACCACCCAGTTCGCCGCCACCACGACAGCGGCGGCGGCCGCGGCCGCCAGCAGGGCGCCCCTGGCACCCTGAGCCACCCCGCCGTCGACCCCGTGCCTGACCAGCACCGGTACGGCGATCTGCGCGAGCGCGTCCAGCGCGACGAGGAGCAGCCCGATCAGCAGCGGAGCCCGGAAGGGACGCAGCAGCCGCCCCAGACCCAGCTCCGGCTCGGCCGCCGAGGCCACCTCCACCGGGAGCCCCGGATCGGCCCTGGGCATCGGCATCCGGGCGAGACCGGCAAGCACCTCCGGGTTCGGCGGGGCGGAGCCGAGCAGCCCGCCGCCGCCCGGTGCGCCACGACCGGGTCCGGACGTCGCCGCGGCCTCCGCGAACGCCTGAGCGGCACGGACCGAGGCCTCGCCGCCCTCGTCGTCGGATGCGCCGTCCACGTCCCGCCGCCAGAGCGCGGCCGTTACGTCGGCGACGGCCGGGGATCCGGAGGAGCCGATGGGGGAGTCGTCCTCCACCGGCCCGGAAGTCTGCTCCGGAGAGGACAGCAGAGAGCGCAACAGCGTTGAGCGGGACCGCAGTTCGTCGAGCGTCCCGGTGTCGACGACGCGGCCCGCGTCCAGCACGGCGATCCGGTCCGCCAGCTCCAGAGTGGAGCGCCGATGCGCCACGATCAGCGTCGTGGGCCGACGCGCCGCCGTCCGCAGGGCATCGTGGATCTCCGCCTCCACCCGGGTGTCGATCGCCGACGTGGCGTCGTCCAGGACGAGCACGTCGGGCTCGCACAGCAGCGCCCTGGCCAGGGCGATTCGCTGCCGCTGACCGCCGGAGAGCGTGAGCCCCTGCTCGCCGACGACCGTGTCGTACCCGTGCGGCAGCCGATCGATGAACTCGTCGGCCCGGGCCAGCCGGGCCGCCGCGCGGATCCGTTCGTCCGCGGCGTCGGGCAGTCCGTACGCGATGTTGGCCCGTACGGTGTCGGAGAGCAGAAGCGACTCCTCGAACACGAACCCGATCCGGGAGCGCAGGGAGTCCAGGGACACCTCGCGCACGTCGTGGCCGCCGACCCGGACGTGGCCGCCGGCCACGTCGTAGAAGCGGGAGAGCAGCGCGGCCGCCGTCGATTTCCCCGAGCCCGCGAGACCGATGAGAGCGACGGTCTCACCCGGCCGGATGTCCAGCGAGAAGCCGCGCAGGAGCGGATCCCCGCTGCCGTACCCGAAGGTGACGTCCTCCCAGGAGACGGCCGGCGGGCCGGCCGGCAGCTCCACCGCGCCGGGCGCCTCGGCCAGACCGGGCGTCTCGTCGATGACCTCCAGGACGCGGACGGCACCAGCCCGGGCGGGCTGCCAGACGGTGAGCAGGGTGGCCAGCTGCCGCACCGGGGTGACGAACGAGCCGAGGTACGTCGTGAAGGCGAGGAACGTGCCCAGAGAGATACGGCCGTTCAAGGCCATCCAGCCGCCGAGCGCGAGCACGGCGACCTGCCCCAGGGCCGGCACGGCCTGCAGCGCGGGGTTGTACCGACTGGTGAAGCGCACGACCCGCATACGGGAGGCGAACAGCCGACGGGCACGACCGTCCAGACCCGCCAACTCCCGCTGCTCCTGACCGAACCCCTTCACCACCCGCACACCGGTGACCGTCGCCTCCACGGCGGAGGCGACCTCGGCCGCCTCCTGCTGGGCGTGCCAGTTCGCCGGGAAGAGGTCGCGACGGCTGCGGAACGCGATCAGCCAGAGCAGCGGCCCCACGACCAGGGCAACGGCGGTCAGCAGAGGAGAGAGCAGCGCCATGAGGACCACGGAGGTCAGGAACATGAGCACGTTGCCCGTGAGGTTCGGCAGGAACTGCAGCAACGTCTGGATCAGGGTGATGTCCGAGATGGAGCGGCTCACCGCCTGCCCCGTGCGCAGCTCGTCCTGCTTGGACCCGCCGAGCCGCACGAGCGAGCCGAAGGCGTCGTTGCGCAGGTCGTACTGGACCCCGAGCGACACCCGGCCCGATCGGTAGCGCCGGGTGAAGCTCGCACCGAAGCGGACGGCGCCGAGGGACACCAGAAGCACGAGCCACGGCGTCAGCGCCCCGGCCGTCCCCGCCGAGACGGTGTCGACGACATGGCGCAGGACGAGCGGCAGCGCGGCGGTGGCCACGGCGGCGACGACCGCGGCCCCGTACGCGAGGGCGAGATCACGGCGGTGACGCAGGCAGTAGCCGAGGAGCCGCCGCGCCCAGCCGGCCGGCCGGGGCCCGCCGGGGCCGGCCGCCGCGGTGGCGACCGGCTCCGACGGGGCGTGTTCCTGCGGGGCCTGTGGGGGACAACCGGTCACCGTGCGTCCACCAGCGCGGAGGGGGAGCGCCCGCCGTCGGCACCCGCCGGGACCACGGCGTCGGCATCGGACGCCGGCGAGTCGAAGAACCGGTTGGCCGGGCGGGCCAGGCCGTAGTGAGCGCGCAGAGTCGTGCCGCTGTACTCGGTACGGAACAGTCCGCGCTCCTGGAGGATCGGCACCACCCGGTCGACGAACCGCTCCAGGCCCGACGGCAGCACCGCCGGCATGATGTTGAACCCGTCCGCCGCCCCGCTCTCGTACCAGTGCTCGATCGTGTCGGCGACCTGCTCGGCGGTGCCGGCGAAGGTCCGGTGCCCGCGGCCGCCGCCCAGCCGCCCGATGAGCTGCCGTACCGTCAGGCGCTCGCGCCGGGCGAGATCCACGATGAGGGTGTAGCGGCTCTTGGCGCCCTCGATCTCGTCCTCGGTGGGAATGTCCTCGGGCAGCTCGCTGTCGAGGTCGAGATCCTCCGGCGCGATCCGCAGCTTCTGCGCGAGCTGACGCTTGGCGTACTCGGGTGCGATCAGCCGGTCGAGCTCCGCGTCCAGCTCCTGTGCCTCGGCCTCGGTGTCGCCGATGACCGGCACGACTCCCGGGAGGATCTTGATTCCGTCGGGGTCGCGGCCGAAGGCCACGGCGCGCTGCTTGACGTCCTTGTAGAACGCGATGCCGTCCTCCAGGGTCTGCTGCGCGGTGAACACGGCCTCCGCGTAGCGCGCCGCGAACTCCTTTCCGTCCTCGCTCGATCCGGCCTGGACGAGCAGCGGATGGCCCTGGGGCGAACGCTGGACGTTCAGCGGTCCGTCGACGCGGAAGTGGGCGCCGCGGTGGTCGATGCGCCGCACCCGGTCCGCCAGGGCGTGCACGCCGCGCTCCTTGTCGCCGATGACGGCGTCGTCCGCCCAGCTGTCCCACAGCTTGGTGGCCACGTCGACGAACTCGGCCGCGCGTTCGTAGCGTTCGTGGTGGAGGGGGGTGTCGTCGAGGCCGAAGTTGCGGGCCGCCTCGGCGCCTGCGGTGGTGACGATGTTCCAGCCGGCCCGCCCGCCGGACACATGGTCCAGCGAGGCGAAGCGACGGGCGAGGTTGAACGGTTCGTTGTAGCTGGTCGACGCGGTCGCGATCAGGCCGATCCGGCTGGTGACCGCGGCGAGCGCGGTCAGCAGGACGGTCGGCTCCAGCTTGCTCGACGGACGCCGCCCCGGGTCGCCGTGCAGGACCGGGCTGTCGGCGAGGAACACCGAGTCCAGTTTGCCCCGTTCGGCGATCCTGGCCAGGTTCTGGTAGTGCGCGATGTCGGTACCGCCCTGCGCCGGGCTCTCGGGCAGCCGCCAGGCGGCCTCGTGATGCCCCACCGACATCAGGAACGCGTTGAGGTGGAGGTGCTTGCGGACCGGCGTGCCGGCCGGGGTGCGATCAGGCGTGCGGGACATGGGACTTCTCCTCCTGGGAGTCGTACGGGGGAGCGGACGGCGTCGTCACGCCGAGCGCGGCGAGCAGGGCGTCGCGGTACTCCTGGAACCGGGGGTCGCGTCGGCTGCGGGGCGTGGGCAGGTCGACCGCGATGTCCAGCGAGATCAGGCCGTCCTCCAGGACCAGCACCCGGTCGGCCAGCTCGACGGCTTCGTCGACGTCATGGGTGACCAGCAGCACGGCCGGCCGGTGGCGCTCGTACAGTTCGCGGAGCAGACCGTGCATCTTGATCCGGGTCAGCGCGTCGAGCGCGCCGAACGGCTCGTCCGCGAGAAGCAGTTCGGGGTCGTGGACCAGCGCGCGGGCGAGCGCGGCACGCTGCTGCTCCCCGCCGGAGAGCTCGTGCGGCCAGGACCGGTCGCGTCCCGCGAGCCCGACCTCCTCCAGAGCGGTCAGTCCGCGCTCCCGGGCGCCGGCGCCGGTCAGCCCGAGCACCACGTTGTCCAGCACACGCAGCCAGGGCAGCAGGCGCGAGTCCTGGAAGGACAGCGACACCCGGTCGGGTACGACGAGTTCGCCCGAGCCCTCGACACCGTGGTCCAGCCGCGCAACGGCGCGCAGCAGTGTCGACTTGCCCGACCCGCTGCGCCCGAGCAGGGCGGTGAACTCGCCGGGCGCCAGGTCCAGATCGACGTCCTGCAGTACGGCACGCTCTCCGAACCGGCGGACGAGTCGCCGCGTACGGACGGCCGGTGGTGCCTCGGTCAGCCCGCCAGTGTGCGTCGCCACGAGAGGGCCCTCCTCTCGATGGCGCGGACGAGGGCGTCGGAGGCGAAGCCGAACACTCCGTACGCCACCAGCCCCACGATGATCACGTCGGACTGTGCGTACTGCTGGGCCTGGAACATCATGTAACCGATGCCGCTGGTCGCGTTGATCTGCTCGACGACGATCAGGCCGAGCCACGACGAGGTCACACCCAGGCGCAGCCCCACGAAGAACCCGGGCAGGGAGCCAGGGATCACGACCTTGCGTACGAACCGCCACCGGCTCAGCCGAAGGACCTCGGCGAGCTCGACATGGCGGCTGTCGATGCCGGTGAGCGAGGCGTACGTGTTGATGTACATGTTCACGGCCACGCCGAGCGCGATCACCGTGACCTTCATGTCCTCGCCGATGCCGAGCCAGAGGATCAGCAGCGGCAGCATCGCCAGGGACGGGATGGCCCGCTTGATCTGCAGAGGCCCGTCGACGAGGTACTCGCCCGTGCGGCTGAGGCCCGCCACGACGGCCAGAGCTACGCCGGCCGCCACGCCGAAGAAGAGGCCGAGGCCCGCGCGTTGCAGGGAGATCAGCACATTCCCCTGCAGCCGGCCGTCCGCCACCAGGTCGACGGCGGTGGAGACCACGCTCCCGGGGCCGGACAGGATGCGCGGGTCGAGCACCCCGGCGGCCGAGGCGGCCCACCAGGCGGCGATGAGCAACGCCGGTCCCAGCAGCCGGCCGAAAGGCACCGGCCGGCCAGGACCGAGCCGTCGTCGCCTCCCGTCACCACCTCTGCCCGTCCTGTCGCCGGTGCCGGGTGGGGAGCCGCTGCTGCCCGTCTTCGCAGGCGTGATCTTCGCGGGCACCAGGTCCGTCCGGCGGTCGTCGGCCACCGCGATTCCCCGGGAGGTACGTGCGGTGGTCAGCGCCTCGGTCATGTTCCCTCCCGGTACTGGGCGTCGACGGCCTGGGCCGCCAGGCCTTCGAAACGTCGGTCGAAGAGCTGCGTCACGTCGAACCGGGGCACGAAGCCGCCCTCGGCAAGCAGCTCGGCGGTCTCCTGCTCCCAGGCGATCGACTCGTCCCAACGCGCCGGGAAATGAGGCTTGTTGAGCGATGACACGATCCGCTTGCCGTCCTCGCGGCTGACGCCCTGGTCCTTGACGTAGTACGCGTCGATCCATCGGTTCGTGTTCTCCCACGCCCACACCGAACCCCGCGCCCAGAGCGGAACGAAGCTGCGGACCGCCGCCGCCTTCGCGGGATCGTCCAGGACCTCCGACGGGGCCCACAGCACCGTCAGCAGGTCGACGACGTCGGTGCGGACGTCGCGTGCGCCGTCCTTCGCGTACTGGGCCAGGTACTTGGTCAGCGTCGGTTCGCCCAGCGGCGCGACGTCGACCTGCTTCGACTGCAGGGCGGTCAGGAACTGGGTGCTCGGCAGAGCCACCAGTTGTACGTCCTTCGGAGATATCCCGGCCTTCTTCAGGGCGCGCAGGACGACGACCCCCTGGGCCTGACCCTGCGAGAACGCGACCTTCCTGCCACGGAAGTCCTCCACCCGTGCGATGGACGAGCCGGGGGCGGTGGCGAAGACGTACGTCGGCTTGCGGCGCAGCTGAACCGCCACGATGCGTGCCGCCACCCCGATGGCATGGGCCTGGATCGGAGGAATTCCGGCATTGGTCGCCAGATCGATGGAGCGCGCCCGGAATCCCTGGATGATGTCCGGACCCGCGGAGAGGTTCGGCCATTCGGACACCTTGAACGGGAGTTCCTTCAGCAGGCCCGACTCGGCGAACTGAATGCGCGACGTTCGTACGGCGACGGAAAGCGAGGTGTTCGGTGGCGGAGGAGCGGTGGAGAGAGCTTTGGCGGAGGCGGACCGGACAGTGGGATTGGGGGGCGGCGCGCATCCGGCGATGCCGAGGGCCGCACCACCGGCGAGGGCGAGAAAGCCTCTTCGCCCCAATCGGGGATAGGCGGGGGTGGGTGACATGAATGATCCTGTTCCGAAGTGGTCCGGCGGCGGTGAGTGAGATGCCGGACAGGGGTGCGGGTCAGAGGGAGAGATAGGCGCCGTCGTGGAAGAGCAGGGGGCGCCGTCCCGGTTCCTGCCATGAATCGAGCACGCGGGCCACGACGATCCGGTGGTCACCCGCGGGCACGAGGTCCTCGATGCCGACCCGGAGCCAGCCGGCCACGTCCGAGAGGACCGGCTCGCCCTCGGGGAGCCGCCGCCACGCGGTGGGCGCCGCGAAGCGGTCGATGCCGCTCGTCGCGAACCGCCTGGCCAGCGGCTCCTGATCGGACCCGAGGAAGTGGACGACGGCGGTACGGGCCTGCTCGACGTGCGGCCAGGACGACGACTTCGTGGCGACGGCGAAGGAGATGAGCGGAGGAGTCAGGGACAGTGAGGTGAGCGAGGTCGCGGTGAAGCCCACGGGTCCGCGGCCGGCGTCGGCGGCGACCACGACGACCCCCGCGGGGTAGGCGCGGAACGCCTGCTTGAAGCGGTCGGGGGCGAGGTCCGTCGCGAGGTGCGAGGACAAGGAGACGGACACATTTCCTCCAGGGCGAAGAAGCGCAGGGCGAGACGGCAGGAAGAGAGCGGTAAAGGGTGATAGGACCGGCCGTAAAAGGGCAGGGAGCAGCGACCGCGGGAAAGAGGACGGAAAAGAACGGCCGCGAACCCCTGGGGGCGGATCAGGCCGCATTCATGCGAAGCTGCGGGAGAGCGTCAACAGCTCTTTCCGGCGAGGAAGGCCTCGGCACAGTCGGATCCCGGAACGGAGAGCGGCAGGGGGCGACAGTGACGTGCCGTGGTGGGCACGGACCGAAGAATCCCTCGCTGGCTGCTCATGAATCCATTTTCCGTTCTGTGCTCCGGCCCGGTCAACAATGCAACTCGCTGAATTAAGTCGGACCTTCAGGTGCGGGGGCAGCGGCCCCCGCCCCCCATCGGTCAGGAGACGGCGGGCAGCGCAGGCCAGGGTCCGAGCGGATCGTCGTAGAGCGCCCCCAGGGCCACCGCCGGCCCGGCTGTCGCCAGTACGGATCCGGTGAACGAGCTCGGTACGACACGGTGTTCTGGGTCGTCGCACACCCACGACCGGTCGGCCACCTCGGCCCGGAGCGTGGCGAGGCACTCGGGCAGCCGGCCCACCCCGGGCTCGACCACGATCAGCACCTCGGGGTCGAACATGTCCAGGAGCACGGCAGCCGCCCGCCCCACGAGACGAGCGCGCCGCAGAAACAGCTCCCGCGCCGTCGGGTCTCCCGCCAACGCCCGTTCCAGCAGGGCGGGGAAGGACGACACCGAGAGGCCCGCCGCCACGGCCCGCCGCACCATCTCGGGCTCCGACACCTCGGCCTGCAGGCACCCCGGGACGCCGCACACGCAGGACGCGGAGCCGTCGCCGGCGGCGCCGACCGGGAGATGGGCGACGTTCCCCGCTCCCGAGCGCGGCCCCTGGTGCACCGCGCCCGCCGACACGAACGCCGCGTCCACGACGGCCCCCACGAAGAGCAGCACCGCGCTCGTGCGGGTGGCGCTCTGCCCCACGAGCTGCTCCGCCCGTGCCAACGCCCGGGCGTGGCTGTCGACATGAACGGGAAGCCCGGTCGCCTCGGCGAGCACACCGCGTACCGCCACATCACGCCAGCCGAGTTGCGGGTGCCGCACCACCACGCCGGCCTCCGGATCGACCCAATGCCCGGTCGCCGCGCCCAGGGCGAGCACGGTCCTGCCCGCGCCGTGCGCCGCCACCAGAGCGGGCAGACGCTCCGTGAGACCGTCCAGTACCCGCCCGGGCTCTGTCGCCTCATGAGGCCGCCGCTCCTCGGCGACGACCCGACCACGCAGATCCATCAGCGACAACGTCGTGTGCGTGACGGCGATATGGACGCCCGCGACCAGGAAACGGCCGCTGTCGACCTCGACGGGGACATGGGGGCGGCCCAGGCCGCGCGGACCCGCGGTCTCCTGCCCCTCACGGATCAGACCGCGGCTCAGCAGCACACCGCAATGGCCGCTCACCGCGGCGGGGGAGAGCCCGGTCAATCGGGCCACGGTGCTGCGCGCCACCGGCCCGTGGTCGAGTATGGCCCCCATCACCGCCCCGGCCCCCGACGCACGGCGTGTGGCCGGAGGCGCGGGCGGGATGTCCGAGCGCCGTAGCGGCGCGGAACGTCGAGATGCGGTCGGCGGTGAACTCTCCACGAGGGGGCCTTCCCGGTCCTGTGCTGTGGCGCGGACGGTCGACGCCGGCGGCCGAACAGGCAGGCCGGTGCCGTCGGGGCGCTCCGGCGGGGATCACCCGGAACGCCTCTTCAGGGGGTACGCGACGGCGCTGCGCGAGGAGAAAGGAGAGTCCCGCCCGGGTCAACTTCCGGACAGAGAAGGGACAGCGGGCTCCGCGCCCACGCCGTGGTTCAGGACCACTGACACGCGGCGGAGCACACACGCTTCAGGTCGACATGACCTCGAGTCGTCAGAAGCGCGGATCGGTGCATGGCGCGCAACATAACCGTGCGCGCACAAGTCGGTCAAACGTCTGCCCGCATCATGGACGCCTGGTTCCGAGGAGCGGGAACGGGCCGACCGCCGGACCGAGTGCGTACGCGTCGGGGCGTGGTGCCGCGGCCTGCGGCTGTTCGACCGCTCGGGCCGGGCCGTCACCCTCACCATGCGGGGACGAGTGCTGTTGGCGGACGACCGCAGGGTCGTGAGGGCCACGGAACGGCTGGGTCGCAGCGCTGCGACCCGGGCGCGACGGCTCTCCGGACGACTCGTCGTCGGCAGTATCGGTGCCGAGGCGGCCATGCCCTCTACGCGCGCCGTGCTGCGCCTGCTGCATGGCGCAACACGCTCCTGTTCACCGTCCTCGCCCTATTTCTCGGCTTCGTGGTGCCCTTCGCCGTCGCGATCGTCATCAACGAGTGACACCGGCTGACCGACCGAGGTGAACGCCGGCGCGGGCCGGGGGCGTATGTCTCCCGCCCGCGCGAGGCGCGACGCTCGCGACCGCGTGGCGGTTACGGACCGCCCGCGGCGGCCGCTGCCCCGGCTCCTGTCGAAAGGTGCCGACCCGGTTCTGATCACCGTTGTAGTGTCCGCGCCATGACTACGGAAACCACCGACGCGGAATGCCTCGCCCTCACGCGTAATCTGCGCCGCCGAGGCGCGATCGTCCTCGCCGTCTTCGCTCTCGTCTGGGCCCTCGCCGGTGGCTCCGGGATGGCGGCGGTACCGGTGTCGGTCGCGGTCGGCGTCGTCGCGGCCGCCGTGACGGTCGGCGCGGTGGTGCTCGCCTTCCGCGGCACCGCGGGTCCGGTGACTCGTACGGTGCGGCTGCCGGAGAAGTGGAACCGGGGGGTCGGCCTGGTCAACGTCGCCGAGTTGGTGGCGATCTTCGTCGTGATCGCTGCGTCGAACGCGTCGCGGCATCCGGAGTTCATCCCGGTCGGGATCTGCCTCGTCGTGGGACTGCACTTCTTCCCGCTGGCCCGCCTCTTCGACCAGGGGCAGTACAAGTGGACCGCGATCTTCCTGACGGCGGTGTCGCTGGTGGGGCTCGCCGTCCTGGCGGCCGGCACCACGGCGGAGACGATTCGTGCCGTGGTGGGGCTGGGTGCGGCGATCGTGCTGTGGGCCTCGTCCTTCCACGTCGCCCTGCGCGGTTGATCGGTGCCGGGGTCGTCAGTGCTTGCGCTCGGGCGGAGTGAACGGTCCGGTCTCGGGGGCCACGCACTTCTCGACGACGGTCTCCTCGCCGGCCGCTGAGCCGTCCACGCAGAGCCGGCCACCCTTGGAGCGCAGATCGATGAAGAACCGCGTCGTCGCACCGGACTGCTTGAGGTCGTGGATGCGTTCGTCGAGGTAGCCGAGGTCGTTCAGGATCTTCCTGACCTTGGCGGGCGTGGGGTCCTTCAGCTCCCACAGCCCCTGGGCGATGCGCTCTTCATGGCGGTGACTCGCGCACCAGTCACGTGCGTTCAACTCCACCTCCGGGCCCGCCGTGGGGGCGATGGGTGTCACGAGAGCGTCGGTGGCGGGATCGCCGGAGGACAGCGGCTCGCCCTCCGGGGCCTCCGGGGCCTCCGGGGGCACCGGCGGTCCCGACCGGGCTCCTGTGGGGCACGACTTCGCCATTTCGTCCAACATCGCGGCGAAGGCAGCCTGTTGCTCGGATCCGGCCGCCGCCTCGGTGTGCTGGGCGCCGACCGCGTCGGCGGGCTTGCTCGGCGATCCCGCGGCACCCGACTTCTGGGTGCCGCAGGACGCAAGTGTCAGAACCGCGACGGCTGTTACCGCGAAGGCGAGCCCCGGGCGGCGTGTGGAGCGGGCAACCATGGAGACGATGGCGGGAGTTGATCTCATGTGCACAGCTTCCGAGCAGGCGTCCCGCCACACATGAGTACACGTACTCAACAGGTCATGGGGTCAGGCGCGCCCGACACCGATCGCCTGGTCGTAGCGGAACAGGCCGGTCGGGTCGTACCGGCGCTTGACCTCCAGCAGGCGGGCGTAGTTGGGGCCGTAGTACGCGGTCTGCCACTGGCGCAGGTCGGGGTCCGGGAAGTTGACGTATGCCGCCGAGGTCCGCAGGTCGCGGCGGAGGACGCGGTGCATGGCACGGGTCTGGGCCAGCAGGTCCTGGACGACCTCGGGCGGAGTGGTGGGGGCCCAGTGGGTTCCGATGTCGATGACGAACGTGGCATCGCGGTGCGGATAGGCCGTGTCCGAGACAGTCGGCTCTCCGCTGCTGCCGCCCATCGCGAAGAGCGTGACGTAGCCGGCGTTCCCGGGCGCGCCGGGGCGCCAGGCGCGGACCCATTCGACGATGGACTCGACGGTTCCCGGGTCCAACCACCGGTTCGGCACCAGGGACTTGGATGCGGTGGCGCTTCCCGGCCCGGGCTGTTCAAGGAGGTGGTCCTGGGCTGCCCAGAAGTGGCGCTGCTCGATGAACTGCTTGGTCGGCCCGAGTTCGAGCACCGGGGCCAGCAACCGCCGCAGCTCGTCCTCCGTACCCAGCCGCTGGCCCAGCAGGACGATGGTGGCGGGCGTTCCGTCGCCGGCGTTCTTGAACCCGATCCGGATGTCGAAGTCGTTGCCGCGGTCGGTACGCAGAATCTCCTGGAGCACGTCCATCAGGCAGACCGCGGTTCTCGGGTCGAAGGACAGCTCGAAGACCGTGGCCACCTGATCGGCGACCGACGTGGCATCGAAGACGAAGCCGGTGTTGATGCCGAAGTTGCCACCCGCCCCGCCCCGGCAGGCCCAGAACAGATCGCGGTTCTCGGCGTCCGACGCCCGGACGAGTGAGCCGTCCGCGAGGACCACCCGCGTCTCGGCGAGCCGGTCGCACGTCAGGCCCCACTTACGGTCGTTGAAGCCCAGGCCGCCGCCGAGGGTGAGCCCGGCCACCCCCACTCCGGGGCAGCGTCCGCCGGGGAAGTAGAGGTTCGCGGCCCTGGCGGCGTACACATCCGAGTTGGTGGCTCCGCCGCCGAGCCGGAGCCGGGTGCCGTCGACCGCCACGCCGTTCATCCGGCGCAGGCTGATGAGCAGGCCGCGGGTGGTGGAGTAGCCGGCGTAATTGTGACCGCCGGAGCGCGGGGCGAAGGGCAGGCCGTGCGCCGCCGACCAGCGTACGGAGGCCCGCACATCGCTCTCCGTCGCACAGGCGACGATGCCGGCGGGCAGTACGTCCGCATACCGGAGGTTGTCCGGCAGAGCCTGCCGGCGGTAGTCCTCGCTCGTCGGGCGGTACAGCGTCGCGCCAGGGCTGAGGCTGCGGGCGAGGGCGCGCCAGGCCGCGGCACCGGAAGCGTGGCCACCCGGCGATCCGATCCCTTCGGCCGCGGCGACGGCGTGCCCTCCCGCCCACGCCGTGGTCAGACCGATCGCTGTCGCCTGAGCTCCCCTTCGCAGTACGGTCCGACGGCTGACGCTCACGGTGCTTCCTCTCCTCGGCAGCCCCCGCGACCTTCGGCAGGGCATGGTCGTAGGCCCGAGGCAGCGGCTCTCGTAGCGGCCTCCGGCGTGGGCCATGGTGGCGGAGCCCATCGGTGAAGGGTGACTCGGCGCACCGGGGCGTGGCCGGATCACACCAGGGCTCGCGCGGATGGGTGCACGGGTGGCGAGTGGACGACACGCCGAGCTGCGCTCACCCGTGAACGCCGGATGGGCGCCGGGGTGATGTCTCTGCGGGATGGGGGGCAGCGACACGCTGATCGGCGGCGCCGACGAGGACCGGCTCTCCGGCGGAGCCGGTGACGACAACCTCCGGGGCGGCCCGGCCAACGACAGCCTCAACGGCGGCGCCGGCACGGACGACTGCGACGGCGAGGGCGGCACGGACGCCGAGATCGCCTGCGAGGTCTGACCCGACCTCACCCCGGGGCGGGACGGCCTGGTGTGGTCCCGTTCGGCCCATGCCGCGGCCACGCTCACGGCGTATCGGCCGTCGGCAGGGCAGCTTGGGAATGTGGTGTCTGCCCGGGAGCCTTCGCACGTCGACCGGGCAGACATCTTTCCGTGGGAGTCACGACGATGGGCAGGTGGGTCCGACCGTGCAGCAGAGCGAGATCACCGAGGTCCTGAACCGTCCGATGAGCCAGGAGCTCCTGGCCCGCGACCTGGTTCGCCTCGCATACGTCGCCAAGGACGGCACGCCACGGGTCGTCCCGATCGGCTTCACCTGGAACGGCTCGGAGATCGTCATGTGCACTCCGACGAACGCCCCGAAGCTCTCGGCCCTCCGCGACAACCCGTCGGTCGCGCTGACGATCGACACGGAGGTGCACCCGCCGAAGATCCTGCTGATCCGGGGTCGGGCCGAGCTGGACGTCGTCGAGGGCATCCCGGACGAGTTCCTCCAGTCCAACGGCGCCTACACGATGACGCCCGAGCAGCGGGTCGAGTGGGAGGCCGAGGTCCGTTCGCTCTACGACGGCATGGTCCGGATCGTCGCAACCCCCACATGGGCGAAGCTGATCGACTTCGAGACGACCCTCCCCAGCGCGGTCGAGGAACTGGTCAGGCAGCGGGAGGAACGCGGGAGCGCCTGACCCGGTGTGAATTCGATTGAGCGGGCGACCGCGGTGGCCGTAGGGTCCGGTCATCGACGTGTAGCTCAGCAGCAGAGCGCCAGGCTCGGGACCTGGAGGGCGCGGGGGCGGAACCCGCCACGTCGGCCATGGACGACAACGCTGAGCAGCAGCACTCGAAGATCCCGGACCGGACCTCCATCGTGGCCGGGGGTTCCTCCTACGCGGCGGGCCGGTTGGCGAAGGCCCTCACGACCGCCGTCACCCACCAGGACGCCACCGCGCGTGACCGTGCGGCCGAGCGGGGCCGGCGCTGGCGCGCCGTATTGGCGGGCATCGCCGAAGGCCGTCTGACGATCGGATCACGGACCCCGGTGGCCGGCCTGCCCGCATGGGTGACGCCCGAGGTCGTGCACGGCGGGTTCGCCACCGGCGCCGCGAGTGCCGCGGATCCGCTCCAGCCGTACGAGACGGAGGCCGCGCAGCGGTTCGGCGTTCCGGCGACGCGTGGGTCACTGTTCGCGTACTGCCTGACCGAACCCGGTCTCGACCGGCTCCTGGGTCTGCTGGACAGCGGCTGCTACGAGGTGACGCTGCCGGAGGAGGCCGCCCTGCTCGCCGTGGCGTGGCTGGCACGCGCCGACGAGGTGGCCGCCGCGGTCGAGCTGGTCGACGAACTCGCACCGCACGCCGACACCCTGCGCTTCCTTCCGCGCCCCTCCGATGTCCGCGCCGGCGGTACCGGCACCGTGCACCGGCGGACGATCGCCGACGCCCGCGGGACCCTGGAGCGCAGGCTTCCCAACGAGTCGGTGGAGACCCAGCGCGAGGCGCTCACCGTCTGGAACCCGTTCTCCGACGAACTGCTCGGCCACTGGCTGGAGACCGTCGGTGCCGAACGCGTACCCGATGAGCATTGGTACGAGCGCGGCGCCGCCCTGCTCGCGCGCTACCGGACCCTCGCCGCCGAGCACACCCGCTGCCGCAAGCACCGCGACCCCAAGGGGAACATGGGCATCCTGATCGGAGCCCTCGAGGAGAGCGTCGCCCGGCGCCCGCTCGACGCACGCCGCCTCGGACTGCTGCGCACCGCCGTCGAGGCGATGGTGCGCCGTCGCGGCCTGCCCGGCTCCGAGCGGCACACCGCCCTGCGCCGCCAGCAGGCCGCGCACGCGGCACTTCCCTCGCATCACGCGGTCGCACGGCTGGTGGGGCGGAGGCTTGCCGACCTCTCGCAGGAGACCGGCGCGGAGGACATCGGACCGCTGGTCGCCGACGTGACCGCGCGGGAGGCCAGGGAGTCCGATCTGCCGGTCGGCGCCGAGCTTCCGACGTCGATCCGCCGGGCGGTCGAGGGAACGCTCAGCGCGCCGCTCGCCACGCTCGTGGAGCGCGGGGTCGTGCCGTCCGCCGAGGTGCTGGCCGAGCTGGTGCCCCAGCTGGTGGCCGCGACGACGGCCCGGACGTATCCGGACGGGGCGCTGCGGACGTTGATGACGGCCAACTACCGGGCCTTCCGCAACCGTCGCTCCCTGCTCCTGCTCAACCTGGAGCGGCAGGTCCGCGTCGAGGAACTGCCGTGGGTACGAGCCGTGGCCTGCCATCGGGCCGACGCCCACGACGACCAGGGCGGCCGGCAGGCCGCGCACGACGCACTGCGCGAGCTGGGGGAGACCGCCGTGCAGGGCTTCCCGGGAACGATCCTGCCCAACCCGCTCGTGCGTGAACTCTCCGTCCTCGCCCGGCAGGCGGATCTCGGTGCGCCGCTGGTGGAGGAGCTGGCCGCGGACATCTTCATGGGCACGTTCAGCCCCAAGTTCCTCAAGGCCGCGCGCGTCGCCGCCGAACTTCTCGGCGGAACGCTGTACGAGCGGTACTACGGCATCGACTACACGGCGGTCCGCAACCTGGCCGTCGTGGAGGCGAGCGAGAACACGCTCCGGCCGTACGAGGCACGCACCTCGCCCGGGTTCGCGGCGCTGTGCGTGGAACGGGCCGGCGGTCCGGGCTCATGGTCGGTGGCCGAGAACGGCAAGGTGATCGAGCAGGCGCAGATCCTCACCACCCACAATCTGGCCACCCTCGTCCACGCCGTCGGCATCCGACCCGAGGACGGCTGGGACGTGCTCGCCCTGCGCAGCTTCCACTCCGTCTGCCGCCTGACATCACGCCTGCACGGCCATCCGCGACCGCTCGCCACCGTGAAGGACGCGGCCTACGCCTGGCGACAGATGCTCTTCCACCTGTCGCTGTGCGAACCGGCAGCGCAGGCACGCGTACTCGCCTGCCTGGGCGACGAGGCTTCGCGCCACCCGACGCACGTCGCCGACCGACTCGCCCCGGCCGTCGTCGGCCTCCGCCTCGTCGCGGACGGCCGCGAGTTCGACGCGGACGGCCGGCTGGACGACGGCCGCGGGCGCCGGTTCCTCGGCTGGACCACCGACGGGCACTGGCTCCTCGCGCCGGCGACCCTGCCCCGGTGACGCCCGCTCCTCGGCGGACGGCCCCGGCGACGAGGTGGCCGGTGGTTCGTTCCACCGCCACCCCCGCCGGGGCCGTCCGCCCGTGTCGTGGCCGGGGCGCCAGCCGCTCCGCCCCCGCTTGCCGCTACTCCTCCTTCAGCCCGGGGACCGGGCGCGGTCGGCCTTCCGCGTCGATCGCGACGAAGGTCAGCCGGGCGGTGGCCACTTCGGTCGTGGGACCGGAGGTCGCGTTCCAGCGTTCCGCGGTGACGCTGGCGGCGACGGCCATCGAGGTCCGGCCTGCGTGGCACAGCTCGGCGTGGACGGTGAGCAGGTCCCCGGCGCGAGCGGGGGAGAGAAACGTCATCCGGTCGACGGAGACCGTCACGGCGGGGCCGTCCGCGTGGCGGCCCGCCGCTGCCGCGTCGTCGATGAGTTTCATGACGACGCCGCCGTGGATGGTCCCGTAGAGGTTGTTTTCGTGCTCGCTCATGATGTGGGCGAGGGTCACCTGGGAGTCGGCCGGTGCCTTGTGGGCCCGATCGCCGACGGTGCTACGGGTGTTCATGTGCTCAGCTCTCTGCGTGGGGCAGGCTGCCGCGGACCCGGCGGGCCGCCGCGGCCATGTGTTCCAGGGCCGGCCGGACCTCGCCCCAGCCGCGCGTCTTCAGGCCGCAGTCGGGATTGATCCAGAGCCGGTCGGCGGGTACGGAGAGCAGGGCGCGCTCGATGAGGGAGACGGCCTCCGCCTCCTCCGGGACGCGCGGTGAGTGGATGTCGTACACGCCGGGGCCGACCTCCCGGGGGTACCCGGCGCCCGCGAGTTCGTCCGCGACCTGCATGTGGGAGCGGGCGGCCTCCAGGCTGATGACGTCCGCGTCGAGGTCGTCGATGGCCCGGAGGATGTCGCCGAACTCGGCGTAGCACATGTGGGTGTGGATCTGGGTGTCCGGACGGACCCCCGCCGTGGTGAGGCGGAAGGCCTCGGTGGCCCAGGCGAGGTACGGGGCGTGGGCGTCGGCGCGCAGCGGCAGCGTCTCGCGCAGGGCCGGCTCGTCGACCTGGATCACCGACGTGCCCGCCGCCTCCAGATCGGCGACCTCGTCGCGCAGGGCGAGCGCGACCTGGCGGGCGGTGTCGCCGAGTGGCTGGTCGTCGCGGACGAAGGACCAGGCGAGCATCGTGACCGGGCCGGTCAGCATTCCCTTGACGGGTCGGGACGTCTGCTGCTGTGCGTACGTCGTCCAGCGCACCGACATCGGCGCGGGGCGGGAGATGTCGCCGGCCAGGACGGGCGGCCGGACGTACCGGGTGCCGTACGACTGGACCCAGCCGTGCTGGGTGGCGAGGTAGCCGGTCAGCTGCTCGGCGAAGTACTGGACCATGTCGTTGCGTTCGGGCTCGCCGTGGACGAGGACGTCGAGGCCGGTCTTCTCCTGGAAGGCGATCACCTCGCGGATCTCGGACTTGATCCGGTCCTCGTAGCCCGCCGTGTCGAGCCATCCGGCGCTCAGATCGGCGCGGGCGGTGCGCAGCTCGGCGGTCTGCGGGAAGGAACCGATGGTCGTGGTGGGCAGCAGCGGCAGGCCCAGGTGGGCCCGCTGGGATGCCGCGCGCTCGGCGTAGGGCTGGGCGCGGCGGGTGTCGCTGTCGGTGACGGCGGCCGTGCGGGCCCGTACGGCGGGGTCGTTGGTGATCGCCGAGCTCGCCCGTGAGGCCAGATCGGCGCGATTGGCGGCGAGTTCGGCGGCGATCGTACCGGTGCCCTGGGACAGGCCGCGCGCGAGCGTGGTGATCTCGGTGGTCTTCTGGCGGGCGAAGGCGAGCCAGCGGCGAATCTGCGGGTCGATGGCCCGCTCGGCGGCGGCGTCCAGCGGGACGTGCAGCAGCGAGCAGGACGCCGCGACGTCGACCTGATCGGCGAGGCCGAGCAGGGTGCCGAGGGTGGCCAGGGACTTCTGGTAGTCGTTGATCCAGATGTTGCGGCCGTTGACGACGCCGGCGACCAGCCGCTTGCCCGGCAGGCCGCCCACCGCCGCGAGATCCGCGAGGTTCCCGGCGGCGGCATCGGTGAAGTCGAGTGCGAGTCCCTCCACGGGGGCCTTCGCCAGCACGGGCAGCGCCTCGCCCAGCCGGTCGAAGTAGGAGGCGACCAGGAGCTTCGGCCGGTCGGCCGGGCCGCCGAGCTCACGGTAGGTGCGGGCGGCGGCGTTCAGCTCGGCGGGGGTGCGGTCCTGGACGAGGGCGGGCTCGTCGAGCTGCACCCACTCGGCGCCCGCCGCGCGCAGGTCCGCGAGCACCTCGGCGTACACCGGCAGCAGCCGGTCCAGCAGGGTGAGCGGCTCGAAGTCCTCCGCGACCCCGGGCGCCGGCTTGGCCAGCAGGAGGTACGTGACCGGTCCCACCAGGACGGGACGGGCCGAGTGGCCGAGCGCGAGGGCCTCCTTCAGCTCGGCGATCTGCTTGTCGCTGTTGGCGGTGAAGGCGCTGTCGGGACCCAGCTCGGGGACGAGGTAGTGGTAGTTGGTGTCGAACCACTTGGTCATCTCCAGCGGCGCCACGTCCTCGGTGCCGCGGGCCATCGCGAAGTATCCGTCGAGCGCGTCGGCCTCGACGGCGACGCGGTGGCGGGCGGGGACGGCGTCGACCATGACGCTGGTGTCGAGGACGTGGTCGTAGAGAGAGAAGTCGCCGGTCGGGACCTCGTGGATGCCGGAGTCGGCGAGCTGCCGCCAGTTGGTCTCGCGCAGCTCCCGGGCGGTCTCCCGGAGGGCTTCGGCGCTGACGCGGCCCTTCCAGTACCCCTCGACGGCCTTCTTCAGTTCCCGGTTCTGACCCTGGCGGGGGTATCCGTACACGGTGGCCCGTGCTGCCGCGGCCGCGGACTCGGTTGTCACGTAACTCTCCTTCGCGAGCGTGCGTGTCGTGAGACAGACCCGGAGAGTCGCGAGCGAAGGGGTGACGAACCGGACGGACCACCGCCGAGGCGTACATCGAGGTACGCGCGGCCGATCCGCCCTGCTGTGCACGCCGACCCGCCCACGAGGTCACCGGGATCACCGCACGCGAACGGTCGCGTGCGGGCAACGGGCAGGTCTTCGGACTCGCGAGCACGTCTCGTCGTACGGAAGCCGTACGAGACACCTACTGGCCGTCGCTTCCCAGACCCTCGCGGGCCCAGTGCGTATGACGGCGGTCGTTCTCGCTCACCGCTGCGGGGCAGTCCCGGATTCCCACCGGGTTCCCTCTTACGACGCGTTCCGCCTGGCTGACGGGGCGAACCAGCTGCACGGGCAGCGTAGCCGCGCGGGTGTCGAACGGGGCGAGTGACTCATTTTCCGGACGGTGAAATGAGACACACCCGCTGCGAGGGGCTGCGGGGCGCGACGGTTCCTCGCCCGTGCCGGAGGCGGTCGGATCACCGAAGTCCTCGGCCGCGCAGCGTGGTTGTGTGTGCCGTTGTGACACCCGTGGTCCTGTTCCGGACGGCGATCCGCATCCGGCGGGTCCTGACGGCCCCGACCCGATGAGTGCCGGCCCTGCTCCTCGGGGACTCGTTCACGTCCCGTGAACAGCGGCGACGGAGTTCGTATAGGCTCCAGCCGCACGTGAGGAGGCGGCACCGATGAACGGGAGTGCTCGGCAGGTGGCGGCGGGGGATTCGCGGCGCGCGACCATCCGGGAGGTGGCCGCGCTCGCCGGCGTGTCGACGGCGACCGTCTCACGGGTGCTGAACCGCAACTATCCGGTGGCGCAGGCGACCCGAGACCGGGTCGAGGGCGCGATGCGGGAGCTCGGCTATGTCGTGAACGCGCACGCCCGCGCCCTGGCCGGCACCTCCAACCGCACCGTGGGGATCATCGTCAGCGAGATCGTCGACCCCTTCTTCGCGTACATCGCGCGCGGCGTGGAGCGTGAGGCGGCGCGCACGGGCCGGCTGTGCCTGGTCTGCTGCACGCAGGGCGACGCGAAGCGCGAACTGGCCTTCGTCGACCTCCTGCACGAGCAGCGTGCCGACGTGGTCGTGCTGGTCGGGGGGAGCGTCGTGGACCGCGCCTACACCGCGGAACTCACCCGCCGGGCGGAGGAACTCCACGCCGGCGGTTCCTCCCTGGTGCTCTGCGGTCGGCCCTCGCTGGGGGGACGGGTCCCCGCGGCGGCGGTGGAGTACGACAACGAGGGCGGCGCCTTCGCCATCACCGACCATCTGCTGACGCAAGGGCACCGGCGGATCCTCTACCTCGGCGGCCCGCCCGCCGTCTCGACCACGCTGGACCGCGTCGCCGGATACCGTCGAGCCCTCGAACTGCGCGGCGTCACGCCCGACGCCGGTCTGGTGCACACCGGTGCCTTCAGCAGAGGCTTCGGCTATCGCCGGACGACCGAACTCCTCGCCGGGGGGCTCGACTTCACCGCGATCTTCGCTGCCAACGACATCGTGGCGGCCGGTGCGGCACAGGCGCTGGAGGAGGCGGGTGTCCGGATCCCGGAGGACGTCTCCCTCGTCGGTTACGACGATGTGCCCGTGGCGCAGGAGATGCGTCCCCGCCTGACCACCGTGCACATTCCGCTGGAGGAGATGGGCCGGCAGGCCGTGCGGCTCGCGACCCCCGGGGATGACGGCGACGACGGTGACGACGCCTGGCGGGCGCCCACGACAGGGGTGCACCGGCTGGGCACGCACATCGTGGTGCGCGACTCGGTGGCCCCGCCGAAGGCGACGCGCTCCCGGCGCACCCGCAGCGCGTGAAGCAGGGGCGAGAGCGGGGATGAGCGCAGGGGAGAGCCCAGGGGTGAGAGCGTTTACCGTCCCTGATCTCCTTTGGTTCCCTTCGGGTTCATAGAAACCCGTAGAAACATTGCGTCTTCTCTTGCCTCGGCATAGCAACCGCTTACATCCTGTCGGGCAGTCAGAGGCCAGGCCCTTGCCCCTCTCCGAGGAGACCGGATGCCCCACCTCCCTGCGCTCAACCGTCGTTCCGTCCTCGCGGGCCTGGCCGGTGCCGGCACCGCAGGCCTGCTGGGCACCGTCCCGGCGCAAGCGGCCACCGCGGCCGCCACGGGCCATTCGTGCACGATCACGGTGACCGCACGCCCCGCCGCCGAGAGCGAGCGGCTCCGGCTCGCCCAGGCGCTGCGCGGCAGCGAGTTCCACGCGACCGGCCTGTACGCGCCGCCCGGCGCCGAGGTCACGCTCAGCGTCCTGCCGTACGACGACCTCGTGCCGACCCTGTGGATCGGTCTCTGGGACTACTACGGCACGCTCACCGAGCCGCGCGCCCACGCGCTCAAGCCCGGGGCCAACACCGTGGTCGATCCCCACGGCGGTCCCGTCTACCTGACGCTGGCCGGTGACGGCGAGCGTGCGGGGGTCAGGTTCCGTTCCGGGGCCGTGCCCATGCCCACGTACGCACTGGGCCGCACCTCCGAGGCCGACTACCAGGCCCGGTTGGACGCGCTCACCGACGTCCCTTATGTGGAGCTGACGGCACCGCACACGATCCTCACCCTCACACGGGAGGGCGCGCTGCTCCACCGGAACGAGGACCACGACGCGCTCCTGAGCCTCCTGGAGACCGTCATCGCCTCGCACGCCGCCATCAGCGGTCTCGACGGGAGCTCCCCGACACACCGCCGCAAGGCCGGCCCGTACCACTTCACCGAGGTCTCCAAGGTCCCCACCGGCGTCGGCGCCTACGCCACCCACGGCTACAACGGCTTCCCGCGCGCCTATCTCGACCGGCTGACCACCGTCTCGGGCCTGCGCACCCGGGGCTGGGGCCTCTACCACGAGCTCGGACACCTGCATCAGCAGATGGCGTACAAGCCCTCGGGTCTCACCGAGGTGACCGTGAACATCTACTCCCTGGCGGCGCAGCGCAGCCTGGGCCAACCGTCGAACCTCCTCACCGTCGACCCCGCCACGGGCCTGAACCACTTCCGCTCGGCCCAGGCGAAGTTCGGCACGGCGGGGCTCTCGTACGAGAGGTCCTTCGGCGCGTACGAGAAGCTCGTCCCGCTGCGTCAGCTGGAGCTCGCCTTCGGCGAGGACTTCTGGCCCCGGCTGCACAGGCTGGTCCGCGAGGAGAACCCGCAGTCCGACTGGACCGAGACCGCCAAGCGCTACCGCGCGCTCGCCACGTACTCCAGCCGCGTCGCCGGCCACGACCTCACCGCGTTCTTCCTCGACCGCTGGGCCTTCCCCATCGACGCCACGGGCCGGGCCGAACTCGCCGCGCTGAACCTGCCCACGCCCCCTGTCGACCCCAGCACGCTGACCGACTGACGCCCCGTCCGGGAGGGACCGCCATGCACGACTTCACTCCCCGCAGACGCACCCTGCTCGCCGCCGGCATCGGCGCCCTCCTCCTCCCGCTCGCCGCGGGCGCGGCAGAGGCACACGCCGAGACCATCGGTGCGACGACCGACCCCTTCGACACACTCCGAGCCCGCGCCGCCGAGCTGGCCACCGGCGGCGCCATCGACCCCACCGACCCGGTCTACGCCACCGCACTGGCCACCCTGAACACCTCGGCGGCGGCAGCATGGACCACCCTGGACCGCACCGCCACGCGCACCGCCCTGTGGACCGACCTCGCCCCCGTCACCGCACCGGCCAACTTCAGCCTCTCGTACGGGCGACTGCTCACCCTGGCGACCGCCTGGGCGACTCCCGGTGCCACCCTGCACGGTGACGAGCAGGTCGCCGCCGCGGTCGTCGAGGCGCTGGCCTTCCTGAACGACACGGCCTACCACCCCGCCAAGCCCGAGTCCGGCAACTGGTGGTTCTGGGAGATCGGCGCGCCCCGCAACCTCATGGACGTCTGCGTCCTGCTCGGCGACCGCATTCCCGCCGAGCGGATCGCGGCCTACTGCGCCGTCGTGGACCGGTTCTGCGCCAACCCCGATCGCCGCACCAACAGCCCGTCCCTCGCCGAGACCGGGGCCAACCGAGCCGACAAGGCGGCGATCGTCGCCCTGCGCGGCATCGTCGGCCACAACGCCGACAAGCTCGCGCTGGCCCGCGACGGACTGTCCGACGTACGGGACGCGGGCCGGAACAGCCTGTTCACCTACGTCACCTCCGGCGACGGCTTCTACCCCGACGGCTCGTTCGTCCAGCACTCCAACGTCGCCTACACCGGCACGTACGGCAATGTCCTGCTCAGCCGGGTCGCCTACCTCGTCGCCCTGCTCGCCGGCTCGGAGTGGAGGATCTCCGACAGCGGCATCTCGGTGATCCACGAAGCCGTCGAGCGGAGCTTCGCCGCCGTCACCTTCGACGGGCTGATGATGGACGCCGTACGCGGCCGGGCGATCTCCCGCGACCGGGAGCGGGACTTCCACACCGGCGCCGGAACGACCACCAACATGCTGCTCCTGGCGACGGGCGCACCCCCGGAGTACGCGGCCAGGTGGCGTGCGATCGCCAAGGGCTGGATCCGGCGCAACACCGACACCCCCTACCTGCCGCTCGCCGGCGTCCCCGCGCTCCAGCGGGCCGCAGCCGTCCTCGCCGATCCCGCGGTTCCCACGGCCCCACCCGCCGTCGGCCACACCGTCTTCGCCGACATGGACCGGATCGTGCACCGCCGCGACGACTGGACGCTGGCCCTGAGCCTGTCGTCCAGGCGCATCGCTGCCTACGAGGCGGGCAACGGCGAGAACCTGCACGGTTGGTACACCGGCGACGGCATGACGTACCTCTACGGCGCCGACCGCGCCCAGTTCTCGGACGGCTTCTGGCCCACCGTGAACCCGTACCGGCTCCCGGGAACCACCGTGGACACCCGGCCCCGCGCCGACGCGGGCAGCGCACCCGGCACCAGCACCTACAAGCCCACGAACGCCGTCGCGGGCGGTGCCGTGCTGCGCGGGCGTTACGGAGCCGCCGCGATGCAACTGATCGCGGCCGGGAGCACCCTGCGGGCCCGCAAGGCGTGGTTCTGCCTCGACGACGCGGTGGTCGCCCTCGGCACCGGGATCACGGCCTCCGACGGACGCACCGTCGAGACGGTCGTGGAGAACCGCAATCTGCACGCCGAGGGGACCAACGGGCTCATCGTCGACGGACGGGCGCGGTCCGATGCCCTCGGCCACTCCTCAGTGGTCCCCGGAGCCCGGTGGGCACATCTGGAAGGCGTCGGCGGCTATGTCTTCCCCGGCGGGGCCGATCTGAGCCTCCTGCGCGAGGAGCGAACAGGGGCCTGGCGTGACATCAACACCGGTGCGGACACCGGTGGTTCGGCCGACATGCTGACCCGGCGATACGCGACGCTCTGGCTCGACCACGGCGTCTCGCCGACCGACACCGGCTACGCCTATGTGCTGCTGCCGGGCCACAGCGTCCTGCGCACGGCCGCCTGGGCGGCCTCCCGCCCCGTCGAGATCGTCGCCAACACCCCTGAGGTGCAGGCGGTGCGCGTACGACAGCTCGGGCTGATCGCCGCCCACTTCTGGACCGCGTCCGGTGCCGCCGGCATCACCGCGAGCGGGCCCGGCACGATCCTGATCCAACGGCGGGGCGCGGGCGTCTCGGTGGCCGTGGCCGACCCGGGACGCACCGAGACCACCCTCACCTTCGAACTGCCCTGGGCGGTGAAGGGCGTCAAGCGGGCCGACGACACGATCACCGTCACCACGGGCCGCCGGCCCGTTCTGACCGTCCAGGTCGGCGGCTCCCGGGGCCACACCCACACCGCCGAGCTCCACTGAACCGTCGAGAGGACATTCCCTTGCGTGCGAAGCGCACCGCCGCCCTGATCTCCGCCGCCCTGGTCTGCTGCTCCGCCGTACTGGCCGGGGCCGGCCCCGCCGCCGCGGAGACCGGTGAGTACACCGCCACCGACATGCGGCAGCAGCTCGACGGGATACCCGGACTCACCGTGGTCTCCGTGGGAGAGAAGGGCGGCTACCCCTACTACACCCTGACGTTCACCCAGCCCGTCGACCACCGGAACCCCGCGAAGGGGGCCTTCGAGCAGCGGCTGACGCTCTGGCACAAGTCGACCGCGGCCCCGATGGTGCTCTACACCGGCGGCTACACCCTCGCCACCTCGACCCGTGAGATCACCACCCTGCTGGACGCCAACCAGGTCAGCGTCGAGCACCGCTTCTTCGGCTCCTCCCGCCCGGACCAGGTCGACTGGGACGACCTCGACATCTGGCAGGAGGCCACCGACGAGCACGCCGTCGTCGAGGCCCTGAAGACGCTGTACACCGCCAAGTGGATCGGCACCGGCGCCAGCAAGGGCGGCATGACGCAGGTCTACCACGAGCGCCACTACCCGCAGGACCTGGACGCGGTGGTCGCGTACGTGGCCCCCGACGACGCCGTCAACAAGGACGATCAGACCTACGAGAAGTTCTTCGACTCCGTCGGCACCCCCGAGTGCCGGGTCGCCCTGAACGCCGTTCAGCGCGAGATGCTGGTGCGCCGCGGCGCCCTGCTGCCCCGCTTCGAGGCCAACGCGGTCCAGAAGGGCTACACCTTCCACCACCTCGGATCCGTCGACCGCGCCTACGAGTTCTCGGTCCTGGACCAGGTGTGGAACTTCTGGCAGAGCGGGACGGCCGACAACTGCGCCACCGTGCCGGACGCGCGGTCCGCCACCGACGAGGAGCTGTGGACCTGGTCGCTCGGCCACGGCCTGAGCGTCTACCACGACGGATCGGGCTCACCCTCGGGCGTCGGCCCGTACTACCGGCAGGCCGCCACCCAGCTCGGCTGGGCCGATCTGAAGTTCACGCACCTGCGCGACGTCCGCCGGTACCCGGGGCTCTACCAGCCCAACTCGCTCCTCCCGGCGGAGCTTCGCGGAGCGTACGACAACGGCGCCACGCGGGACGTCGACCACTGGGTCCGTACCCGCGGCGAGCGGATGATGTTCGTCTACGGCCAGAACGACCCGTGGAGCGCGGAGAAGTTCAAGCCGAGCAAGCACGACTCCCAGCTCTATGTCGCACCGAACACCAACCACTCGGCCCTGGTCTCCAAGCTCACGCCCGGGGACCGCGCGGCGGCCGAGGCCACGATCCGTCGCTGGGCCGCCGCCGAGTAGCCAGGCCACCCCCGAACCACAGGAAGTGAGGCGCCCCGTGCCCGCACCGTACGTGCAGCTCCCGGCGACCGACCGCGTTCTCTCGCCGCGCACCGGGTGGACCCGCGCGCACTGGGAGGCGGTGGCGGATGCCCTGCTCGCGGGAGTGGCTCCGTACGCCACACCCGGCTTCGCCCAGTACCGGCTGCCGGGCCGGGCCGGCTGGTCGGGCGTGGTCTGCGACGGTCTGGAGGGGTACGCGCGGACGTTCCTGCTCGCGGCCTTCCGGATCGCGGGAGCCGGCGGGGACGTGGACCCACGGCTCGTCGAGCGGTACGCGACGGGCCTGGCGGCCGGCACCGACCCGGCATCCGGGGAGGCCTGGCCCCGGCTGACGGACTGCTCGCAGCAGATGGTCGAGGCCGCGTCCGTCGCCATCGGTCTGCACGAGACCCGACCCTGGATCTGGGACCGGCTGGACACCCGGGTCCAGGAGCGGGTCGTCGACTGGCTCTCCGGGTTCGTCGGCCACCGCACCTGGGACAACAACTGGCGGCTCTTCCAGGTCGTGTCCGAACAGTTCCTCGCCTCCGTCGGCGCGCCGTACGCCCAGGAGGACATCGACGGCGGCCTGGACCGGATCGACGACTGGTACCTCGGCGACGGCTGGTACACCGACGGCGACGGCCGTAACTTCGACTACTACAACGGCTGGGCCCTGCATCTGTACCCGCTGCTGTGGGCGCGGATCGCCGGCGAGGAGGACGGCGACCGGGCCAAGGTCCACAAGGAGCGCCTCACCGCGTTCCTGCGCGGATACGCGCACTTCTTCGGCGGCGACGGCGCGCCCGTGCACCAGGGCCGCTCGCTCGCCTACCGGTACGCCGCCGTCGCCCCGGTCTGGATGGGTGCGCTCAGCGGTGCCACACCGTACGCCCCCGGTCTGACCCGCCGTCTCGCGTCCGGCGCCGTACGCCACTTCACCGAGCGCGGGGTCCCCGACGAACGCGGGCTGCTCCCGCTCGGCTGGTACGACACCTTCCTGCCCAGCACCCAGCCCTACTCGGGACCCGCCTCGCCCTACTGGGCGAGCAAGGGCTTCCTCGGGCTGCTGCTGCCGCCGGACCACGAGGTGTGGACGGCACGCGAGCTGCCGCTGCCCGTCGAGGAGGCAGACCGGTACACCGCCCTTCCGGTACCGGGCTGGCTGCTGCACGGCACCCGGCACGACGGCATCGTCCGGCTGGTCAACCACGGCAGCGACCACAACCCGCCCGAGCCCGGGCCGGCGTCGGACGACCCGCACTACGCCAAGCTCGCCTACTCCACGCACACCGCACCGGAGAGCGCCCCGCACGCCTGGGAGCGCACGGTCGACAACCACATCGCCCTCGTGGACACCGACGGCAGGGCCGGTCGACGGGTACGCATCCACCCGCTGGGGACCGGGGACCGCAGGGCCGCCTCCTGGTACGCGGCGCGGCTCCCCGGCGACGACACCGAGTACCGCATCGAGACCACCTCGCTGCTGCACGGACCGTGGGAGATCCGGGTGCACCGCGTCGAAGCACCGCCCGGAGTCACCGTCCGCGAAGGCGGACACGCGCTCGCCGACGCACGGCAGCCGGCCGCACACACCGGACCGCACTGGGCGACGGCCCGCCGCCTCGACGGACTGACCAGCGCGGTCGTCGGCCTGTACGGCTGGCACGAGACCGCCGCCGTGGCCCGCGACTTCGAGGCGAACGCCCTCGGCCCGCACTCCGCCGTCCCGTACGTCCGGTCCGCCGCGCTGCCGGGCGGACGCAGTGTCCATGTGACCCTCGTCGTCCTCTCCGGCGACGCCGTCCATCCGGCGGAGCTCCACGAGGCCGTCTCGGTGACGGTCGACGACGGATCAGGCGTGACCGTCCGCTTCCCCGACGGCACCGAACTCCGCGCCTGACCAAGGCGGTCGGGCCGGTCCTTCCCCCCCAACCCAGCCCCTTGGAGGAGAGATGAACCGCTTCCTCGCGCACCTTCGTTCGGCGAGACCACCGGCTGTGACGGCTGCTCTGCTGGCCGTGCTCTCCGTGCTCTCGTTCGCCCCGGCGTCAGCGGCACCCGAGCAGCGGGACGGTGAGAGTTCCACGTCCGCCCTGGCGGCGGGCTACGCTGTGACGGAGAACAAGTACCGGGCGGACGCGGGGCTCGGGACCTGCCTGCGCACCTTCAACGGCAACGACACCGTGCAGGTCGGCGACTGCACCGCCACGGGCACCCCCACCGACTACAGCTCCATGCGGCAGTGGCAGGCCGTGGACCAGGGCAACGGCTACGTGCTGCTCCAGAACAAGTACAAGACGGACGCCGGACTCGGCAGCTGTCTGCGGACCTTCAGCGGCTCCGCCGACGTCCGTGCCGGTGACTGCGCCGGCACGGGCACCCCCACCGACTACACCTCCATGCGCCTGTGGCAGGCGGTGGACCAGGGCAACGGATACGTCCTGCTCCAGAACAAGTACAGGGCGGACGCGGGGCTCGGGACGTGCCTGCGGACCTTCAACGGCAACGACGGCGTCCAGGTCGGCGACTGCACCGGCCAAGGCGGAGCCACCGACTACACCTCCATGCGCCTGTGGGACTCCGCGGCCTTCGGCGCCGCCGGCTGGCCCACCCGCCCCGTGACCGGCCGGAAGCGGGCTCTGGTGGTGGCCACGCACTGGAACGACGCCACCTCGGCCGACCCCGCCGCGATCCGTCAGGCCACCCTCGGCGACGGCCATCCCTCGCTCCGTTCCTACCTCCAGGAGGTGTCCGGCGGTGCGCTCGACCTCACGGGCGATCTGCTCGAGAACGTCGACCTGGGCGCGCGCCCGGCCGCCTGCGACTCCGGGGCGATCCGGAGCTCCGCGAGGGCGGCCGCACTGGCACGGGGCGTGAACCCCGACACGTACGACTACTTCTTCGTCGACATCTCCCGCCACTCGGAGTGCAAGTTCGAAGGGCTGGCCTCCCAGCCCGGCAACTGGATCATCTCCAACGGTGTCGGCCACAAGACCTGGATGTGGACCCACGAGTTCGGCCACGACCTCGGCTTCCAGCACTCCGCCACGCTGAAGAACTGCCCGACGGCGGGGACGGTGACGCGGGTGAACAGCAGCTGCACCCAGGCCGGGGGCGACGACCCGACGGACACCATGGGAGGCGGCGGGATGCATCTCTACCCCGTGAGCTACCGCCAGTTCGCCGGCTGGATCCCGGACGCGCAGGTGGTCGGGATCGGGTCCACCGGAAGCTATTCGCTGGGCGTGCTGGGGGAGAGCGGCACGCAGGAGTACCGCATCGCCCGCGGCGACGGCACCTACCTGTCGCTGGAGTTCCGTCGCCCCACGCCGCCGTACGACGCCTACACCGACAGCGATCCCCTGGTGAACGGCGTGATCGTACGCATCGTCACCAGCGGGGCGACGATGCACAACAGGCTCGTGGACGCCACGCCCGCGACCACGACCACCTCTGACGCGCCCCTGGCCGCGGGCAGGACGCTCGTGGACGAGATCGCCGACGCGGCGGTCACGGTCTGCTCGGTCACGGCTCAGGGCGCGAACCTCCGGGTCGCGGTGGGTAGCACGACACCGCCTGCCTGCTGATCCCGAGAGTGGACTCGGCGGCCCTCCGCTCAGCGGCGGGGGGCCACCGAGTCCCGTACGACGACATGGGTGCCCAGGCGCACCCGCCTGGCCGCCGGCGGGCGCCAGGCGTCGTCGTCCTCGAGAGGGAGCGCGCTGCGGACGGCCCGACGGCCCATCTCCTCCAGCGGGACATGGACGGTCGTGAGGCGCGGGCGCACCGTCAGCGCGGCGGGGATGTCGTCGTACCCGACGAGGGAGATGTCCTCGGGAACACGCCTGCCGGCCTCCTCCAGCGCCTGCAGCGCGCCGATGGCCACCATGTCGTTGGCGGCGAAGACGGCCGTGAACTCGAGGCCCGAGGCGAGGATCCGAGACAGCTCGCGCCAGCCGAAGGCCGGGCTGAAGGCGCCGGTCCTGACGAGCTCGGGAGCGGGCTGGACGCCGCGCAGCGCGAGCGCCCTGCGATGTCCGGCCAGTCGGTCGCGGGTCGTGGAGAGGGCCGGCGGGCCGCCGAGGTACAGGATCCGCTCGTGGCCGTTGGTCAGCAGATGGTCGGTGATGGCGAAGGCGCCGCCCTCGTTGTCGTACTCGACCGACGAGGTGGGCACCTCGTCGCCGATCGAGGGGCGGCCGCAGAGCACGAGTTTCATACCGCCGTCGTCCAGCTCCCTTGCCTTGCGGGCAAGTTCACGCGTGTACGAGCGGTCGTCGGTGCTGCCGCCGACGAGGATCACCGCGGCGGCCCGGCGCTCCTGCATCAGCTCGATGGCCCCCAGCTCACGCTTCGGATCGCCCTGGGTGGTGCACACCAGGCACAGCCGGTTGCCGGCCGAGGCCTCGCGTTCCACACCGCGCGCGATGAAGGCGTAGAAGGGGTCGACGACATCGTTGACGATGATGCCGACCGTCTGGCCGTCCGTGCCCGCCAGGGCGCGGGCATGGGCGTTGACCACATAGCCGAGTTCGCGCACGGCGGCTTCGACCCGTTCCCGTGTGACGGCCGAGACGGGATAGTTCCGGTTCATGACGCGGGAGACCGTCGCCGTCGAGACACCGGCGTGCCGGGCGACGTCCACGACGGTGGCGCGGCGCTGCCCTTCGGCGGCCGCCTTCCTGTTGGTCATGCGCGGCGCGCCAGATCTTCATGGCGGACGGGGTGCAGCAGAGGCTCGCCCCGGGCGAAGCGGGCGAGTTCGTCGACGGCCAGCGCACCCAGGCGGCCGACCTCGTTGCCGAGGGCGCCGGCGAGGTGGGGGGTGAGGAACGCGTTCGGCAGATCCCACAGGGGGTGACCCTCGGGGAGGGGCTCGGGGGAGGTGACGTCGAGCACGGCGTCGAGGCGGCCGGCGACGAGCTGTTCGGTGAGGGCCTCGGTGTCGATCAGCGCGCCGCGGGCGGTGTTGACCACGAGCGTTCCGGGCCGCATCAGGCCGAGGCGACGGCGGTCCAGGAGGTGGTGGGTGTCCGGGGTGTCGGGCGCGTGGACCGAGACCACGTCGCTGGTGGCGACGAGGGTGTCCAGGTCGACGAGGGTCCAGCCCTGGCGCTCGGCCTCGGCGGGTGTGACGTACGGGTCGTAGAGCCGCACCGTGGCGTCGAGCAGCCGCAGCATGTCGAGCAGCAGGCGGCCGGTGTGGGAGGCGCCGATGATCCCGACGGTCAGTCCGTGCACGCCGAGCCAGGGGTGGCCGCGCAGGTCGGCGGGGGTGCGATGGGTGCGGCGCGTGCGGAAGAGCTCGGCCAGGGAGAAGGCGCGTTTGGCTCCGAGGACGATCGCGGCGAAGGCGAACTCGGCGACGGGGACCGCGTTGGCCGCGGCCGCCGACGAGACGACGATGCCGCGGCCGTGGACCTCCGGCGTGAGGAAGGTCTTCACGGTGCCGGCCGCGTGGATCACCGCGCGCAGGCGAGGCGCGGCGTCGAGCACATCGGCATCGACGGCGGGGCACCCCCAGCCCGTGACCAGCACCTCCGTCTCGGCGAGCAGCGACCGGGCGGCAGGCGAGGAGAACTCGGTCAACGGGCCTGGTCGCAGCAGCCGCGCCGTGGACAGCAGGCGCGTGTGCACATCGGGCGGGAAGACGCTGTCCAGTTGAGCGGGATCCATGGCCAGTGCGGTGTGCGGCCGTCGGAGTGTGCGGGCTCCCACTGTGCCTCCGGGATAGTAAACGTGTACTGCGATGAGGGAACCGTAGGGAGCGGGAGTTGGAGCGTCAAGGGCTTCTTTTCAACACACCCTATTGACGCGGGGGTTAAGCGGTTACTACCTTCCGGCGGCAGACACCCGTTACACCCTGATGGCCCGATCGGGCGCCTCCCCGCCGAACAGGACTGCTCATGGCCGAAACAACGTCCCCTCCGCCGCGGGCCGTTCACCGACTCTCGCTACGGCAGCGGCTCCAGCGCGACAAGGTGATGCTGCTCCTGTGCCTGCCGGGCTTCCTGTACTTCGTGGTCTTCCACTACGCACCGCTGCTCGGCTACGTCGTGGCCTTCCAGGACTACCAGCCGTACCTGGGCTACATGCACAGCGTCTGGGTCGGCTTCACGAACTTCACCTCGGCCTTCACCGACCCCGACTTCTGGTCGGCCACCGGCAACACCCTGACGATCGCCGTCGTCCAGCTGGTCCTGTTCTTCCCGGTGCCGATCGCGCTGGCCATGCTCCTGAACAGCATCGTCAGCGACAGACTGCGCCGCTTCGTCCAGAGCGTCGTCTACCTGCCGCACTTCATCGGCTGGGTCATCATCGTCTCGATCTTCCAGCAGATCCTGGGAGGCGCCGGCGTCGTGCCCGACCTCCTCGCGGCGATCGGCCTGCCGCGCTACGACATGATGACCGACCCGGACGCGTTCCCCTGGCTGCTGGCGCTCCAGGTCATGTGGAAGGACGCCGGCTGGGGCACCATCATCATCCTCGCCGCGCTGCTCTCCATCGACCGCGGCCTGTACGAGGCGGCCGCGATGGACGGAGCGGGCCCCTGGCGCCGCTTCTGGCACGTCACCCTGCCTGGTCTCTCCCCGGTCGTCGTCCTTCTGCTGATCCTCAACCTCGGCAACATCCTGACCGTCGGCTTCGAGCAGATCCTCCTCCAGCGCGACGCGGTCGGCCCCGACGCCGGTGAAGTCCTCGACACCTACGTCTACTTCCACGGCATCAAGGACAACGAGTGGGGCACCGCCGCCGCCGTCGGCCTCGTCAAGGCCGTGATCGGCACCGTCCTCGTCGTCGGTGCCAACAAGTTCGCCCACCGGCTCGGCCACGAAGGGGTGTACCGCGGTGCTGACCGCTGAGAAGACATCGCGCCGCAAGGGCGCCCTCCCGCGACCCGTCCCCTCCGGCGGGCCGGCCGACCGTCGCGAGCTGCGCCCCTCGGGTGTCCGGCCACCGTGGATGGAACAGCCGACGAAGCTCGGCCTCGTCGGCAAGGCGCTCGTCATCGTCGTCGTCGTGGCGCTGGTCGCGTACCCGCTGCTCGGCGTGATCGGCACGAGCTTCGCCTCGCAGCGCGACATCATCACGTCCAGCGGGCTCGTCCTGTGGCCCGACCATCCCAACCTCGACGCCTACCGCACCGTGTTCACCGGCGGCGTCGTCACTCGCGCCCTCCTGGTCAGCCTGGGCGTCACCCTCGTCGGCACGCTCGCCAGCCTGCTCTGCACGATCGGCATGGCGTACGGCCTCTCGCGCCGGGACGTGGTCGGTTCCCGCTTCATCCTGATGACCGCCCTGTTCACCATGCTCTTCCACGCGGGCGTCATCCCCAACTTCCTCCTGGTGAAGGAGCTGGGCCTCTACAACACCTTCGCCGCCCTCGTCCTGCCGACCATGGTCAGTGCCTTCAACCTCGTCGTCATGCGGGCCTTCTTCATGAACCTGCCCGAGGAGCTGTACGACGCCGCGAAGGTCGACGGCGCCGGCGACCTTCGGATCCTCGTGCAGATCGTGCTGCCGCTGTCCAAGGCGGTCATCGCCGTGGTCGGCCTCTTCTACGCGGTCGCCTACTGGAACGCGTACTTCAACGCCCTCCTCTATCTCGGCGACAACGACAAGTGGCCGCTGCCGATGGTGCTGCGCACCTTCGTCCTCCAGGGGCAGAGCCTCGCCGACGGCTCCGTGGGAGAGGCCGTGGCCCCGCAGCAGGCGGTCCAGATGGCCGTGCTCGTCGTCGCGGTCGTACCGATCCTGCTCGTCTACCCCTTCCTCCAGCGGTTCTTCACCAAGGGCGTCCTCACCGGCGCCGTCAAGGGCTGACCGGCCGCCCGCAGACTCCCCACCCCCCTCGAACCTTCCTGTCCCGTACGCCATTTCGCTGAGGAGACCTCAGATGTCCGGCTCCACATTCATCAATCGGCGCACCCTGTTCCGCTGGGGTGCGGGCGTCGGCCTCGGTGTGGCCGCGGCCCCGCTGCTCGCCGCCTGCGGCGACGGCGGCACCACGGCGAAGGCGGAGGCGAAGAGCGCCTCGCTGATCCCTCGCACCACGGTCCGCAACATCGGTCTCAAACCCGATCTCGCCGGCACGGCCGCCGGTGTCCCGCAGGGCTACCTCTCGTACCCGGCCAAGCCGCTGCGCGCCACCCGGCCCACCCCGCTCAAGGGGGCCAAGAAGATCACGGCGACCACGGAGACCTTCACCACGCCGCCGCCCGCCCGGGAGGAGAACGCCGCCTGGCGCGCCGTCGAGGAGATGCTGGGCACCGAGGTGGACTTCACGGCCGTGCCCGCCGACGACTACCCCGCCAAGTTCTCCACCATGGTGGCCAGCGACAGCCTCCCGGACATCTTCATGTACCCGGAGACCGGCGGTGTCGACGACCTGCCCGGCTTCCTCGGTGCCACGTGCGCCGATCTGACACCGCACCTGGCGGGTGACGCGATCAAGGACTATCCGAACCTCGCGGCGATCCCCGAACAGGCCTGGCGCCAGGCGATCTTCGGCGGCAAGCTCTACGGCATCCCGATCACCCGCTACGGCACCACCGGCGCGGGCTTCTACCGCCACGACCTGTTCGCGCGGGCCGGTGTCACCAGCCTCGACCAGATCACCGACATGGACCGGTTCGTCGAGCTGGCCAAGGAGCTGACCCGGCCCAAGGAGAACCAGTACGCCTTCTCCGCCGGCGTCACGACCCTGCTCGCCGAGTCCGCGGGCGCCCCGTACTTCTGGTCCATGGACCCCACCTCGGGCAAGTGGACGTACCAGCTGGAGACCGACGCGTACCGACTGGCCGTCGAGACGGCCGCCAAGCTGTACAAGGCGGGCTGCTTCTACCCGGGCACGGTCCAGATGGTCGGCGCGCAGAAGGCCGAGTACACGAACCTGTTCAAGAGCGGCAAGGCCGCCTACGTCTACGACGGGATGCCCGCCTTCCTCCAGCCCGGCACCGGCTACGTCGACGCGATGGCGGCCGTCGACCCGTCCTTCGACGTGCGGCCGATGACCCCGTTCGGCAAGGACGCCGTCGCCTGGATGGACAACGTCGCCCTCCAGAACACCCACATCAGGAAGGCCGACGACAAGCGGGTCAAGGAGATCCTCGCCCTGGCCGACTTCGCGGCATCGCCGTTCGGCTCCGTCGAGTACACCCTCATTTACTACGGCGTCGAGGGCGTCGACCACAAGCGCGACACCAAGGGCAACCCGTCGCTCACCAAGCAGGGCATCCAGGACATCGCCGTGCCGTGGAACAAGCTCGCCTCGCCGGTACCGCCGCTGTTCAACGCGGCGTCCGCGGACGCCGTCCGACATGTCCACGACGCGTACACCCGGCTGATCCCGATGATGCAGCACGACCCGACGCAGGAGTACGCCTCGCCGACCTGGGACTCCAAGGGCAACGGCAGCCTCCTCACCATCCACCAGGACGGCATCAAGGACATCGTCGCGGGCCGCAAGCCGATCTCCTCGTACGACGCCGTGGTGCGCAAGTGGCGCGACGCGGGCGGCGACACGTGCCGCGCCGAATTCGAGCAGGCCTCGCAGAAGGGGAAGAAGTGACCACCATGAGACGTACGCTCCTCACGAAGGCGGGCAGCGCCGCCGTCGCCGCAGCGATCGCCCTCCCGCTGCTCGGCACACCCGCCCACGCCCACGGCTTCGACCCGAAGCCCGGCTCCGACGGCGTCGGCGACCCGCTCTTCCCGACCCTCGGCAACGGCGGCTACGACGTCCATCACTACGACCTGTCGTTCGACTTCACCCCGGTGACCTACGACTTCACCGGCACCATGAAGATCCGCGCGAAGGCCACCCAGGACCTCTCGTCCTTCAACCTCGACGTCGACTCCCTCGCCATCGACGAGGTGAAGGTGAACGGCAAGGACGCCGCCTGGGCCGTCTCGCTCGGCAGGAGCGGCCAGGAACTCACCGTCACCCCGGCCGGCGGGCTGCGCGACCACCGCCCCTTCGAGGTCGCCGTGACCTACCACGGCAACGGCAGGACCAAGCCGATCGGCGCACCCGGCTGGCGCTACATGAGCGACGGCGGCTTCGCCTCCGCGGCACAGTCGTCCCGCGCCGACACCTTCGCCCCCGTCAACGACACCCCGATGGACAAGGCGAGCTGGACCTTCCACCTCACCGCCCCCGACGGCTGGACGCCCGCCGCCAACGGCACGGCGACCGGCACCCGCCCGGCCGGCGACGGGAAGACCACCTTCGATTTCCGCCTCGACGCCCCCATGGCCTCCGAACTCCTCGGCATCTCCGTGGAGAAGCAGACCCTGCTGACCGGGCGCGGACCGCACGGCGTGCGGCTGCGCCACTACGTCCCCGACGACCAGGTCGCCACCTACCGGCCGATCGTCGAGCAGACCGGCGGCCAGATCGCCTGGCTGGAGCAGACCCTCGGCGTCCGCTACCCCTTCGACACGTACGGGATGCAGATCGTCCGCGACGGGTACACGGACGCCCTGGAGAACCAGACCCTGTCGCTGTTCGGGCCCGCCTGGTTCAAGAACGCCGCCACCTCGACGACGTACACGAACGTGATGATCCACGAGCTGACCCACCAGTGGTTCGGCGACTCGGTCACGCCCACCACCTGGCAGAGCGCCTGGCTGAACGAGGGACCCGCCGTCTACTACGCCGCCCTCTGGGCCGACCAGCAGGGCACCGCCTCCATGGAGGCCAAGATGCGGACGGCGTACGGAAAGCTCGACGCCGTGCGCAAGACCGACGGTCCGCCCGGGCTGCCCACGGCCCTCGGCGGGTTCAACATCTACGACGGTGCCGCGGTCGTCCTCTACGCCCTGCACCAGCAGGTCGGCCAGGACGAGTTCGACGCGATCATGAAGTCCTGGCTGATCAAGCACCGGCACGGCAACGCCGACTCCCAGGACTTCATCGACAACGCGGTGCGCGTCACGCACGACCCCACGCTGCGCCCCTTCCTGGAGAACTGGCTCTTCAGCCCGGACAACCCGGCCATGCCCGGCCACCCCGACTGGAGCTGATGCCGACCATGAACGGAACCCGCCTGGTCCTGGCACTCGCCACGACGGCCGCCCTCCTCTCCGCCGCCCCGGCCGCCGAGGCCGGCTCGGCCACCGCGGCCGGGCCGGCACCCCGCACCCTCCACGCCGCCCCCGACGGCTCGGGCTCGACCTGCAGCCCCGGCCGGCCCTGCTCCCTCGACGGCGCCCGTGACGCCGCCCGCACGGTCCACGGACGCGACGTACGCGTCGAACTGGCCGACGGCGTCTACTCGTTGAGGAAATCCCTGGAACTCGGCGCGGCCGACTCCGGACGCGACGGACACACCGTCACCTGGACAGCCGCCCCCGGAGCCGACCCCGTACTGTCCGGCGGCCGGGCACTCACCGGCTGGTCCGAGAACGCGGACGGCACCTGGACCGCCGAGGCCCCCGCGGACGTCACCCCGCGCCAGCTCTTCGTCGACGGCGTACGGGCCGTCCGGGCGAGCGGCGACTCCTGCGCCGCCTCCGTGTGCGACGCCACCAAGACCGGTATGACCGGCGCGCGGGCCACCGGCATCGCCGACTGGGCACGCCCCACCGACGCAGAGGCCGTCATCCGGGTCCGGTGGCGCAACTACCACTGCCGGATCGCTTCCGTCAGCGGCGACATCATGACGTTCGCACAGCCCTGCTGGACCAACTCGGCCTCAGGCACCGACCGCACCGGGCCCGCCTGGGACACGACCACCGTCGACTCCTCCCGCTACACGAAGGTCTCCTACTTCGAGAACGCCCGCGAACTGCTCGACCAGCCCGGGGAGTTCGTCTGGGACTCGGCCGCGCGCACGATCACGTACCTGCCGCGCCGGGGCGAGAACATGCGCCGCGCCAGGACCGTCAGCCCGGTCACCGAGACCCTGCTCACGCTCGACGGCGCCCACGACGTCCGCATCACAGGCATCGGCTTCGCGTACTCCGCCTACCTGCAGCCCTCCACGGACGAGGGGTACGCGGGCACACAAGCCGGTCTCACCCTGACCGGGGCCACCGGGCCCACCGACCACGCCGGCCGTCACTACACCAAGCCCGCCGCCGCGCTCACCGTCCGGGGCGGCCGGCAGGTGGTCGTCGACCGAGTGGCGTTCACCCATCTCGGCGGCGCGGGGGTGGTCTTCGAACAGGGCACCCAGGACTCCACCCTGACCCGCTCCCGGTTCACCGACCTCTCCTCCGGAGCCGCCTACATCGGTGACACGGAACCCATGCCGGCCGCCGAACTCGCGGGGGCCCGCAACACGGTGTCGTACAACACGATCCGACGTACGGGAGTGGAATACACCGACGCCGTCGGCATCTGGGCGGGCTACGAGGCCGAGACCGTCATCGACCACAACACCCTCGACGACCTGCCGTACTCCGGCATCTCCGTAGGCTGGGGCTGGAACCAGCCCGAAGCCCGGATGTCCGTGCTGCGCGACAACCGCGTCACGAACAACCGGATCACCAACGTCATGCGCGTCGCGTACGACCAGCACGACGGAGGTGCCATCTACACCCAGGGCGCCCAGCCCGGCACCGTGATCTCCGGCAACTACATCAACCGCAGCGCGTACGGCAACACCGAGCGCGACGGCAACGGCATCTACCTCGACGAACAGTCCAGCCACATCACCGTCACCCGCAACGTGCTCACCCGCGTGGGCTACAAGTGGGTGTCGAACTGGGCCGACTACGGCATCGACAACCACGCCACCGACAACTGGACCGACACCGCCGCCCCCGCGCTCACGGGCACCGGCTCGACCATGGCCGACAACCACACCGGGCTCGACCGACTGCCCGACGAGGCGCTCCACGTCGCCGCGACCGCAGGCGCCGGAGGACGCGGCCATGTCGAACAGCTCCGCCCCGACCTGACCCGCGCGGGCACGGCCACCCAGTCCTCCACCGACGGCGCGGCAGCCGCGGCCTACGCCACCGACGGCGACACCACCACCGACACCCGCACGCTCGCCGAACCGGGCGCATGGTGGCAGGTGGACCTCGGCGACACCCATCACGTCGGACAGATCGAGGTCTGGAACAACACCTCGATGACCACAGCCGACTTCGACGTGCAGCTGGCCACGACGGCGGACTTCTCCGACGCCACGACGGTCCACGTCGGCGGCAAGGCGCTCCGACCCACCCTTGTGGACACCGACAGAGAGGCCCGATACGTGAGGATCAAGCTCAGCGGCACCGGACGCGTGGCCCTGGCCCATGTCCTGATCCACCCGTAAGCCTCTTCAAAGGAAGGTAGCTCCCATGCCCACCCCCTCCGATCTGCGCCTCGGCGTCCTCGGCTACGGACTGCGCGGCACCCTGGCCCGCACCGCCCACCGGCCGGGCGCGGGCTCCCGAGTCACCGCGCTCGCGGATCACGACGCCACGGCGCGGACGGAGGGGGAGCTCGCCTTCCCCGGCGCGCGGGTCACCGACGACCACCGGGAGGTGATCGCCGGCCCCGACATCGACGCGGTCCTCGTCCTCACCCCCGACCACACCCACGCCGACGTCACCTGTGAAGCCCTGAAGGCCGGCAAACCCGTCTTCGTCGAGAAGCCCCTCGACATCGACATCGAGCGGTGCGACGAGATCCTGAGGACGGCGTACGAGACCGGGACACGGCTGTACGTCGGCCACAACATGCGCCACATGCCGGTCGTCCGTCTGATGCGCGACATCATCGCGCGCGGCGAGATCGGCGAGGTCAAGACCGTCTGGGTACGGCACTTCGTGGGCTACGGAGGCGACTGGTACTTCAAGGACTGGCACGCCGAACGGCGCAACACCACCGGGCTGTTGCTCCAGAAAGCCGCGCACGACATCGACGTCCTGCACTGGCTCGCCGGCAGCTGGACGCGCCAGGTCCAGGCCCTCGGCGACCTCATGGTCTACGGAGCCAACCCGCACCGCCGCACACCGGGCGAACCCAAGGCCGACGACTGGTACACCCAGGACGGCCACTGGCCTCCGCACACCCAGCGCGCCCTCAACCCGGTGATCGACGTCGAGGATGTGTCGATGGTCAACATGCGTCTCGACAACGGGGTGTTGGCGGCGTATCAGCAGTGCCACTTCACCCCCGACTACTGGCGCAACTACACCGTCATCGGCGACGCGGGCCGTCTGGAGAACTTCGGCGACGGACCCGGGGGAGTGGTGAAGGTGTGGAACTCCCGCCGCTCGACCTACCGTCCGGACGCCGACGCCACGTACCCCGTGCCGGACGCCGAGGACAACGCCGGCCACGGAGGCGCCGACCCCCTGCTCATCGACGAGTTCCTGCGCTTCGTCCGCGAGGGGGGCCGCACCGACACCTCACCGGTCGCCGCCCGCATGGCCGTCGCCGCGGGCGTCCGTGCCACCGAGTCGCTGCGCGACGGCGGCACGCCCCGCGAGGTTCCGGCCCTCTCCCCTGAACTCGTCGCCTACTTCGAGCGCGGGCAGCGCCCTTGATAGCGTTCCGTTCGCCGATCGAATGGATCAAGGAAGGGCGACAGTTGTGCGGGAAGTGACGTGCCACGAGGTCGACGAGCAGCGGATCGTCCAAGCGCTGGAGGACATCGGCGGGCGGGCGTTCGGCCGTTGGCACGGGCTGCGCTACGACAGACTGTCCTTGGAGGCGCTGCGGGAGATGGGCGACGAGCTGCTCGACCACGTCGCCGCTCGTACCCTGGAGGAGCCCACGCTCGGCTCCGCGCCCTCTCGCACGGCCCTGCGCACCTCTGCGGCGTGTGCGTTCGGTGTGTTGGATCTCGGGGCCTTCCCCGACGGGGACTGGGAGATCTCCTTCCCGCTCGTGAACGAGACGCTGAGCAGTGATGAATTCAGCTTCGGTCACGCCGTGGACCAGGCTCCCACGGCGCGGACCTGGCTGGACGCGTTCGGGCTCTGCCTGGTCAGCGGCGCCGTATGGGAACGGGAGCGGGTGATCGGACTGCTGCTGCGGGAGGACTACGCGCCCGCGATCCGTGACGGGGTGCCGTACTCGCCGCTGGATTCCCGATCGGAGCCGGCGGACCTGGCGGAGATGGACGCCCTGTGCGGCTACCTGACCCCGTCGCGCGGGCACCTGCCCCGGGACTGGCCGTCCGTGACGCTCTGTATGCCGGAGGCCGACGAGCGTGTCGAGGCGGTGCGCCGCCTCGACGCCGTCGGTGCGCTCTCGCCCGACCAGCACCTCCTGCGCGTGCTCCTGGAGGACGACCAGCCGGCCTTCGAAGAGGCCCTGGCCGGCCGTCTCGTCCGGCACCGCGAGAGCGTGGAGGCCGACGCCGCCCCGCGCAGCCTGCTCCCGGTCGGCGCGATCGCGCTGGCCGCGCTGGCCGTTCAGGTGCACGGGTGGGACCTGGGCGTCACGTCCGGCTATCTGCCGGATGCCCTGCTGCGCGCCCCGGAAGGCGCTCCGAGCGTCGGCGTCTGACGCCGGTGTCTCACCTCGGGCCTGACGTCGGGTCTGACGCCGGCGTGGCGGCCGACGGCCGGGAGCCGGTGCCTACCGCCCGAGCCAGCCGCGCAGGAGTCGGCTCACGGCCGGCATCGCCACGTACGTCATCAGGACGTTGAACACGCACGCCATGACCGCGCTGCTGAGGAGAAGGGGCAGCGCGGTCAGGTGGGGCACGACGAAGTAGCTGCCGAGGACGGAGATCGGGTAGATCGCCAGGGTCGCGCTGATCGCCATCTTCCATCGTGGCGGCGCCGGCCGCGTCGAGCCAGGCTTGGCGAACCACGTCTCCATACCGGTCAGTCGCCGCCGGGCGATCTCGGTGTGGTGGTGCCCCTCGCAGTCCGCGAACCACGCCGCCCGCTCCGGTGACTCCTGCCACTCCCGGCAGGCCGCCGCGTCACGGAAGCGATGGACGAGAAACCAGGGGGCGTCGCCTCCCGAGGAGCGGAAGAGCCCGTAGCCGAGATGGCCGGGAAACGTGGCCGCACTGGCGAGTATGCCCTGGGCCCACTTCTCGAAGGCGGCTTCGTATCCGGGCTCCACCCGGCGGGCTATCAGCAGGGTCACCTCACCGGTGTCGGCGGGGACGGTGGCGTGCTCCAGACTCACAGCGGTCACTCGTACTCCTCGTGATCACGCCGCGCCCGCGCCCACTCTACGCGGCGCCCGTGCCCCTTCTCCCGGCCGCCGCCCTCAGTAGTACCGGCGCATGATCTCCGTGGTCCACGCAGGCTGGGTCACGTCGCCGATCGGGCCGAACTCGGCCATGTAGGGCTTGATGTCAAGGACGGGCGTGCCGTCGACCGCGTCGAGGCCCGTCACATGGATGTCGAGTCCGTCGGTCTTGACCAGTCGACAGCGCGAGACGCCGAGCCGGTTGGGACGGTTCTTGCCGCGCTGGGCGAAGATGCCGACCAGAGGCCAGTCGGTGTTGCCCCGCGGGTGGCGAGCGCCGGTCTCGATCTTCTGGGGCGGTACACGGTCGAAGTGGTACACGACCTCGATGTGCGAGAAGGCGTCGAGGCCGGCGAGCGCCTCGGGGGTGAACCGGCTCCCGTCCAGGCGGATGACGGCGGACACCGCGCCCCAGGCGTCGTCGTAGACCTCGCCGCGCCCGCCGACGACCCGCCCCACCGGCAGGGAGACGACCTCGGAGGGTGCGGCCCCCAGCGCGCCGTCGACCAGCACATCGCCCGCGTCGGCCCGGTGCACGGCGAGCGGCACGTCGTCTCCGGGGACGCCCAGCAGACGGCTCAACTCGTCGCGCAGCGACCGCAGCAGCCGCTCGACGGCGTCCGGCGTACAGGACTCCTCGCAGCTGACGAAGCCCATGGGCGAGTGCGGTCCGCCGCCCTGCCACTCCGGCCGCCGGCCTGTCTCGGCATCGGGACCGACCTGCTGCCAGGTCACCCGGCAGTGGCCGTCCGGCAGGCCGAGATCGGTGGCGACCGCGGCGGCGATGCCTTCCAGTGCGGCGCGGCCGGGGCTCGGCTCGGGGGACAGGAGAGCGATCACGGGCATGGGACAGCCTTTCCGGAGGGGAGGGGGTACGGCAGTGCGCGCCGATCACACGCCTGGCGAGGTTACGTCCCTCCGGGCCGCGGCGTGCAAGATCGGCGGGAATCCCGAGCGGCCCGACCTCAACTGGGCCCACCCGGCGGTGCGTCGGGAGCACGAGGACGTGCTCCGCTTCTGGTTCTCCCGCGGCGTCGCCGGCGTACGCATCGACTCCGCCGCCCTGCTCGCCAAGGACCCCGCGCTCGCCGACTTCGAGGAGGGCGTGGACCCCCACCCGTACATCGACCAGGACGAACTGCACGACATCTACCGCTCCTGGCGGGCCGTCGCCGACGAGTACGGAGCCGTCTTCGTCGGCGAGGTCTGGCTTCCGGACGCCGAACGCTTCGCCCGCTATCTACGCTCCGACGAGCTGCACACCGCGTTCAACTTCAACTTCCTCGCCTGCCCCTGGGACCCGGCCCGGCTGCGTCGCACCATCGACGACACCCTCGCCGAGCACGCCCCCGTCGGAGCCCCCGCCACCTGGGTCCTCTGCAACCACGACGTGACCCGGACCGTGACCCGGTACGGCCGCACGGACACCGCCTTCGACTTCGCGACCAAGGCCTTCGGAACCCCCACCGACCTCGCCCTCGGCACCCGCCGGGCCCGCGCGGCGGCCCTGTTGACGCTGGCCCTGCCCGGTTCGGTGTACGTGTACCAGGGCGAAGAACTGGGGCTGCCCGAGGCCGACGTCCCACGGGAGAAGATCCAGGACCCGATGCACTTCCGCTCCGGCGGCACCGACCCCGGACGCGACGGCTGCCGGGTCCCGCTGCCCTGGGCCGCGGACGCCCCGCACTTCGGCTTCGGGGCGCCGGCCGAACCATGGCTGCCCCAGCCCGAGGACTGGGCCCGCTACGCCGTCGACCGGCAGAGCGCCGACCCGGAGTCGATGCTCGCGCTGTACCGGACGGCCCTGGCTCTGCGCAGGTCGGAGGAGGGCTTCGGCGACGGCCCCCTGACCTGGCTGCCCGCCGACGAAGGGGTGCTCGCCTTCGAGCGGGCGGGCGGTCTGCTCTGCCTGACCAACCTCTCCTCCACCCCCGTGACGCTCCCGCCGTACGAGACCCTGCTCCTCGCCGGCGCCCCGCTCGACACGGAGGGCCGCCTGCCGTCCGACACGACGGTGTGGCTGCGAGCTCCGCGCAGCGCGGGGTGACGGGGGGACGCGCCGGCTCAGGCCCGGGAGGCGTTCCTGAGCCGGTCGCGCTGGATGCGGTGGGCGAGGGTGCGACGCGCCGAGGGGGACCCGGCGGGTGACCCGGTCGACGTGACCTTCGCGGGCACGTCGAGACCCCGGCTGATCACGTCGTACGCGTCCCGGAAAGCGGCGGGCAACCGCTCCCGGTTCCGTATCAGGTCCTCCTCGACCAGGCGCCGCAGCGCGTCGACGTTCTGCGGAGTGAAGCGCTTCTTCCCGCGGGCGATCGCCTCGACGTGGTGCGCACAGCGCGCGGTGTCGTCGCAGATCTCGGAGATCTCCTCGGCGAGACCCCACAGACGTCCTTCGAGCCACGGGATGTCGCGCTGATCGAGGGAGAGCTCCATGGGCGGTGGCGGTGGGTCGGCGGGCTTGTGCTTCGCCACCTGCTTGGACACGGCAGGCTGGCTCATGTCGGCGATCCGGGCGATCCGGTCCTGCGTCCAGCCGAGGCTCGCGAACAGCTGGATCATCTCGGCGCGCAGCTGCCGCATCTCCTCGCCCGCACGGATGATCTCGTTCATGGCGGCGAGCATTCGCTCGGCCTGTTCCTCGGTCAGTGTGTCGTCCGCGCCTGTCATGACTCGGTTATACACCCTGGGAACACGTGCCATAACCTGGTTGTACAACCAGGTTATGAGTGACAGGATCCCTGCCATGCCTTCATTCACCGCGTCCGACGGAACCCGCCTCGCATACTGCACGGAGGGAGCCGGCGACCCCGTCGTCTGCCTCCCCGGAGGCCCCATGGACTCCCGCTACCTCGGCGGCCTCGGCGGGCTGTCCGGCCACCGCAGCCTCATCCTCCCGGACCCGCGCGGGACCGGCCTGTCGGCGATCCCCGAGGACGCCTCCTCCTATCGCTGCGACCGCCTCGTCGACGACGTCGAGGCCCTGCGCGAGCACCTCGGCCTGGCGCGGATGGATCTGCTCGGCCACTCCGGCGGCGCGAACCTCGCGGTGCGGTACGCGGCCCGGTACCCCGAGCGCGTCGGCAGGCTCGCCCTGATCACCCCTGGCACGGCGGCCGTCGGCATCGCGATCACCGGAGAGATGCGGCGCGAGGGAGCGCGTCGGCGCAGCGACGAGCCGTGGTTCCCGGCGGCGTACGCCGCGCTGGAGGCGATCACCGAGGGCACCGGCAGCGACTGGGAGGCCATCGCCCCCTTCTTCTGGGGGCGTTGGGACGCCGCGGCGCGGCAGCACCACGCGGCGAGTCGACCGGACAACGCGGAGGCCGTCGCCGGCTTCGGCGCGGAAGGTGCCTTCGACCCGCCGGCCACCCGTGCGGCGCTGGCCGCGTTCCGTGCCCCCGTCCTGCTGCTCGCGGGGGAGTTCGACCTCAACAGTCCGCCCGCCTCGACCGCCGAGTTCGCCGGACTGTTCCCTGATGCCTCGCTCGTCGTGCAGTCCGGCGCGGGCCACTATCCGTGGGTCGACGACCCGGAGCGGTTCGTCGCCACCACGGCGGCGTTCCTGCGCTGAGCCGGCCCTCGGCCGGCTGCTCCTGCGCAGGCTGCGCGAGCCCATGTCGCCCGCCCTGCTCGCCGTGCCGCCCCCGGCCGACCGTGGAGCTCCGCCGGGACCCGAACGCCGACAGGGGCGTCGAACCGGCGGGTCGCCGGCGGCGAGACACGCCGACAGCCGTGGTGAACTCGGGAAGGCCCCGTCACCAAGTTGTGAAGGTTCGGCGGGACTCTGGTGCTCAGTACAGCGCACTCACCACTCACCGGGGGACCCAGACCATGAGCACCGTACGCAGAGCCGCCCTCGTCCTCGCCGCCGTCACCGTGTCCGCCGTCGCCCTGACCGCCTGCGGCCCCACCGGGGACGACGCGGCGGGCGGAGCCGCGAAGCCGACCGCGAGCCCGACGAAGACCACCACCCCGCCGACCTCTCCCGGCAAGGAGTCCTCCGGCGGGAGCGACGGCTCGTCACCCGACCCCGACCACGCGGTGTTTCCCTGCAGCACCTTCGACGTGACGTTCGCCGCGAACCTGGCGGAGCCCACGACGAGCAGCTACCTGCTGAAGATCACCAACAAGTCCGCCAAGGCGTGCAAGGTTCTGGGGCATCCGGTCGTGACCTTCGGCGATCTGGACGGACAGGCGACCGAGCGTGGCGAGGCCCCCGGCATCGAGGACGCGATCAGGCTCGAGCCGGGCCGGTCCGCCTACGCCGGCCTCATGGGCGGCACGAACGACGGCACGGGCAGGACCGTCCACTCGATCGCGATGACCATGAACACCGAGTCCGACCTGGTGCAGACACCTCTGACGGTATCGACGCCCGGCCTGTACGTCTCGCCCGCCATGAACTCTGTCACGGCCTGGGTGAACAACGCGGAGGACGCCCTGAGTCTGTAGGCGACGTGCCGACGACCGGCGACCGGACGGTGCCCGAGTCACGGAGCGCGCGGCGCGGGGGAGTGACACCCCGCCCCGCGCGGGCGCGAGGGAAGATCCTCGGCCCGTGCAGCGCTTACCGTTACAGCGATCGCACGCGACAGAAGGAACGGGCGCCGGGCATGAAGATCGATCTCACGGACACCACATCCAGCAAGATCAACAAGGCGATCGTGGAGGGCCGCCGGGCCGTCGGCACACCTGCCGTCGGCATGGTGCTCACGCTCGTGATCGTCACGGACGAGGAGAACGCCTACGACGCGCTGAAGTCCGCCAACGAGGCCTCCCGCGAACACCCCGCACGCACTCTCGTCGTCATCAAGCGCCATGCCCGCTCGCCCGGGGGGCGTCACGAGACGCGCCTGGACGCGGAGGTCCGCGTCGGCAGCGACGCGGGTTCGGGCGAGACCGTGCTGCTGCGTCTCCACGGTGAACTCGGCGCCCGCGCCGACTCCGTGGTCCTGCCCCTGCTGCTCCCGGACGCGCCCGTCGTCGTCTGGTGGCCGGCCCAAGCCCCCGACGTACCGTCCACGGACCCGCTCGGCCGGCTCGCCCAGCGCCGGATCACCGACGCGTACGCCGTCGAGGACCCCCTCGCCGCGCTCGCGGTCCGCGCGGCCTCCTACGCCCCCGGGGACACGGACCTCGCGTGGACCCGGCTCACGCCCTGGCGTTCGATGCTGGCCGCCGCACTGGACCAGGCGCGGGCGACCGTCGTCTCGGCCGCGGTGGAGAGCGAACCCGACAACCCGAGCGCCGAACTGCTGGCCCGCTGGTTCGAGGACCGGCTGCGGGTACCGGTCGAACGGGTCGCCAGCGAGGGTCCGGTGGTCACCGCCGTACGCCTCGGCACCCCCGACGGCGAGATCGTGATCGACCGCCCGGAGGGCCCGGTCGCCATGCTGTCGATTCCCGGCCAGCCCAGCCGCGTCCTCGCCCTGAAGGTGCGCACGACCGCCGAGCTGATCGCGGAGGAGCTGCGTCGGCTCGACCCCGACGTGACCTACGCCTCGGCGCTGCGCACCCAGGCACCCGCGGCTCCGTAGGCGTCAGTTCGGGCCGGAGAACCGGCGTACGTATCGCTTCTGCCAGGGAGTCTCGACCGCACGGGGGTGGTACCTGCCGCGGACGAACTCCACCGCCCGGTCGGCCGGGACGCCGTCGAGCACGGCGAGGCAGGCAAGCGCCGTCCCGGTCCTGCCGATACCGCCCCCGCAGGCGAGTTCGACGCGCTCGTGCTCGGCCCGGGACAACGCCTCGGTGAGGACGTCCCGGGCTTCCGCGGGGTCGGCCGGCAGCCGGAAGTCCGGCCAGCGCAGCCACCGTGACTCCCAGTCGGTCCCCGGCGGGCGCCTGCCGAGCAGATGGACGGCGAACTCGGGGGCGGGCCCCGGCGGAAGAGGGTGCCGGAGACCGCGCCCCCGCACCACACGTCCGGAGGGCAGACGCAGCACTCCGGGGTCGGCCGGCTTCCACAACTCGGTCATGCGCCCACCGTAATCGGCGCCGCCTGAACCCGTGTCCCGAACTCATTGACACCCGTACGTCCCACCCCGACACTCTTGCCACCTGTCAGTGAAGCAATCTTCACCAGGCGAACGAGCCGCTCGCGATTCAGGGACACACATTGACCTCCACCTCCTCCCCGCCCCGCGCCCCCCACACCTTCCGCACGGTCTTCCCGGTGCTCGCCCTCTGCTGGCTCGCCGTGTTCTTCGACGGCATGGACGTGAACATCTACGGCGCCGTGATGCCGAACATGCTCGACGACGACGGCCTCGGGCTGACCCAGGCCACCGCCGGCACCATCGGCAGCTGGACCACCTTCGGGATGCTCGTCGGCGCGCTCGCCGCCGGGAACGTCACCGACTGGCTCGGGCGCCGGCCCATGCTCGTGGCCAGCGTCGCGCTCTTCTCCGTGGGCTCCGGCCTCTGCGCGCTGGCAGGGGACGTCACCCTCTTCGGCGCCGGCCGCTTCGTCGCGGGCCTCGGGCTCGGCGGACTGATGCCACTCTGCCTCGCGATGGTCCTCGAGTTCGCCCCACCCCGCCGGGCCGCCCTCATGACCGGGCTCCTGATGACCTCGTACCACGCGGGCGGCATGGCGGCGACGGGCCTCGGTCTCACCCTCGCGCCCACCGCCGGCTGGCGCTGGGTCTTCTGGGCGGGCGTCCTGCCGGCCGTGATCGCCGTCCCGCTGCTCCTGAAGCTGCTGCCCGAATCGCCCGGTGTGCTTCTCGCGCGCGGCGAGCGGGAGCGCGCCGACGCGGTCGCCGACCGCTACGGACTCGCCCGCCCCACCGCCGTCGAGGCCCCGGCCGCCGGTGCGAAGGGCCGGATCGACGCGATACGGGCGCTGTTCCGCCCCGAGTCGCGCTGGGCCACGCCACTGCTCTGGCTGGCGTCGTTCTGCGGGCTGCTCCTCGTCTACGGCGTCTCCACCTGGCTGCCGCAGATGATGCGCGCCTCCGGCTACGGACTCAGCTCCTCGGTCAGCTTCCTGATGGTCATCAACGCGGGCGGCATCGTCGGCATGCTGATCGCCGGACGCACCGCCGATCGGTTCGGCGCGGTCCGCGTCTCCGCCATCTGGTTCGTCCTCACGGCTGCGGGCGCCCTGCTGCTCAAGGCCCAACTGCCGCTCGGCGTCACCTATGTCGTCGTCGCCGTCACCGGCGTCTGGCTCTTCAGTGCCCAGGTCATGGTCTACGCGGCCACCAACACCGTCTACCGCGACAGCGAGCGCGCCGCGGGCCTCGGGATGGTCACCGGGGTGGGTCGCACCGGGGCCGTCGTCGGCCCCTGGCTGGTCGGGGTGCTTGCCTCCAACGGCAACCAGGGCTGGGGCTTCACCGCCTTCGCCCTGGCCGGACTCGTGGGCGCGACCGCCATCGCCCTCGTCCCGCTCGCCCGCCGGATCGGGCGCGGCGGGGCCGCGAAGGTCCCCGCTCCCGCCGTCGGCCTGGCCGCCCAGGACTGACCGAAGCGCGAGGGCCGGCCCGTCGGGAACATCCGGCGGGCCGGCCCTCGCGGACGTCCGTGCGGTCAGAGGGGCAACCCGGCGTAGTTCTGCGCCAGTTCGGCCGCGGCATGCGGCGAGGTCGCGATCCGCTCCAGCTGGGAGAGCTGGAGCCGGGTGTCGAAGGGCAGCTGTCCGGGATCGGTGTGCAGCGTCGTCGTCATGAAGTACGAGAAGTGCTCGGCCCGCCAGACCCGGCGCAGGCAGGTGTCGGAGTACGTGTCGAGCAGCTCCGTGGAGCCCGTGGCGTACCGTTCGGCGAGCGCGCGCGCCAGGACGATCACGTCGGCGGCGGCGAGGTTGAGCCCCTTCGCACCGGTCGGCGGGACGATGTGCGCCGCGTCCCCGGCGAGCAGCAGCCGCCCGAACCGCATCGGCTCGGTCACCGAACTGCGCATCGGCAGCACCGACTTCTGTATGACCGGACCGCGCTCCAGCCGCCACCCGGGTTCCTCGCCGAGCGCGAAACGGGCGTCCAGCTCGTCCCAGACGCGCTGGTCGGACCAGTCGGCGGGATCGGTGCCGTTCGGCACCTGGAGGTAGAGCCGGCTCACGGCCGGCGACCTCATACTGGCCAGCGCGAACCCGCGCTCGGAGTGGGCGTAGATCAACTCGTCGTACACGGGCGGGGCTTCGGCGAGAATGCCGAGCCAGGAGTACGGATACGTCCGCTCGTACGTCGTGCGCTCCGACTCGGGCAGCGCCGTGCGCGCGACTCCGTGGAAGCCGTCGCAGCCGACTACGTAGTCGCACGTCAGGGTCTGCTCGCGGCCCTCATGGGTGTAGCGGATCGACGGGCGGTCCGTCTCGACGTCCTCCACCGCCCGCACCTCGGCGCCGAACAGCAGCGGCCCTCCCTCGGCGAGCTGAAGGGCGATCAGGTCCTTGACGACCTCGGTCTGCGCATAGACCCAGACCCGGCGGCCGTCGGTGAGCGAGGGGAGGTCGACCCGGTGGGCGCGCCCGTCGAAGCGCAGCTCGATGCCCTCGTGTGCCAGGCCCTCGGCGTCGAGCCGTGCGCCGGCGCCGGCGGCGCGCAGGGCGTCGACGGTGGCCTGTTCGAGGATTCCGGCGCGCTGTCGCTGCTCGACATAGGCGCGGTCGCGGGATTCCAGGACCACGCAGTCGACACCGGCGTTGTGCAGCAGACGGGCGAGCAGCAGCCCGGAGGGGCCGCCGCCGATGATCCCGACGGTGGTGTGCATGAGCTCTCCGTGTTCGTATAGTGAAATAAACTTCACTCAAGAGTGGGCCGAGTCTGCGCCCGCCGCGGTCGGCTGTCAACGCCCTGCGTGGACACGCCGGGCCTCCTCCGTCGTCATTCATTACGGTGTCCCCGAGATCCGTCAGGGAGAGTCCATGCCATCGACCGAAACCGCTCCGGCGTCGGACGCGCCGCACGAGCCGGACGTGCCGCAGGAAGCCGTCGCCCCGCTGATGCGCGGCCTCGCCGTACTGTGCCGGCTCACCGACGCCGACGGGGTGCTCAGCCTCAGTGAGCTGGAGCGCACCACCGGTCTGGCCCGCTCCACCGTGGACCGGGTGACCGGCACGCTCGCACGCATGGGATACGTACGCCTCGACGGCCGCGACGTCTTTCTCGCCCCCCGCCTGATGGAACTCGGCAACGCCTATCTGGCCGCGCTCGGACTGCCCGGTCTGCTCGGCCGCCACGCCGACACGCTCGCCGACGAGCTCGACGAATCGGTCTCCCTCGCGGTCGCCGACGGCGACGGCATCCGCTTCGTCCATCAGGCCACCCGTCGGCGCGCCATGTCCCTCAGCTTCCGTATCGGCGACCTGTTGCCCGCCGAACGTACCGCCCCGGGGGCGCTGTTCGCCGCGGACTGGACCGGGACGGAGTGGGGGCGCTGGCGCACCCGCAGGGCCGCCGACCCGCTGAGCGCCGGCTTCCCCGCCGTACCGCCCGGAACCGGGCCGGACGAGAAGGAGTTCGCCGCCTCGGCGGCGAGGGCGGCGGAGCGCGGCTGGTCGATGGACGACCAGCTCATCGAACCCGGCCTGGTCGCCCTGGCCCTGCCCGTACGGGACGCGGAAGGCGCCCTCGCGTGTGTGGCGAGCGTCGTCAGTCACACCAGCCGCCACACCGCCGACTCGCTGCGCGAGGCCATGCTGCCGCGCCTGCGTGCCGCGATCGCGGAGTGGGAGCAGCTGATGGAGCGGCACGCGCGCGAGACCGCCGCACAGCTCCCGACCGGGCGCGCGCAGCCCGCCGCGCCCGGGGCGCACGACCTGGCGCCGTACGCGCCGCACGCCCCGCAGGGCGCGAGCGCACCCCACGCGCCCGGCCGCGCAGCCGGCGCGTTCGTCGGTCTCGCCGACTGGACCCATGCCTCGAAGCAGGAACTCGGCCGCGGGTTCATCGAGTCCCTCGCCCGAGGCCTCACCGTGCTCACAGCCTTCGGCGAGGACCGTTCCGCGCTGCCCCTGACCGCCGTGGCAGAGGCGACCGGGCTCGCCAGGGCCACCGCCCGGCGCGCCCTCATCACCCTGGAGCACCTGGGCTACGTCAGCGCCGACGGGCGACTGTTCCGGCTCACGCCCCGCGTACTCGGCCTCGGCTTCCCCCACCTCTCACGGATGCCCCTCCCGCAGATCGCGGCTCCGCATCTGGCCGAACTGTCCCGACGCGTCCACGACTCGGCCTCGCTCGCGGTGCTCGCCGGCGCCGACGTCCGCTACACCGCCCGGGTCGCCACCCGCCGCGTCATGAGCGTCCACATCACCGTCGGCACCCGCTTTCCCGCCCACGCCACCTCCCTGGGCCGGGTGATCCTCGCCGACCTGTCGCCCGAGGCGCGCACCGCGTGGCTGGAGTCCATCGAGCCCGAGGCGCTGACCCCGTACACCGTCACCTCCCGCGCGGAGCTCGCCGCGATCCTGGAGCGCGTACGGGAGCAGGGATACGCCCTCGTCGACGAGGAGCTGGAGCAAGGGCTCCGGTCCATCGCCGTACCGGTGCGCGATCGCGCGGGCGTGGTCGTGGCCGGCGTCAACGTGGCCATGCACAGCAGCCGCCGCACCGTCGACGAGTGCGTCGGCGAGGTCCTGCCCGAACTGCGCGCCGCGGTCGCCCGTATCGAGGACGACCTGCGCACGGCGGGGCGCTTCGCCCGCGTGTCGGAGGCCTGAGCGCCGCTGAGGACCGGCTGCGATCAGGAGGACTTCATCAGCGTCCTCGCACGCAACGCGAGCAGAGGCATCAAGCTCTCTCGCCATGTGTCGAGCGAGACCATGCCGCTGGACATGCCGCCGTGGGCGTACGACTCCCGGTACACGGACGACGCCGGGTCGCCGACGAGGTCGACCCCCACGAGCTCGCTGAACGTCACCCGCAGGAGTTCGACCGTTTCGCCGACCGACGCCGGTACGTCCGTACCGGACAGCTGGTCGCGAAGGGCGCGCCACACGTAGGGGTCGCCACGCAGGCCCCACCTCTCCGGCTCCGGATCGAAGAGATGGGCCATTGTCACCGCTGCCGCGTCATCGTTTGCCATGCCGGCAGTCTCGCAGAGCCCTGCCCCTGACCGGCGTGGGGAGGGCCACCCCGCAATCGGCCGGCGTACGGCCGCCTGGCGGCATCGGGATCGACCCGGAGGCGGGAGGGTCGTCCAGCTCAGGACGCGACCGGCTCCGCCGGGTCGCGCAGACGCTCCGCCGCGTCCGACACCCGCAGCAGCAGGCTCATGAACTGCGCCTGTTCCTCGGCGGAGAGCGGGGCGAGGAACACCTGGTTCATCCGTGCCGTCCGTACCGTCAGCTTGCAGTGCGTCCGTTCCCCGTCCTCGGTCAACTGCAGTAGGAAACGGCGGCCGTCCTCCGGATCGCGCACCTTGTCGAGCAGCCCGCGGCGGGTGAGCCGGCTGACGACCTCGGCGATGGTGGAGCGGTCGAGGCCCACGCGCTCGCCCACCGTCCGCTGATCGAGGCCGGGCTCGGCCGTCAGGGCGTTCAGGACACCGAACTGCGGGGAGGTGATCTCCTCGGAGACCATCGTGGTCCAGAGCAGGTGGTGCGCCTGCTGGAGCCGCCGGGCCAGGTGCCCGGGATGGGTGGTCAGATCCACCGCGGCCATCGTCTGCCTCCGGTTGATTTCGTTGGTGTACTGAACAATACGCGCCTTCCCCGTGCCGTCCTGGGGCGCTATTGACGGTGTTCGGGTCCGGTGCCAGCATGGCGGCATCGAAGAGAATGCTCAGTGCACTGACTAATTGCTGGTTGATTCGGAGGCTTCTCGTATGGACAAGGTGGTGGCCACCGCCGCCGAGGCGGTGGCCGACGTCGGGGACGGAGCGTCGCTCGCCGTGGGCGGCTTCGGTCTCAGCGGAGTGCCGAACGTGCTGATCGGCGCGGTGCACGGGACCGGTGTCGGTGACCTGCGTGTCGTGTCGAACAACTGCGGGGCGATGGACTCCGGTCTCGCCGTGCTGCTCTCCGCGGGGCGGATCGCCCGGGTGACGGGCTCGTACATCGGGTCGAACAAGGAGTTCGCGCGGCAGTACCTCGCCGGCGAGCTGGAGGTCGAACTGATCCCGCAGGGCACGCTCGCGGAGCGGTTGCGGGCCGGCGGCTGCGGCATCCCCGCCTTCTACACCCCCGCCGGCGTCGGCACCCAGGTCGCCGAGGGCGGCCTGCCCTGGCGCTACGACGGCTCCGGCGGGGTCGCGCTGGCCTCGCCACCCAAGGAGGTACGCGCGTTCGACGGGGTCGAGTACGTGCTGGAGCACGGCATCCGCACGGACTTCGCCCTCGTCCGCGCGGCCCGCGGGGACCGCCACGGGAACCTGGTCTTCAACAAGTCGGCCCGGAACTTCAACCCCCTCGCCGCGATGGCCGGGAAGGTGACGATCGCCGAGGTCGAGGAGCTGGTCGAACCGGGCGGGATCGATCCCGACGAGGTCCATCTGCCCGGCGTCTTCGTCCAGCGGGTGGTGGCCCTGACCCCCGAACAGGCCCGGGAGAAGGGCATAGAGAAGAGGACCACGCGATGAGCTGGACCCGAGAGCAGATGGCCGCCCGCGCCGCCCGCGAGCTGAAGGACGGTCAGTACGTCAACCTGGGCATCGGCCTGCCGACCCTGATCCCCAACCACCTCCCCGAGGGCGTGGAAGTCGTCCTCGAGTCGGAGAACGGCATTCTCGGCACCGGGCCCTTCCCGGCCGAGGACGAGGTCGACCCCGATCTCGTCAACGCCGGCAAGGAGACCGTCACGGTCCTGCCCGGGGCCTCCTACTTCGACTCCGCGCTCTCCTTCGGGATGATCCGGGGCGGCCACATCGACGTCGCCGTCCTCGGCGCCATGCAGGTCTCGGCGCGCGGAGACCTCGCCAACTGGGCCGTGCCGGGCAAGCTCATCACCGGAATCGGCGGGGCGATGGACCTCGTGCACGGCGCCCGGACCGTCATCGTCGTGATGACCCACACCGCCAAGGACGGCGCCCCGAAGATCGTCGAGGAGTGCACCCTCCCGTTGACCGGCCGGGGCTGCGTCGACCGAATCGTCACCGACCTCGGCGTCCTCGACGTCACCGACGACGGACTGGTCCTCGTCGAGACCGCACCCGGCGTCGACCCCGCCGACGTCCTCGCCAGGACGGCCGCCAAGGTCCACTGCGCCGTCGACACCCCAGCCCGCCGACACTGACCCCGGGAATCCCCATGGCTCTTACCCAGTCGGACATCGACACCGAGATCGACCAGTTCCAGAGCGCGTACGACAAGGAGCTGGCCGCCGGCGCCGCGCCCCGCAGCCACCCGGCCCGCGACTACGCCCCGTACCGCAGCTCCCTCCTCCGCCACCCCCACCAGCCGCTCGTGGCCGTCGACGGCGGCGACCCCGAGACGGTGGAGCTCTCCGGCCCCGTCTTCGGACCGACCGACATCACCGAGATCGACAACGACCTCACCCGGCAGCACGCGGGCGAGCCCCTCGGCGAACGCATCACCGTCTCCGGACGCCTCCTCGACCGGGCCGGCCGCCCCGTACGCGGTCAGCTCATCGAGCTGTGGCAGGCCAACGCCTCCGGCCGTTACGCCCATCTGCGCGACCAGCACCCGGCCCCGCTCGACCCGAACTTCACCGGCGTCGGCCGCACCCTCACCGACGACGAGGGCCGCTACACCTTCACGACCGTCAAGCCGGGCGCGTACCCCTGGCGCAACCACACCAACGCGTGGCGCCCCGCCCACATCCACTTCTCCGTGTTCGGCACGGCGTTCACCCAGCGGCTCGTCACACAGATGTACTTCCCCGGCGACCCGCTCTTCGCCCACGACCCGATCCTGCGCTCGGTCACCGACGCGGCCGCCCGCGAGCGGCTCGTCGCCGCCTACGACCACACGCTGTCGCGGCCCGAGTTCTCGCTCGGCTACGCCTGGGACATCGTCCTCGACGGTCCCTCCGCCACCTGGATCGAAGAAGGGCGCTGACCCGAGATGACGCTGCTCCCGACCCCGTCCCACACCGTCGGCCCGTTCTACGGCTACGCCCTGCCCTTCCCCGAAGGGGAGCGGATAGCACCGGACGGCCATCCGGACCGGATCGTCCTGCATGGATATGTCCACGACGGCGAGGGCGCCCCCGTCCCCGACGCGCTCCTCGACTTCTGGCAGGCAGCCCCCGACGGTTCGCTGGCCGGCGCGCCCGGCTCGCTGCGTCGCGACCCCGTGACCGGCGGACACCTCGGCCGCAACGGGACCGACTTCACCGGCTTCGGCCGCGTCGCCACGGACGCCGACGGCCACTACGCCCTCCACACCCTGCCGCCCGGCAACGCGGGGCTGCCGTACATCAGCGTCTGCGTCTTCGCCCGCGGCCTCCTGCACCACCTCTTCACCCGGGCGTATCTGCGGGACGGCGCCGACCCGGTGCTCGACTCGCTGCCGGCCGGGCGCCGGGCGACGCTGGTGGCCCGGCCCGACGAGAACGGCACGCCCCGCTCGTACCGGTTCGACATCCGCCTTCAGGGCGAGGGCGAGACGGTCTTCCTGGAGTTCACGTGACATCCGATCCGCACGACGTACGAAGCCTCGGCGCCGATCAGCTCGACGCCGGTCTGCTCGCCCCGGGGCGGGCGGGCTCCCCGGCCGAGGCCGCGACCGGCGACACCGCGTTCCTGCGCGCGATGCTCGACACGGAGGCGGCACTCACCCGTGCCCAGGCGGCCGTCGGGCAGGCGCCGGCCGAGGCCGCCGACGCGGTCACGGCCGCCGCCGCCTCCCGCCTGGACGCACGGGACCTCGCCCTGCGCGCCCGCGCGGGCGGCAACCCCGTCATCCCGCTCGTCGCCGATCTGACCGCCGCCGTGCCGGGGGAGTGGCGGGCGTACGTCCACCGGGGCGCGACCAGCCAGGACATCATGGACACCGCGGCGATGCTGGTCGCTCGCCGCACCCTGGACATGGTCCTCGACGACCTCGGCCGCGCGGAACGGGCGCTGGCCGCCCAGGCTGCCGCTCACCGGGACACGGCCATGCCCGGCCGTACCCTCACCCAGCACGCCGTGCCCACCACCTTCGGACTCAAGGCGGCCGGCTGGCGCTCCCTGATCCTCGACGCCCGGGATCGCCTCCTCGTCGTACGGGACTCCCTGCCGGCCCAACTCGGCGGCGCTGCCGGGACCTTGGCAGCCTTCGCGGCCTACGCCGACGAGGCGGACGGCGACGCCGAACGGCTCGTCACGGCCTACGCCCACGAGACCGGCCTCGCCGTACCGGCCCTGCCCTGGCACACCCTGCGCACCCCGATCGCCGACCTCGCGGGAGCCCTCGCCTTTACCGCGGGGGCGCTCGGCAAGACCGCCGTCGACGTCCTCACCCTCTCCCGCACCGAGATCGCGGAGGTGACGGAGGCCGCGGGCGGCGGCTCCTCCGCCATGCCGCACAAGGCGAACCCCGTACGGGCCACGCTCATCGCCTCGGCCGCGCGCCGCGCCCCGCATCTCGCGGCCGTCCTGTACACCTCGATGGCCGCGGAGGACGAGCGCCCGGCCGGCGCCTGGCACGCCGAGTGGGAGCCGCTGCGCGACCTGCTCCGCCTCGTCGGCGGGGCGGCGCGCGACATGGCGGAACTCGCCACGGGTCTTCGCGTCCACGCGGACGTCATGCGCCGACACCTGGGCCTCACCGGAGGGTTGATCGTCTCCGAGCGGCTGTCCGTCGCCCTCGCTCCGGTCCTCGGCAGGACCCGTGCGAAGGAACTCCTCACCGAACTCACCGTCAGAACCCGCACCGAGGGGCTCCCGCTCAGCGAACTCCTCGGTGAAGTACCGGAGTTGAAGGATCTCGATCTCGGCGAGCTAACCGACCCCACCCGCTCGACGGGCTCCGCCGGAGCCCTGACCGACCGCGCCCTGGAGCGACCTTGACCACCGCCACCCCTCAGCCGCCGCACGGAGGACTGCACCACCGCGTCGAGGGGCCGTCGACCGCACCTGTCCTGATCCTCGGCCCCTCGCTGGGCACCTCCACCGCCCTGTGGGACGCGGTCGCCCCCGAGTTGTCGGTGACCCACCGGGTCGTCCGCTGGGACCTCCCCGGCCACGGCGGATCCCCGGCCTCGCTCATCGGCCCCGGATCGACCGTCGCCGACCTGGCCGGACTCGTCCTCGCCCTTGCCGACGCGCTCGGCGTCGCGCGTTTCTCGTACGCGGGCGTCTCGCTCGGCGGCGCCGTCGGCCTGCATCTCGCCGCGCACCACCCCGAGCGGGTGGAGCGCCTCGCGTTGCTGTGCTCCTCCGCCCACTTCGGCGGCTCCGCGATGTGGGAGGAGCGTGCCGCGACCGTCCGCCGCGAGGGCCTGGCCGCACTCGCCGAGACCGCCGACGCCCGCTGGTTCACTCCCGGCTTCACCGTGCCCGCGCTGGTCGACGACCACCGCACGGCCGACCCGGACGCGTACGCCGCCTGCTGCGACGCGCTCGCCGCCTTCGACCTGCGGGACCGGCTGCCGTCGATCACCGCGCCCATGCTCCTGGTCGCCGGGCGCGAGGACCCGGCGACCCCACCGGCACATCTGCGGGAGATCGCCGACGCGGTTCCCGGCGCCGCGCTCACCGAGCTGGCGGGCGCCTCCCATCTGGCGCCCGCCGAGCAGCCCGGGGCCGTCCTCGCCGCGCTGCGCGGCCACTTCACGGACAACGGCGCACGGCGGGGCATGGAGGTCCGCCGCCAGGTGCTGGGAAACGCGCACGTGGACCGCGCGCAGGCGCGGCAGACGGAGTTCACGGCCCGGTTCCAGGACTTCATCTCCCGCTACGCCTGGGGCGAGATCTGGACCGACCCCACCCTGTCGCGGCGCGAGCGGAGCCTTGTCACCCTCACGGCGCTCGTCGCCCATGGCCATCTGGAGGAGCTGGCCATGCATGTGCGGGCGGCCCGGCGCAACGGTCTGCGGCCCGACGAGATCGGGGCCGTACTGCTCCAGACAGCGGTCTACTGCGGTGTCCCGGCCGCCAACGCGGCCTTCGCCGTCGCCCAGCGCACCCTCGCGGAGGAGGACGCGTCGGAGGAGTGATCAGACCACAGCCTCATGACAACCATTTTCATCAATTGCCCTCGCCCGGCCTCCGGCGTGCAGTACATCGGCCGAGGGCGGAGCATGAACGTGAGGAGTGGGGGCGGCGGACCAGGAGGCTGCCATGCCCGACGAGCTCGTCGTACTGAAGAACGTCGACAAGCACTTCGGTGCTCTCCACGTGCTCCAGTCGATCGACATGACCGTCGGCCGTGGCGAGGTCGTCGTGGTCATCGGACCGTCCGGCGGTGGGAAGTCGACCCTCTGCCGGGCCATCAACCGACTGGAGACCATCGACTCCGGCGAGATCGTCATCGACGGCAAGCCGCTGCCCGCCGAGGGCCGCGAGCTCGCCGCGCTCCGCGCCGACGTCGGCATGGTCTTCCAGTCCTTCAACCTCTTCGCGCACAAGACCGTGCTCGAGAACGTCACCCTCGGCCAGATCAAGGTCCGCAAGAAGGACAAGAAGGCCGCCGAGAAGCGGGCCCGCGAGCTGCTCGACCGCGTCGGGGTCGCGAACCAGGCCGACAAGTACCCCGCCCAGCTCTCCGGCGGTCAGCAGCAGCGCGTCGCGATCGCCCGGGCGCTGGCCATGGAACCGAAGGTGATGCTCTTCGACGAGCCGACGTCCGCGCTCGACCCCGAGATGATCAACGAAGTCCTCGAGGTCATGCAGCAACTCGCCCGTGACGGGATGACCATGGTCGTCGTCACCCACGAGATGGGCTTCGCGCGCTCCGCCGCCAACCGCGTGGTGTTCATGGCGGACGGCAGGATCGTGGAGGAGACCACACCCGACCAGTTCTTCAGCAACCCGCGCAGCGACCGCGCCAAGGACTTCCTGTCGAAGATCCTGCACCACTGACCAGCGGCCGCGCCGCGCACATCAGCCCCCAGGGGTGATCCCATGAACCCTCGCAAGCTCACCAAGGCCGGGGTGGCCGCGGCCGCCGCGCTCGCCCTCTCCTTCTCCGTGGCCGCCTGCGGCGGCGACGGGAACGGCGGAGACAGCTCGGCCTCCGACGGCGACAAGATCACCGTCGGAATCAAGTACGACCAGCCCGGCCTCGGGCTCAAGACCCCCGACGGCACCTACACCGGCTTCGACGTCGACGTGGCCACGTACATCGCCCAGCAGCTCGGCCGCGATCCCGGTGACATCGAATGGAAGGAGGCCAAGAGCGCCGACCGGGAGACGATGCTCCAGCGCGGCGACGTCGACTTCATCGCGGCCTCCTACTCGATCAACGACCAGCGGGAGGAGAAGGTCGACTTCGCCGGTCCGTACCTCCTGGCCCACCAGGACGTGCTGATCCGCGCCGACGACAACTCCATCACCAAGCCCGAGGATCTGAACAACAAGAAGCTCTGCTCGGTCACCGGCTCCACGTCCGCGCAGAACGTCAAGGAGAGGATCGCCCCCGACGCACAGCTCCAGGAGTACGGCGGCTACTCGGAGTGCCTCACCGGCCTGGAGAACGGGGTGATCGACGCGCTGACCACCGACGACGCGATTCTCGCCGGCTACGCCTCGCAGCCCGAGTTCGAGGGCAAGTTCAAGCTCGCCGGCTTCGAGATGAGCAACGAGAACTACGGAATCGGTGTCCAGGAGGGCAGCGAACTGAAGGAGCAGATCAACGACGCCCTGGAGAAGATGGTCGCTGACGGCTCCTGGGACGCGGCCGTGAAGAAGAACTTCGGCCCTGCCGAGTACCAGAACGAGCCCGCGCCGGAGATCGGCGTCGTCGTCAAGTAAGTGGGCCGCCGTGTTCGACTTCCTCGAAGGCTACGACCTGCTGGGAGCGTTCTGGGTGACGGTGCAGCTCACCGTCTACTCCGCGATCGGCTCCCTGATCTGGGGGACGCTGCTGGCGGCCATGCGCGTCAGCCCCGTCCCCCTGATGCGGGGCTTCGGCACCGCCTACGTCAACATCGTCCGCAACATCCCCCTCACGGTGATCATCGTCTTCACCTCGCTCGGCCTGTTCCAGACCCTCGGCGTCAACATGGGCGCCGAGGACTTCACCACCATCAACTTCCGGCTCGCCGTCCTCGGCCTGATCGCCTACACGTCGGCCTTCGTCTGCGAGGCGGTGCGCTCGGGCATCAACACAGTCCCCCTCGGTCAGGTCGAGGCGGCCCGCGCCATCGGGCTCAACTTCCCCCAGGTGCTCCGCTTGATCGTGCTGCCGCAGGCGTTCCGCTCGGTCGTCGGACCGCTGGCCAACGTCCTGATCGCCCTCACCAAGAACACCACCGTGGCCGCCGCCATCGGCGTCGCCGAAGCCGCCCTGCTGATGCGCGAGATGATCGAGAACGAGGCCCAGCTCATCCTCATCTCACTGATCTTCGCGGTCGGTTTCATCTGCCTCACGCTCCCCATGGGGCTCTTCCTCGGCTGGGTGAGCAAGAAGGTGGCGGTGAAGCGATGAAGGAGAAGCCCACCGTCCTCTACGACGTCCCCGGCCCGCGCGCGAAGCGGCGCAACCTCCTCTACACCCTGCTGTTCCTGCTCGCGGTCGCCGGCCTGATCTGGTGGGTTCTGGCGACCCTGGCCGATCAGGGCCAGCTCGAATGGGCCAAATGGTCCCCGTTCTTCACGGACTCCCGCACCTGGACGACATTCCTCCTGCCCGCCCTGAAGAACACCCTCATCGCCGCCGCGCTCGCCGTGGTCATCGCCCTGCCGGTGGGCGCACTCCTCGGTATCGGGCGCCTCTCCGACCACGTCTGGATCCGCGGGGCCGCCGGCACGGTCGTGGAGTTCTTCCGCGCCATCCCCGTGCTGATCCTGATGCTCTTCGCCAACGCCGCCTACTCCGAGTTCACCGACATCAGCCCGGAGAACCGCCCCTTCTACGCGGTCGTCACCGGCCTGGTCCTCTACAACGCCTCGGTCCTCGCCGAGGTCGTACGGGCCGGCATCCTGTCCCTGCCCCGGGGCCAGACCGACGCGGCCCAGGCGATCGGGATGCGCAAGGGCCAGACCATGACGTACGTCCTGCTGCCCCAGTCGGTCACCGCGATGCTCCCGGCGCTCGTCAGCCAACTCGTGGTCATCGTCAAGGACACGGCACTCGGCGGCGCGATGCTCGGCTTCTCCGAACTCCTCGCGTCCGTACGCCCGATGAGCGCGAACTACGGAGCGAACACCATCGCCAGCTTCACCGTCGTCGCCGTCATCTTCGTCATCCTGAACTTCGCCCTCACCACCTTCGCCGGCTGGCTGGAACGCAGGCTGAGGCGCGCCAAGAAGTCCACGGGCGCGGTCGTCGGCGCCGACGCGGTCGAGGAACTCGCGACCCCGGGCGAGCACATGGGCCCGGCCGACGGGACCAAGTGACAAGCTGGTCCGCGGGCGGGTGACGCGACCGGGCGCCGCGGGGAACGCGGTGCGGACATGCCACCACCCGAATGGCGGAGCGGAGCTCTTGATGACAGACGCACAAGGCCACGAGACCCCGGGGCTTCGGTGCCTCGTCACCGGCGCCAGTGGCTACATCGGCGGCCGCCTCGTCCCCGAACTCCTGGCCGCCGGGTACCGGGTGCGGTGCCTGGCGCGGACCCCCGCGAAGCTGCGCGACCACCCCTGGGCCGGAGAGGTGGAGGTCGTCCGCGGAGACGTCACCGACGCCGGGACAATGGCACCCGCCCTCCAGGACATCGACGTCGCCTACTACCTGGTGCACGCCCTGAGCGGCGGACGCGACTTCGAACACACCGACCGCATCGCCGCCCGCACCTTCGCCGAGCAGGCCCGCGCCGCCGGTGTCCGCCGCATCGTCTACCTCGGCGGGCTCACCCCGCGCGGTGTTCCCGAACGCGACCTCTCGCCCCATCTGCGCTCCCGCGCGGAGGTCGGGCGCATCCTCCTGGAATCCGGGGTCCCCACCACGGTGCTCCGCGCCGCCGTCATCATCGGTTCCGGCTCGGCCTCCTTCGAGATGCTCCGCTACCTCACCGAACGCCTGCCCGTGATGGTCACCCCGAGCTGGGTGCGCACCCGTATCCAGCCCGTCGCCGTCCGGGACGTGCTGCGCTATCTGGTCGGCAGCGCGCGGATGCCGGAGGAGGTCAGCCGCGCCTTCGACATCGGCGGCCCCGACGTCCTCACGTATCTCGGCATGATGCGCCGCTACGCCGCCGTCGCCGGGCTGCCCCGGCGGCTCATCCTCCCCGTGCCGGTCCTGACACCACGTCTGTCCAGTCTGTGGATCGGTCTGGTCACTCCGGTGCCCCGGTCCATCGCCCGCCCGCTCGCGGAGTCGCTCAGGTACGAGGTCGTCTGCGACGAGCACGACATCGCCGCGTGGGTGCCGGACCCGACCGGCACCCCCCTCTCCTTCGACACGGCGCTCACGCTCGCCCTCCAGCGGGTCCGCGACGCCCAGGTCACCACCCGGTGGTCCTCCGCCTCCGTTCCCGGAGCGCCGAGCGATCCGCTGCCCACCGACCCCGACTGGGCGGGCGGCAGCCTCTACACCGACGTACGCGAGCTGACCGTCGACGCGTCGCCGCGGGCGCTGTGGCGCGTCGTCGAGGGAATCGGCGGGGAGAACGGCTGGTACTCCTTCCCTCTCGCCTGGGCCGTCCGCGGCTGGTTCGACCGCCTCATCGGAGGCGTCGGACTGCGCCGGGGCCGGCGCGACGCGGCGCGACTGAGGGTCGGCGACTCGCTGGACTTCTGGCGCGTGGAGGAGATCGAGCGCGGCCGCTTGCTGCGGCTGCGCGCGGAGATGAGGCTTCCGGGACTTGCTTGGCTGGAGATGTACGCCGAGCGCGACGAGGACGGGCGGACCCGGTACCGCCAGCGGGCGATGTTCCACCCGCACGGCCTGGCCGGTCATGCCTACTGGTGGGGCGTCTCGCCGTTCCATGCCGTGGTCTTCGGCGGCATGGCCCGCAACATCGCCCAGAAGGCGGAGTCGTCCCCCACCCCGACGCCAGGAGCGGCGCCATGAACGTCTCGGTCGTCCTCTACACCTCGGACCTCCGAGTCCACGACCATCCGCCCCTGCGCGCCGCGCTGGGCCAGGGAAACGAGATCATCCCCCTCTTCGTACGGGATCCGGCGGTGGACCGCGTCGGCTTCGCGGCGCCGAACCGGCTCGCCTTCCTCGGCGACTGCCTCACCGCTCTCGACGCCGCGCTGCGCGATCGCGGCGGCCGGCTCGTCGTGCGCTCGGGCGACCCCGTCGCCGAGGTGTGTGCCGTCGTGCGGGAGGCCGATGCCGACGAGGTGCACCTGGCGGCCGGATGCACCGCCTTCGCCCGCCGCCGTGAGGACCGGCTGCGCCGCGCCCTCGAGGCGGACGGGCGGCGCCTGTACGTCCACGACGGTGTCGTCACCGCGCTGCCCGCCGGGGCCGTGACACCGGCCGGGTCGGATCACTACGCCGTCTTCACCCCCTACTTCAGGCGATGGTCGCGCGAGCGGCTCCGTGAACCGCTCCCGGCGCCGCGTACGGTCCGTGTCCCTCCGGGGATCCGCTCCGAGGACTTCCCCACCCGCCATTCCGTTCCGTCCGTGTCACCGGGACTGGTGAGAGGTGGCGAGAAGGAGGGCCGCAGACGGCTCACCGCCTGGCTCGGCCGGCACGCCGACGCGTACGAGACACAGCACGACGACCTCGCCGGTGACGCCACCTCCCGCCTCTCGCCGCACCTCCACTTCGGTACGGTCTCGGCGGCCGAGGCGGTCCACCGGGCCCGGTCCCGGGGCGGGGCGGGCGCCGAAGCCTTCGTGCGGCAGCTCTGCTGGCGCGACTTCCACCACCAGGCCCTCGCCGCGCGCCCCGGCGTCGCCGTCGACGACTACCGCCCGCGGGACGACGAATGGCGGCGCGGCAAGGAGGCCGAGGCCGACCTCCGGGCGTGGAAGGAAGGCCGTACCGGGTATCCCGTCGTGGACGCGGCCATGCGCCAACTCGCCCACGAGGGTTGGATGCACAACCGGGGGCGGCTGCTCACCGCCTCCTTCCTGACCAAGACGCTGTACGTCGACTGGCGTGCCGGCGCCAGGCACTTCCTGGACCTCCTGGTCGACGGCGACATCGCCGACAACCAGCTCAACTGGCAGTGGGTGGCCGGCACGGGCACCGACACCCGCCCCAACCGGGTACTCAATCCCGTCACCCAGGGCAAGCGGTACGACCCCGAGGGGGCGTACGTGCGGCGATGGGTGCCGGAACTCGAGGGACTCGAAGCCCGCGCGGTCCATGAGCCGTGGAAGCTGGCCGGCCCGGAACGGGCCCGGTACGACTATCCCGACCCCTTGATCGGACTGCCCGAGGGACTGGCCCGCTTCCGTCGCGCACGAGCTCTGGACTGAGACACTGTCCCGGCGCCGTCCGTTCAGGTGAAACACCCCGTCCAGCGCCGCCTCGATGCCGAATGAGAAGCATGACCCTCTCCGAGTCCCCGCGCGAGCCCACCCGCACCGATCGCCTCCTCGGCGCGCTCGGCGGGCTCGTCGCCGGGTACGTCTCCCTCGCCGTCGCCGAAGTAGTCGCCGCCTGGGTCCGCCCCGAGGCGGGCCCCGTCACGGCCGTCGGGGGAGCGGTCATCGACCTCACCCCGGCTGCGGTCAAGGAATGGGCGATCCGGAGCTTCGGCACGAGCGACAAGGCCGTCCTCCTGACGGGCATCCTCACGATCCTCGCGCTCCTGGCCGCGGCCATCGGCGTGCTGGCGCTGCGGAACCGGCCGGCCGGGGTCGCGGGCGTGCTCTCCCTCGGCTTCGTCGGCGCGCTCGCCGCCGCGGGGCGCCCGGACTCCGACTCCGCGGTCGACATGCTCCCCTCGCTGCTCGGCGCGGTGGCCGGCGCGGTGCTGCTGTACGTGATGATCGGCCACCTGCTCGCCCGACGGCCCTCGGCCGCACCGGAACGGGCCGCCCGCGCGAGCCGCCGGAGCTTCCTCCTGACGGCCGCCGTCACGGTCGTCGCGGCGACGGGCGCGGCGGCGCTCGGCCGGGCGCTCGGCGGCGCCCGCCACGAGGACGCCGTGGCCTCCCGTACCGCGCTCCGGCTGCCCCGGCCGGCGTCCGCCGCACCGGCCGTCCCGCGCGGTGCACAACTCGACGTCCCCGGCATCGGCCCCTTCATCACCCCGAACGAGGACTTCTACCGGATCGACACCGCACTCGTCGTCCCCAAGGTCGACGCCGACAGTTGGCGGCTGCGGATCCACGGCCTGGGCGTCGACGGTGAACGCACCCTCACCCTTCAGGATCTCCTCCGCCGCACCGTGATCGAGCGCGACATCACCCTCGCCTGTGTCTCCAACGAGATCGGCGGACCCCTCGTCGGAAACGCCCGCTGGCTGGGCGTCCGGCTCGCCGACCTGCTCCGTGAGGCGGGTGTCCGACCGCCGTCCGAGGGCGGCCCGGCCGACCAGATCGTCGCCCGCTCCGTCGACGGCATGACGATCGGCACCCCGGTCGAGGACGTGATGGACGGCCGCGACGCGCTCCTCGCCTTCGGGATGAACGGCGAGCCCCTGCCCTTCGACCACGGCTTCCCCGTCCGGATGCTCGTCCCGGGCCTCTACGGCTACGTCTCCGCCTGCAAATGGATCGAGGACATCGAGCTCACCACCTTCGACGCCTACGACGCGTACTGGGTGCGCGGGGGCTGGGCACCCGAGGCGCCGGTCAAGACCCAGTCGAGGATCGACACCCCGCGCTCCCTCGCCCGCCTCGACGAGGGCACCGTGATGATCGCCGGGGTGGCCTGGGCCCAGCACCGGGGCATCGAGCGCGTCCAGGTACGTGTCGACGACGGCCCCTGGCAGGACGCGCGGCTCGCCGCCGAGGACAGCCGGGACACCTGGCGCCAGTGGGTGTACCCGTGGCAGGCCACCCCCGGCCGTCACGACCTCTCCGTCCGGGCCACCGACGGCGCCGGCGTCACCCAGGCCGAGCGCCGCACCGACCCGATGCCCGACGGGGCCAGCGGGTGGCACACCATCGCGGTCACGGTCGAAGCCGTCGAATGACCCGGCCGTGTCCCCCGGAAGTGGATCACTGCTGCCCGGTGGGGTGACCGGGCGGCGTGCCGCGTACGCCCGAGCGGGCCGAAGGGCCGTTGATGGGTACGTGAGTACCGCGAGCACCGCACCGATACTGACCGAGACGCACCGGCCCCCCATCCGTGACCAGGGTGCGGACACCGCGCCCGGCGGCATAGTCGTCCACTCCTGCACCCACGTCGGTGCCGCGACCCTGCTGGTCCGGCTGACCGGAGAGCTCGACCACTACAGCGCCGCACCGCTGAGGGCGATACTCGCCTCCGCCGCCGCGGACGGCTGTACGGATCTGATCCTGGACGCCTCGCGGGTCACCTTCTGCGACTCCGGGCTCCTCGCCGTCCTGGACCAGTGGTCCCGGCTGGGCCGCCGCTACCGCATCGACGCGCCCCCGGCCGTCGTCCTCAGGCTGCTGCGGGTCGCCGCGGGCACCCTGTCGGCCCCGCCGCCCGGCGGAAGGAACGCCGGGAGGTCATGACGGAGCGGGCCGCGGCGTACTGACGCCCGCGGCCCGCCCGCATCCCGACCCCACCCGGGGCGCCGCTACTTCAGATACGGCCCCGCGGCACCGATCCGACCGGGCCCGTTCAGGACGTACACCCGCAGGTTGCCCTTCCCCGGAGCCGCGACGTTCAGGGTGCCGTTGGTGACGACCCGCTGGTCGCCGGTGACGGCGTCCGTGTAGGCGCCGTTCGGGATGCCCGTGAAGTCGGCGCCGCCGGTGACCGTGACCAGCGCGAAGCTGTCGGTCGTGCCGCTGGTGTAGCGGCGCTTGAACGCCATCGAGCCGCTGATGCCCTCGGTGGAGTACTGACCCATCTGCAGGGCCGGGACCGCCCGGCGGATCTGGTTGAGCCGCTGGACGTGTTGGGCCAGCGGCTGGGCCAGGGTCTGGGCGACCGCGCCGCTCGCCGACTCGACGGTGGAGAAGCCGGAGGCCTTCACATCCCCGGAGAGATGGTCGCCGAAGTAGGCGCGGCCCGTGGTCGCCAGCGGGCAGGTGGGCCCGCAGTCGATCTTCTTGCCCTTCTGGAACTCGATCTCGGAGCCGTAGTACAGCGTCGGGATGCCGCGGAAGGTCCACATCAGCGACATGTTCTCCGCCCAGGCGTCGGTGCCGCCGGCGTAGCGTTCACTGCTCTTGTTGGGACCGTAGTCGTGGCTGTCGACGTAGACGACGTTGTACGTGGCGTCGTTGTAGCTGTCGTCGGAGTCCTTGCCGTTGCCGAACGCGTTCTGCGCGTCACCGAAGTTCATGTGCATCCGCATGTCGATGACGTTCATCCCGGAGAACCTGCTGTGGTCCGGCGCGTGATAGCTGTTGCCGTTCAGGAAGGCGTTGTTCGACGTCGGCTGGTTCGCCGTGCCCTGCTGCTGCTCGTAGTCGTACATCTCCAGGGCGGCGGCCGCGTCGTCGAGGGCGTACTCCTTGCGCTCCTTCCACGTGTAGAACTGGGCGGAGTGGTTGACCGAACCGCGGTTCCACTTGTCGTTGACGAAGGCCGCGACCTCGCCGAAGACGAAGAAGTTCTTCGCGGCCTCCGCCCCGAACCTACTTGTGACGCGCTCCTGGATGGCGGGCAGGAATCGCCGGTTCCAGGTGGTGCGCGGGATGTGGACGGCGGTGTCGACGCGGAAGCCGTCGACCCCCATGTCGATGTACTTGTCGTAGGCGCCGATCAGATAGTTCTGCACGGGCGCGGACTCGGTGTTGAAGTCGGCGAGATCGTCGTGCAGCCAGCAGGAACGGGAGTCCTCACCCTCCCAGTTGCCGATCCAGCAGTTGTGGTAGAGCGACTTCGGGAACATGCCCGACGTGGGGTTCGGCCACTGGCAGTTGTAGATCCGGTAGCCCTCGGGGGAGGTGTACTGGGTCGGGGTGCCCCAGTTGACGCACGTGTTGCCCGTCGGCTCGGCCGTCGACCACAGATCGCCGTTGTAGTACGACTTCCCGGACTTCGGCTCGACGGAGAGTCCGTCGTACTCGAACGAGGAGTTGGGCTCGTCGTAGTGCCAGCTCCACTGGCTGTCGCGGACGCCGTACACCTTAGGGGTGAACAGGCCCTTGGCGCCCCAGCGGGAGGAGTGGTTGTAGACGACGTCCTGGTAGATCTTCATGCCCTTGGCGTGGGCGGCGTTGATCAGGTCCTGGTACGAGGCGCCGGCCGACTCCAGCCGGGCGTCCACCTTGTAGAAGTCGTAGCCGTGGTACCCGTGGTAGTCGTAGTCGGACCGGTTGAGCACCACGGGGGTGATCCACACGGCGGAGAAGCCGAGCCCCTTGATGTAGTCGAGCTTGTTCACCAGACCCTTGAAGTCACCCCGGAACATGGGGTCGTCGTTGGCCGCGTTCCCGGACTTCGTGTGCTGGCTGCCGCCCCGGTTGTTCGACGTGTCGCCGTCGTCGAAGCGGGCGGTCAGGACGAAGTAGATCGGGTCCTTGCGCGGGTCGGTGCCGAGCGGGCGCCCCGGGTCGGGGGCCGGGGGCGCCGTGCCGGTGGTCGCCTGGGCGGGCGCGGAGGCGGCGGAGGTGTTGCCTGCCGCGTCGCGGGCCCTGACCGTGTAGGTGTAGGCGGTGTTCTCCTCCAGATCCGCGTCGGTGAGGACCGTGGAGCCCACGTCGGTGACCGTCGTGCCCCGGGTGCCGCCGGTACGTGTCACCTGATAGCCCGTCACCCCCTTGTTGTCGGTGGCGGGTTCCCAGGCGAGGACGACGGAGGTGCCGTCGGCGCTCGCCTCGACCCCGGCGGGCACGCTGGGTGCCTCGGTGTCGGGGACCTCGGCGGCACACGGGTTGGCGGCGTTGCCCGTGACGGCCTTGTCCTTGACGGTCGTCGTGCCGGCGGACAGCGCGTAGTTCGCGCCGTTGTTGTTGTCCCAGACGCCGTTGCCGTTGTTGAAGACGGCGCTCATGGCGGTGGCCGCGCCCAGGTCCACGGTCCGCTTCCACCAGCCGGTGCAGGCGGCCTCCATGCCGATGCCCGGGACGGTCGTCCAGGCTCCGCCGACCGGGGCGTAGTGCAGGTTGGCGGTGGTCCAGCCGAGGGCGGCCGTGGAGTAGTAGACGGTGGCCTGGTTGCCGGGCTCGGGCTCGCCCGGGTCGTCGGCGCACGGGTCGGAGTGGGCGACCACGCCGTCCTTCACCGTGATGGTGCCGGTTCCCAGGTCGTAGTTCTGGCCGCCGTTGTTGTCCCAGGTGCCGGTGCCGTTGTTGAAGGTGGCCTGGAGTCCTTCTGCGGAGCCCAGGGCGACGGTCTTCTTCACCCAGTCCGTACAGGCCGCTTCCATCGCGACGCCGGGGACGGTGGTCCAGGCGCCGCCGTCGGGCGCGTAGTGGAGGTTGTGGGCCGACCAGTTCTTCGTCTTCGTGTAGTAGAAGACCGTCGCCGTGTTCTCCGCGGCCGCGGCGGGGGTCGTGGACACGGTGGCCGGGTCGGCCGGGGGCGTGGCGGAGAGCAGCCCGAGCAGGCAGGCGGCGGCCGCGGCCGCCGCCGGGGCGCGTCCGAACCGCCGGAAGGGAGTGCGTCGCATACGTCACTTCTCCGGAGCAGGGCCGCGACGGGGAGGTCGCGGCGGTCGATGGAGCCCGCTCACTCCGAAGCGCCTCGGACCGGAACGGGAGCGCCGCCACCCTCTGAAAGGGCAGTCAGCAACTTGCAGCAAGCGCTTGCGAGAGCGAAAGTTACCCGTGCATGACACGCGCGTAAAGAGTCCGGGACGGTATCCGTGACGAAGGGAGCCGACGTCGTGCCGGCGGAGGTGGTCGCACACCGCTTGAACGTGTTCAATAATGTGGGCATGAGCTTCCCGCGCCCTCGTACCTGGGCCCTGTGCGCCGCCGTCCTCCATCTCGGGACGGTGGCAGTCGTCGGCCTCTTCAGGGGCGACTCGGCGGCGCCGTACGCCCTGGCATTCCCCGGTTCTGCCGTGCTCGTCGTGCTCCTGTACGTGACGTCGTCGGCCCTCGACTCCGGTGAACCGCCCGCCGACTCGGCGTCCGCTCTCGGGCCGCTGGTGCACGTCGTCGCCGGCGCGCTCGTCAACGTGCTGCTGGTATGGGCGGCGGTGAGCTTCGCGCGGGTGTTCGTCCGCGACTGCCGGGCAGCCCGAAGGGCGCGCCGCGCCTGAGGGGTCGAGTACGGCGGGGCGGTGCAGCAGCCTGCCAGTGGGGCCGGGCCCGCGCATCGTTCCCCCGGCGTGCCGCATAGAGTCGACCTCGGCTCGTGACCCGTCGCCCGACCGGCGTACCGGATCCGTGCCCGCCCCCGTACCGTCGCACCACCCCGAGGAGCACTCCGTGACCGACGCGGCGTCCACCGCCACGCAGCAGCAGATCGCCCGGGAACTCGAGGTTTCCCCGACGTTCGACCCGCTCGCCGAGATCGAACGCCGGGTGGCCTTCCTCGCCGCGCGCCTCACCTCCACGGGGCTGCGCGCCCTGGTACTCGGGATCAGCGGCGGCGTCGACTCCACGACCGCGGGCCGGCTCTGCCAGCTGGCCGTCGAGCGGGCCCGCGACGCCGGCCACGACGCCACCTTCTACGCGATGCGACTGCCCTACGGCGTCCAGGCCGACGAGAAGGACGCCCAGCTCGCGCTGGGCTTCATCGCCGCCGACCGGGTCCTGACCGTGGACGTCAAGCCGTCGAGCGACGCCGCCCTCTACGCCGCCCTGGCCGGCGGCGTGACCTTCCGGGACGCCCACCACCAGGACTTCGTCCAGGGCAACATCAAGGCCCGCCAGCGGATGATCGCGCAGTACGCCGTCGCCGGCGCCCACGACGGCCTCGTCGTCGGCACCGACCACGCCGCCGAGGCCGTCTCCGGCTTCTTCACCAAGTACGGCGACGGCGCGGCCGACGTCGTACCGCTGACCGGTCTGACCAAGCGCCGTGTCCGCGCCGTCGCCGAGGCGCTCGGGGCCCCCTCCGAACTGGTGTGGAAGACGCCCACGGCCGACCTGGAGACCCTCGACCCGGGCAAGCCCGACGAGGACGCGCTCGGGGTCACGTACGACGACATCGACGACTTCCTGGAGGGCAAGCCGGTCGCCGAGGCCGCCTTCGCCTCGATCGTCCGCCGCTACGAGCTCACCGACCACAAGCGCCGGCTCCCGATCGCTCCCTGAGGGTGATGTGCGACCACCATCCGGACGTGAGCCCGCGTGGCGGGCGTCCGGAAGGTGGTCCGCTTGGTGTGCCCTCGGAATCCCCAGGGGTCCACACGAAGGAGACAACGGCATGTTCGGACAGACGAAGGCGTTCAGCGGCTTCTCGGTCGACGATCTCGGCAAGGCTCGCCAGTTCTACGGCGAGACCCTCGGCCTCCCGGTCGAGGAGAGCGGGGAGGGCGACATGCGGATGCTGACCATCAAGCTGGGGAGCGGCGCGAACGTCTTCGTCTACCCCAAGGACAACCACACGCCCGCGTCCTTCACGATCCTGAACTTCCCCGTGGACGACATCGAGGTGGCCGTCGACGAGCTGACGAAGCGGGGCGTGAGCCTGGAGCGCTACGCGGAGTTCGAGCACGACGCCAAGGGCGTCGTCAGGGGCCCCGAGGGTCCGGCCGCGATCGCCTGGTTCACCGACCCGGCGGGCAACGTCCTCTCGGTCATCCAGGAGTAGTGACCCGTACGGCGACGGCCCGGCCCCGAGCGAGGGGCCGGGCCGTCGCCGTACGCGTACGGGCGTCCGCGTTTCTCCCCGCGCGGTGAGGGAAGCCGCCGCCCGAGGAGGCCCATCATGACCGGACACGACAGCGGCGGACGGGAAGGCGGCGGACGCGAGGGCGAGGCCGCCCACGCCCATGCCCAGTACCAGCGCGACAAGGCGGAGCACCTTCTCCAGCGGGCACGGCGCAGCACCGACCCCGCGGAGGCCGCCCGCCTGCGGGAGCAGGGGGAACGGCTCAAGGAGCGCAGCGAACGGGCCCTGAGCGAGGAGCACGAACCCCGGCCCGACGATCTCCACGAGAGGTACCCCGGCTAGGCTCGCCCGATGGGCGCTCTCGACAGACTGACCGGCACCAGGTACCCCGCAGCCGGGGTCGCACCGCGTTCCGCCGAGGAGGTCCGGGCGGCGCTGCTCGGCATCAACGCGCCGGCCGTGCCGTACGTCGTGCGCAACGCCACCCCTGCCGAGCGCGCCGACCTCGTGGCGCAGTGGAGCGTCCCGGAGCTGAGCCTGACCTTGCGGACCCGGATGCGCCTGGTCCCGGCGAGCCGTGAGGTACGGGCCGTCGACGAGCAGTGGGACGCGCGGGAGCGTGAGTACAGCCGGGGGCAGGTGACCTCGGTCTCCCGGCAGTGGACGTACGAGCGCGGGCCCGACGGCCGGCGGCGCAGAGTGGAGACGCTCCGCTTCGACTCCCGGGAGATGAAGAACCCCTTGCGGGACGCGGTCCTCCGTGCCGGATGGACCTGGCGGGGAGTGCTGTTCCGGCTGTGACGGAGAGGGCCCGAACGGCCCGGCCCGGCGTGCAGCGCGGCGGGCCATGTCGCCCACCGTGCCCTCCTGACCGGCGAGGTCGGGGGTGTCGGCGGCCACCCAGCCGTGCCGCCGCGTCGGCGGCCGGCTCGTCCAGGCGGGCGACCGGCGGCTGTTCCAGGTCGTCCGGCTCGATCTCGGTGACCGAGAGACGCTTGGGGCCCCGGTCCGCGCCGACGAACTGGGCGACGTACGGGGTGGCGGGGGTGCCGAGCACCGTCGCCGGCGTGTCGAACTGCTCGATGCGGCCCTCCCCGTACACGGCGATCCGGTCGCCCATCCGGACGGCCTCTTCGATGTCGTGGGTGACCAGGAGGACGGTCTTGTGCACGGTGGCCTGGAGGTTCAGAAACTCGTTCTGGAGGTGCTCGCGGACGACCGGGTCGACCGCGCCGAAGGGTTCGTCCATCAGGAGCACCGGCGGGTCGGCGGCGAGCGCGCGGGCCACGCCGACGCTCCCCCTACCTTCGGCGGGGGGACCCCCAGCGCTGTCCGCCGGAGAGCTGGGCCGGATAGCGGCCACCGTAGACCTTGGGGTCGAGGCCGACCAGATCGAGGAGTTCGGCGGCGCGGGCGCGGGCCCGGGCCTTCCTCCAGCCGATCAGCGAGGGCACGGTCGCGGTGTTGTCGAGGATCGTCCGGTGCGGAAAGAGCCCGACCTGCTGGATCACGTAACCGATGTTTCTGCGCAGCTTGACCGGATCGACCTTCGCGATGTCCTCCCCGTCGACCAGGATCCGGCCCGACGTCGGCTCGATGAGCCGGTTGACCGTCATCATCGTGGTCGTCTTGCCGCAACCGGACGGGCCGACCAGGGTGACCAGTTCGCCCTCGGCGACTTCGAAGGACAGGCCGTCGACGGCCGTGGTGCCGTCCGCGTACACCTTGCCGACCTGCTCGAACCGGATCAGGGATCCACGCTAGGAGCCTCGGGGGCGGTGCGCACAGGGGCCGGGACCGTCCGGGGTTCCGACAGCCCGCTGAACTCCGTCTCTTGTCATGACCCTTGCGAGGCGCTCCATCGGACTGCTATTCATCCGTTAGGAAACTTTCCTTCCAATCCATCGTTCCGGGAGACCCCCATGACATCGGCACGATCGGCACGTCTCCATCTGCGCTCACTGGGCGCCGCCGGCACCGCGGTGACCGCCCTGCTCCTCGGCCTCGCCGCCGCACCGCCAACGGCGGTGGCCGCCCCCGTCACCCATGAGGCCGAGACCGCCACGGTCTCCGGCGGCGCCGTCGAGTCCAACCACACCGGCTTCACGGGCTCGGGATTCGTCAACTACGAAAACGACGGTGGCAGTTACGTCCAGTGGAACGTCAACGCTGCCCAGGCCGGCACCGCGACGCTCACGCTGCGCTACGCCAACGGCACCACCGCCAACCGCCCCATGGACATCTCCGTCAACGGCGCGGTCGCGGCCTCCGGCAAGGCCTTCGCGGGCACCGGTGCCTGGACCACCTGGACCACCACCACCGTCACCGCCAACCTCAAGGCCGGCGCCAACACGATCCGCGCCACCGCCACCACCGCGAACGGCGGCCCCAACGTCGACCATCTCAAGGTCGACACCGCCGTGCCCGTCGCCGACACACCGGCCGCGATCAACGGTCAGCTGAAGGTCTGCGGCACCAAGCTCTGCAACCAGTACGGCAAGCCCATCCAGTTGCGCGGCATGTCCAGCCACGGCACCCAGTGGTACAGCCAGTGTCTGACAGGCGGCTCGCTCGACGCGCTCGCCAAGGACTGGAAGGCCGACGTCCTGCGCGTCTCCACCTACGTCCAGGAGGACGGGTACGAGACCGACCCGCGCAAGTACACCGACCTCGCCCACTCGCTCATCGAGCAGGCCACCGCGCGCGGCATGTACGTGATCGTCGACTGGCACATGCTCGACCCCGGCGACCCGCACTACAACCTCGCCCGGGCCAAGACCTTCTTCACCGAGATCGCCCAGCGCCACGGCGCCAAGACCAACCTGCTCTACGAGATCGCCAACGAGCCCAGCGGCGTCGCCTGGTCCCGGATCAAGAGCTACGCCGAACAGCTGATCCCCGTCATCCGCGCCAACGACGCCGAGACCCCGATCCTCGTCGGCACGCGCGCGTGGTCCTCGCTCGGTGTGTCCGAGGGCGCCGACGAGTCCGAGATCGTCGCGAACCCGGTGAACGCCGCCAACATCATGTACACCTTCCACTTCTACGCGTACTCGCACCGCGACGAGTACCTGAACACCCTCTCCCGCACCGCCGACAAGCTGCCCGTCTTCGTCACCGAGTTCGGCACCCAGAACTACGCGGGTGAGGGCGCCAACGACTTCGCGATGACCCAGCGGTTCCTCGACCTCATGGCAGCCAAGAAGATCAGCTGGGTCAACTGGAACTTCTCCGACGACAACCGCAGCGGAGCCGTCTTCAACGTCGGCACCTGCGGCAACAACGGGCCGTGGGCCGGAACGGGCTCCCTCAAGCCGGCCGGTGTCTGGATCCGCGACCGCATCAGGACGGCCGACGACTTCCCCACCTCCTGACCCACCTCGATACGCCCCCGCCCGCACCCTGTGATCCACTGGGCGGGCGGGGGCGTATCGAACAGGAGCAGCATTGACCAGCTACCGCCAGCCCGGCCTCGTCCTCACCGACCGTCGCTTCACCGTGCCGCTCGACCACGCGGACCCCGAAGGCGAACAGATCGAGGTCTACGGCCGTGAGGCCGTCGCGAGCGACAAGTCCGGGGACGACCTGCCGTGGCTGGTGTACCTGGAGGGCGGGCCCGGCTTCGGGGCCCGCCGCTTCATCGGCCGCCAGGCCTGGCTCGGACGGGCCGTCCAGGAGTTCCGCGTCCTCCTGCTCGACCAGCGCGGCACCGGCAACTCCACCCCCGTCAACCGCCAGACCCTGCCCCTGCGCGGCACCCCGCGGCAGCAGGCCGACCATCTCGCACACTTCCGGGCCGACTCGATCGTCCAGGACTGCGAACTGATCCGGAAGCGGCTCACCGGCGGAGCCCGCTGGACCGTGCTCGGCCAGAGCTTCGGCGGCTTCTGCGCCACCCACTACCTGTCCACGGCCCCCGAGGGCCTGCGGACGGTCCTGATCACCGGCGGACTGCCGTCCCTGCACGCCACCGCCGACGAGGTCTACCGGGCCGCCTACCCCCGTATCCGCCGCAAGGTCGAGGCCCACTACGCCCGCTACCCCCAGGACGTCGACCGAGCCCGCCGGATCGCCGCCCACCTGCACGCGCACGAGGTCACCCTCCCGTCCGGCGGACGGCTCACCCCGGCCGCCTTCCAGTCCCTCGGGATCCTCCTCGGCAGCGGCGAGGGCACTCACCAGCTCCACTTCCTCCTGGAGGACGCGTTCGTCCCCACACCCGCCGGGCCCGCGCTCTCGGACGCCTTCCTGGAGAACGTCCAGGCCGCCCTCTCGTACGCAGGACACCCGCTCTACGCCCTGCTGCACGAAGCGATCTACGCCCAGGGGCATGGCCCCACCGCCTGGGCCGCCGAACGCGTCCGCGCCGAGTTCCCGGAGTTCGACGCGGAGAAGACCCTGGCCGGCGACGCGCCGATCCTCTTCACGGGCGAGACCGTCCATCCCTGGCACTTCGAGACCGACCCCGCCCTGCGCCCGCTGCGCGAGACCGCCGATCTGCTCGCCGAACGCAAGGACTGGGCGCCGCTCTACGACCCCGCCCGCCTCGCCGCCAACGAGGTGCCCGTCGCCGCCGCCATCTACCACGACGACCTGTACGTGGACACCGCGCACTCCCTGGAGACCGCCCGCGCGATCCGGGGCCTGCGGACCTGGGTCACGGACGAGTTCGAGCACGACGGCGTACGGGCCGGCGGCCCCCGCGTCCTGGACCGGCTGCTCGCGCTCGCCCGGGGAGAGGTCTGATCGGCCCGGGTGGGATCCGATCCGCCGGGGATAGGATTCGCCGCGCAATCGGTCAGCAATCGAGGTGAGCACGCGGGAGGCCGGGATGGCGGGGAACGACGTGCCGGCGTCCGGACGGGAGCTGAAGTTCCGCACCCTGATGGCCGAGCTGCGCCGCGGCATCCTCGACGGCACCTGGCCACCCGGCTCCAAGCTCCCCACCGAGCGGGCCCTGGCCACGGAGACCGGCCTCTCCGTGACCACGGTCCGCCGCGCGTACGAGGACCTCGTCGCGCTCGGCCTCGTCGAACGCCGCCAGGGCGCGGGGACCTTCGCCGCACAACGACCGGACGGTGAGGGGGCGAGCGCCGCCGACCGCAGGGTCGTCGGGGTCCTCGTCCCCGACACCACCTTCTACTACCCCCGCGTCCTTCAGGGCATCGAGCGGGAACTCGCCGCGGCCGGCGCCCGGCTCGTCCTCGCCTGCTCGCACTACGACCCCGACGAGGAGGACGCCGCCGTCCGGCGGCTGCTCTCCTCCGGCGTCCACGGGCTGCTGCTCGTCCCCTCCCTGCACACCGCCACCGACCCGGGGCGGCGCGCCGACGAACTCCTCGCGCTGCCCGTCCCGGCGGTCCTCGTCGAGCGCCGGCTCGCCGCGTACGGCCCCGGCGACCCCACCGAACACGTCTGCACCGACCACGAGGGCGGCGCCTACGACGCCGTACGCCATCTGCGGGCCCTCGGCCACGAACGGGTCGCGCTCCTCGTACGCACCGACGCACCGACCACCGCGCCCATCGAGTCCGGATTCGACCGGGCCGTCGCCGACCTCGGCCTCCACGAGCCGCTGCGCGTACGGGACGAGGGGGACGGCTGGAACCCCGAACGGGCCGACCGCGCCATCGCCGAACTGCGGGGAGCGGGGGTCACCGCCGGGCTCTGCTTCGGCGACCGCGAGGCCGCGCTCGTGCTCGCCGCCGCCCGCCGCGCGGGGCTGCGCGTCCCCGAGGACCTCGCCCTGATCAGCTATGACAACGAGTTCGCGGACGTCGCGGAGACCCCGCTGACTGCCGTCTCACCGCCCAAGTTCCAGGTCGGCAGACTCGCCGCGCAGATCCTGCTGCGCCGGCTCGCCGACGGCGACGCCTCCCCGCTGCACCAGGTGCAGCTGCGGCCCCGGCTCGTGGTCCGGGCGTCCTGCGGCGCGGGGGCGCGTGGTGCGGGCGGGCGCAAAAGTCCAAGAAGTGAGTCCTGATTGCTCATTGTTCGCTCGTGGCGGGGCGGATAGAACTCGGTCCGGACCACCCATGAGGAGAGGACCGGACATGACCACCCACGTCAGTGCCGAGATCGCCAGCCAGCCCGACTGCTGGCGGCGCGCCGCGGACACGGCCGCCGACCACGCCGATCTGCTGCCCCGGCGCGGTGAGCGGATCGCGGTCGTCGGCTGCGGCACCTCGTACTTCATCGCCCGCGCCTACGCGGCCCTGCGCGAATCCCTCGGCCAGGGCGAGACCGACGCCTTTCCCGCCTCCGACGAGACCCCGCTCGGGCGGGGCTACGACCGGATCGTCGCGCTCACCCGTTCCGGTACGACGACGGAGGTGGCGACGCTCCTCGCCCGGGCCGCGGGCCGCATCCCGACCCTCGTCCTGACCGGCGTCCCGGACAGCCGCGCCGCCCACCACGCGGACCGGGTGATCGGCCTCGACTACGCCGACGAACGTTCCGTGGCCCAGACCCGGTTCGCCACCACGGCCCTCCAACTGCTGCGCGCGGGGCTCGGGGTGGACCTGACCCCCTCGATCGTCGACGCCGAACTGGCCCTGTACGAACCGCTGCCGACGGCCTGGGAGCAGCGTCGTCAGTTCACCTTCCTCGGCACCGGCTGGACGGTCGGACTCGCCGACGAGGCGGCGCACAAGCTCCGCGGTGTGGCGCGCGCCTGGACGGAGTCGTACGCGGCGATGGAGTACCGCCACGGGCCGATCATCATCAGCGACCGGTCCAGCCTTGTGTGCTGCCTGGGCCCGGCGCCGGCCGGCCTGCGGGACGAAGTGGAAGCCACCGGGGCGCTGTTCGCCGCCGACGCCATCGATCCGGTGGCCGCCCTGGTGCGCGCCCAGCGCCTTGCCGTCACGCTCGCGGTGCGACGCGGGCTCAACCCGGACCGCCCCCGCCATGCGTCGCGCTCGGTGATCCTTTCCGGAGCGATCCGGGTCTGAGGCCGTATCCTGCGGCCATGATCGACACGAGCACCACGCAACTTGCAGACATGCCCGGTGACTGGCAGCGCGCGCTCGCCGTGGTCGCCCACCCGGACGACCTCGAGTACGGCTGCGCCGCGGCCGTCGCCGGCTGGACGGACGAGGGCAAGGAGGTCGTCTACGTCCTCGCCACCCGCGGCGAGGCCGGCATCGACTCGCTCGACCCCGCCGCCTGCGGCCCACTGCGCGAGCAGGAGCAGCGGGCGAGCGCGGCCGTCGTCGGGGTGCCGACGGTGGACTTCATGGACCACCGCGACGGCGTGATCAAGTACGGCCTCGGCCTGCGCCGCGACATCGCGGCGGCGATCCGCAGGCACCGTCCCGAGCTGGTCGTCACCCTGAACCACCGTGATACCTGGGGCGCGGGCGTGGGCGGCTTCTGGAACACCCCGGACCACGTGGCCGTGGGCCGCGCGACGCTGGACGCGGCGGGCGACGCGGGCAACCGCTGGATCTTCCCCGAACTGGCCGAGCAGGGCCTGGAGCCGTGGAACGGCGTCCGCTGGGTGGCGGTCGCCGGCTCGAACACCCCGACCCACGCCGTCGACGCCACGCCCGGCGAGGAGCGCGCCGTCCAGTCCCTCCTGGCCCACCGCGCCTACATCGAGGCCCTGACGGACGAGGACCCGGAGTCCTACGTCCGCACGTTCCTCGACGGCAACAACCGGCGTTTCGCGCCGCGCTACGGAGACCGGCCGACCGTCGCCTTCGAACTCTTCCCCCGCTGAGGACCCTCCGCCGGGCGGGCGGTCTTTCACTTGCGGTGCCGAGCACCTAACCTGACGATTCGTCAGAATATAGGAGGTGCGCGGTGATCGACACACTCGACACGGAGATCCCGGACGGCGAGGAGCGTCTCACTCTCGTCGTCGAGGACGGCGTCGGGGTGCTCACCCTCTGTCGGCCCGAGAAGCTCAACGGGTGGAGCTGGGAGGCCAGTCGGCAGCTCGGGCTGATGGCCGATCGGATGCGGTTCGACGAGAGGGTGCGGGTCGTACTTCTGCGGGCCGAGGGGCGGGCGTTCTGTGCCGGGATCGATGTCACCGCGCCCGGTGGGGGTATCACCGGGCGTACGGTCGCCGAGCGGATCCAGCGGTACGACGAGGGCATTCGCTGGGTCCATGAGCGCTTCGCCGTCTTCGCCGGGCTGCCCCAGCCGGTCGTGGCCGCCGTCCAGGGGTACTGCCTCGGCTTCGGGTTCGAGCTCGCCCTCATGGCGGACGTCCGGATCGCCGCCGCCGACGCCGTCTTCGCCCTGCCCGAGGCGGGCCTCGGTGTCGCCGTCGACGCGGGCGGTGATCTGAGGATCGCCCGCGAGGCGGGCGCCGGCTGGGCCAAGTACCTCGCGCTCACCGGCCGCCGTATCGACGTCGCCACCGCCGAACGGCTCGGGCTCGTCCAGCTCGTCACACCACGCGACGAGCTGGACCGCACCGCCCGCGAGACCGCGGCCGACATCGCGGCGAACGCGCCGCTCGCCGTCCGCGCCATCAAGCGGAACATCGACGCCTACGCCGACCACGCCATGGCCGCGACCCTCGACCGCACCGCCTTCGCCGCGGCGCTCACCCTCTCCTCGGACGACGCCCGCGAGGGCTACGCGGCGAAGGCCGCCCGCCGGCCACCACGCTTCGAGGGCAGCTGAGTCACCCCTGCGGGGCCGGCTTGAGGACGGCGAAGGGGGCTCCGAACGGGTCCGCGAGCCAGGCGATCCGGCCCACGTCGGGGATGTCCGCCGCCGGCATGAGGACCGAGCCGCCGTTGCCCTGCGTCCGCACCGCGATGTCGTCCACGTCCGCCACCGCGAAGTACGGGATCCAGCGCGCGTGGTCCCCGCCCTCCTGGAGCTCGGCGATCCCGCCGAACGAGGCGTCCTGCTGGTCGCCCTCGGCCGTGGACAGCACCCGGTAGGTCATCCCCGGCGCATCCATGTCCTGCGAGCGCCAGCCGAACAGCTTGCCGTAGAACTCCACGGCGGCCCGCGGTTCGGGGACGTGCAGCTCCGCCCAGCACAGCGTGTTGTCCTCGGAGGTCTTCTCCAGACCCTTCACCGAGCCCGGCTGCCACACCGCGAAATCGGCGCCGCCCGGGTCGGTCAGCTGGGCCATCCGGCCGGCGTCCATGACGTCGAAGGGCTCCGCGCGCACCCTGCCTCCGGCGTTCTCCGCGGTCTTGGCCGTGGCGTCGGCGTCCGGTGTATGGAAGTACACGGTCCAGGCGGAACGCGCGCCCTCCTCGGTCAGCGGCCCGATCGCGGCGACCGTGCGGCCGTCCTGCTGGAAGAAGCCGTAGCCGCCGGCGTCCGGGCCTGCCGAGGCGAACTCCCAGCCGAAGACGGCGGTGTAGAACCCGGCGGCGACCGCCGTGTCGGGACTGCCCAGGTCGATCCAGCTGGGGGAGCCCTTGGTGAAGTCCGTACCGAGCATGTCGTGCCCTGCCTTTCCACGTCTGGAGGTCGTCCGGCCACCCTCGCCGATCCTCCACGCTCGCCCCCGCCCCCGCAGCCGCACGCGCCCGTGTTCATCCGCGTGGACCAGCGCGAGCCGCGTGGGACGACGCGCGTCACTCCCCGAACCGCCCCCGCCCCAGCTGCTCGCGCACCGGCACCACGGGATCGTTGACCAGGGCCCGGCGCTGCCAGTTCGCGCCGTCGACGACCAGCGTGTGCCCGGAGACGAACCGGGCGTACGGGGAGGCCAGGAAGGTCGCCGCCCAGCCCAGCTCGCGCGGGTACCCCACCCGGAGGGCGGGCTGCCGGGCGTCCTGGTGGGGCGCCCGGTCGAGGGCGCTCCGGATGTCGGACGCCATGTCCTCGTGCGGCATCAGCCCCGGCACCAGGCCGTTGACCTGGATCCCGTACGGTCCCCACTCCACGGCCAACGTTTCCACCAGGTTCTTGACCCCGGCCTTCGCCGCCGCCGAGTGGGCGAAGCCGGGACCGCCGGTCCAGGCGTACGAGGCCCCCACATTGACGACGGACCCGGGAGTCCCCGCCGCCAGGTGGCGGCGGGCGAACTCCCGCGTCATGAACCAGGTGCCCGTCAGCGTGATGTCGACGACCGCACGCCAGCCGTTCGGGGACAACTCCTCGGCCGGTACGGGGAAGTTGGCCGCCGCGTTGTTGACCAGGACGTCCGGGCGGGAGCCGAACGCCGCCTCACAGGAGGAGAAGACCCCGGCGACGGCCTCGGCGTCGCGGATGTCGCAGACGGCGGTCGCCACCCGCCCCGCGCCGATCCCGCCCAGCTCGTCCCGCGCCGCCTCCAGCCGGGCGGCCGTACGCCCCACGATCAGCAGCTCCGCCCCGAGCCGGGCGAACTCCGCCGCGATCGCCCTCCCGAGTCCCGAACCGCCCCCGGTCACCAGGACCACCCGCCCCTCGTACGTCCCCGGTGGCAGCGCGCCGGCGCCGAGCGGGGGAGGGGCGGGGAGTCCCGGCAGGTCCTGCGCTTCGTCGGTCATGCCGCATCGATAGCGCGAGACCGACAAGAACTGAAGACCCGTCAGCCCCTGGTCGTCGCGGCCCCTGCTGCGACCTTGCGGTCCAGGTCTTCCATGATCAGCTCCATGTTGATCGCCACGCCGGCCCGGTAGCCCCCGCTCGCCGCATTGATGACCTGCTCCTGCGCGCCGATGGCGTTCCCCGCCGCCCAGGCACCGGGGACACTCGTCCGCCCTGTCTCGTCCACTGCCACGAACCGGCCGAGCGGCGTCTCGCGCGTGGTGGCGCCCAGCGCCGTGAGCAGGCCGTCCCGGGGCGTCATGCGCGGCCCGACGAAGAGCACGTCACGCGCGACGACGTGTCCGTCCGCCATGCGTACGCCCGTGAACCGGTCGTCCTCGACGACCAGACCGGCCACCTCGCCGGTCACCACCTCGATTCCGGCCGCCGCCACCCTGGCCCGGTCCTCCTCGGAGGGCTCGTCGGCGGTGTGCAGGAAGAGGGTCACGTCGTCGGACCAGTGCGCGACGACCAGGGCCTGATGGACGCCCATCACCGGATGCGCGATCACCCCGAAGGCACGGTCGCGGACCTCCCAGCCGTGGCAGTACGGGCAGTGCAGCACATCGCGACCCCACCGCTCGGCGACGCCGTCGATCTCCGGGAGTTCGTCCACCAGACCCGTGGTGACGACGAGCCGACGCGCAGAGACCCGACGGCCGTCGTCCACGGTCACCACGAAGGCGTCGGCACCGTCCGGCAACGCCGCCGTCACTCGCCCGGCCGTCCACTCCACCCCGTACGCGGCGATCTCCCGACGTCCCACCCGCAGGAAGTCCGCCGGGCTCATCCCGTCCCTGGAGAGGAAGCCCTGCATGTGGGCGGCCGGGGCGTTGCGCGGCTCGCCGGCGTCGATCACCAGGGTCCTTCGCCGTGACCGGCTGAGGATCAGTGCCGCGCTCAGCCCCGCCGCGCCGCCGCCCACCACCACCACGTCGTACCGCTCGTTCATGTCCATGCGTCGACCCTCGCCCGGGCCGACGCGCTTGACAAACACTCTTGCCGTTTCCGCAAATGGAAACCATGACCGACGACGAACGCATCGACGACGTACTGAACGAGGTCGGCCCGCGGCTGCGCCGCATCCGGCGCGAGCGCGGCGCCACGCTGGGGGACCTGTCCGCCTCTACCGGGATCTCCGTGAGCACGCTCTCCCGCCTGGAGTCGGGACAGCGCAAGCCGAGCCTCGAGCTGCTGCTGCCCATCGCCCGGGCCCATCAGGTGCCGCTCGACGAGCTGGTCGGCGCCCCGCCCGTCGGCGATCCCCGGGTGCGCGCGAAGCCGATCGTGCGACACGGCCGGACCATGTATCCGCTCACCCGCCAGCCGGGCGGCCTCCAGGCGTACAAGATCGTGCAGGAGAAGGCCGAGGCGCTGGTGGAGCAGCGGGTCCACGAGGGGTACGAGTGGCTCTACGTCCTGTCCGGGAAGCTGCGGCTCGTCCTCGGGGAGCACGATGTGGTCATCGGCGCGGGGGAGGCGGCCGAGTTCGACACCCGTGTACCGCACTGGTTCGGGCCGACGGACGACGGCCGGGTGGAGTTTCTGAGCCTGTTCGGGCCGCAGGGTGAGCGGATGCATGTGAGGGCAAGGCCCAAGGCGTCCTGACGGAGCCCTGGGCGGAAGAAGTACCCGGCGCATGGTTCCACCAGGCACAAGCGACCGCTTAGTATGCGACCGACCGCGCAGTACGGACGACGGCTGGTGGAGGACCGCGATGCAGGCATGGCGAGTGCACGAGAACGGCGAGCCGGGCGAGGTGATGCAGCTCGACGAGGTGGACACCCCGACACCCGGCGAGGGGCAGCTGCTCCTCAAGGTGCGAGCCGCCAACGTCAACTTCCCCGACGCCCTCCTCTGCCGGGGCCAGTACCAGGTGCGGCCCCCGCTGCCCTTCACCCCCGGCGTGGAGATCTGCGGCGAGACCGAGGACGGCCGCCGGGTCATCGCGACCCCCGCCCTCCCGTACGGCGGACTCGCCGAGTACGCGGTGGCGGACGCGGCGGCCCTGCTCCCCGCGCCCGAGGCGCTCGACGACGCCGAGGCGGCCGCGCTCCACATCGGTTACCAGACCGGCTGGTTCGGCCTGCACCGACGCGCCGCGCTCAAGGAGGGCGAGACCCTTCTCGTCCACGCCGCCGCGGGCGGCGTCGGCAGCGCCGCAGTCCAGCTCGGCAAGGCGGCCGGTGCCACCGTCATCGGCGTCGTCGGAGGAGCGGAGAAGGCCGAGGTCGCCCGCGCGCTCGGCTGCGACGTCGTCGTCGACCGGCACGCCGAGGACGTCATCGCCGCCGTCAAGGAGGCCACCGGCGGCCGGGGCGCCGACGTGATCTACGACCCCGTCGGCGGCGCGGCCTACGCGCAGTCCGCCAAGGTGGTCGCCTTCGAGGGCCGCATCGTCATCGTCGGTTTCGCGAGCGGGTCCATCCCCTCGCCCGCGCTCAACCACGCCCTCGTCAAGAACTACTCGATCGTCGGACTCCACTGGGGCCTCTACAACCTGAAGGACCCGGCCGCGATCCTGCGCTGCCACGAGACCCTCACCGAGTACGCGGCCAAGGGCCTGATCAAGCCGCTGGTCAGCGAGCGGGTGCCGTTCGCCGGCGCGGCCGACGCGGTGCAGCGCGTCTCCGAGGGCGTCACCACCGGCCGTCTCGTCGTCCTCCCGGAAGGGGCCACCCGATGACCGCCCCGATCGACGCCGACACGATCCGCGCGCGGACCAGGCAACTGCTCGCCGAGCACCCGCCCGCCACCACCGAACGCACGGACTTCCTCCGGGCCCGCTTCGACGCCGGCCTCGCCTGGGTGCACTACCCCGTGGGCCTGGGCGGCCTCGACGCCCCGCGCTCCCTGCAGGCCGTCGTCGACGCCGAACTGGCCGCCGCCGGTGCCCCCGACAACGACCCCCGCCGGATCGGCATCGGCCTCGGCATGGCCGCGCCGACCGTTCTTGCCTACGGCTCCGAGGACGTCAAGCAGCGCTTCCTCAAGCCGCTCTGGGTCGGCGAGGAGGTGTGGTGCCAGCTCTTCAGCGAGCCCGGGGCCGGCTCCGACCTCGCCGCACTCGGCACCCGAGCCGTACGCGACGGGGACGCGTGGGTGGTGAACGGTCAGAAGGTGTGGACGTCCAGCGCGCACGTCGCCCGCTGGGCCATCCTCATCGCCCGCACCGACCCGGACCTGCCCAAGCACCGGGGCATCACCTACTTCATCTGCGACATGGACGACCCCGGTGTCGAGGTCCGGCCGCTGCGCCAGATCACCGGAGAGGCCGAGTTCAACGAGGTCTTCCTGACCGACGTCCGCATCCCCGACGCCCACCGGCTCGGCGAGATCGGCGACGGTTGGCGCGTCGCCCAGACCACGCTCATGAACGAGCGGGTCTCCATCGGCGGCGCCCGCATCCCCCGCGAGGGCGGGATGATCGGGCCGGTCTCCACGACCTGGCGCGAGCGCCCCGAGCTGCGCACCCACGATCTGCACCGGCGGCTGCTCGACCTCTGGGTCGACTCCGAGGTGGCCCGTCTCACCGGCGAGCGGCTGCGTCAGCAGCTCGTCGCCGGACAGCCGGGCCCCGAGGGCAGCGCCATGAAACTGGGCTTCGCCCGGCTCAACCAGGCCATCAGCGGCCTGGAGGTCGAACTCCTCGGTGAGGAAGGGCTGTTGTACGGGGACTGGACCATGCGCCGCCCCGAGCTGGTCGACTTCACCGGCCGGGACGCCGGCTACCGCTATCTGCGCTCCAAGGGCAACTCGATCGAGGGCGGCACGACCGAGGTCCTGCTCAACATCGTCGCCGAACGCGTCCTCGGCCTGCCCGCCGAGCCCCGCAACGACAAGGACGTCGCCTGGAAGGACCTCGCGCGATGACTGATCTGCTCTACTCCGAGACCGAGGACGACCTGCGGGCGGCAGTCCGCTCCCTGCTCGCCGACCGGGCGGACCCGAGCGTGGTGCTCGGCCGGATCGAGAGCGGTGATCCGTACGTCCCCGGCCTCTGGAAGTCGCTCGCCGGCGAGATGGGCACCGCCGGACTCCTCGTGCCGGAGAAGCTCGGCGGGCAGGGCGCGACCCACCGTGAGGCGGCCGTCGTCCTGGAGGAGCTCGGCCGCGCGGTGACCCCGGCGCCGTACCTCACCAGTGCCGTGGTGGCGACCGAGACCCTGCTCGCGCTGGACACGGAGAGCGGGCCCGTCGCCGAGCTCCTCGCCGGTCTCGCGGGCGGCCGCACGGTGGCGGTGCTCGCCGTCCCGCTCTCGGCGGACCCCGACGCGGTGCCGCCCACCAGCGGGCGGGTGACGGGCGTCGCGGACGCGGCCACGGCGGACGTCCTGCTCGTGCTCCGTGCCGACGGGCTGTACGCGGTCCCGGCCGCGGAGGCCACGGTCGAGGCGCAGACGCCTCTCGACCTGACCCGGCCGCTCGCGGCGGTCACCACGGACGGGACGAGCGGCACCCGACTCGCGGACGCGGACGCGGCCCGCGCGGCGATCCGCCGCGGACTGCTCGCGGGCGCCGGACTGCTCGCCTCCGAGCAGCTCGGGCTGGCCGAGTGGTGCCTGGAGGAGACCGTTCGCCACACCCGCGAGCGCTATCAGTTCAACCGGCCCGTCGGTTCCTTCCAGGCGCTCAAGCACCGGATGGCGCAGCTCTGGCTGGAGATCGTGAACGCCCGGGCGGTGGCCCGCGCCGCCGCCGACGCGCTGGCCACCGGCAGCCCCGACGCCCCGCTGACGGTGGCCGTGGCCCAGGCGTACTGCTCGAAAGTCGCCGTCCACGCGGCCGAGGAGTGTGTCCAACTGCACGGCGGCATCGGCATGACCTGGGAGCACCCCGCCCACCTCGCGCTGAAGCGGGCCAAGTCCGACCAGGTCGCGCTGGGTTCGGCGGGGCGGCATCAGGACACCGTCGCCGCGCTGGTCGGCCTCCCGGCTCCCGCCTAGGGCGGAAGTAAGGGGCCCTTGTGTCTACACCCCTCTACATACTGTTTAATTGCGAGTCGATCGCAACAACAGATGATCTTCAAGAGGGGTGTGGGCACGATGACCGCCCGATCCATACGCGGCGCGGCCGCCGCGACGCTGGCCGGAGCACTGGCCCTCACCGCGGCGGCCTGTTCGAACCCGGGCGGGACCGCCGCGGGCTCCGGCGGCCCGAAGGATTCCGCGGTCGTCGGCATCGCCTACGAGCCCGAGACCCTCAGCCCCCTCCTCGGTTACGGCAAGGACGGCAACTCCAAGATCTTCGACGGCCTCCTGGCCTTCGACGGCGACATGACGCTGAAGCCGGCCCTCGCCCTGAAACTGCCCCACATCAGCGACGGCGGCCTCACCTACACGTACACCCTCCGCGACGACGTGACCTTCAGCGACGGCGTCCCCTTCACCGCGAAGGACGTCGTCTTCACGTACCGGACGATCCTCGACCCGAAGACGAACAACCCCTCCCGCACCGAACTCGACGCCCTCAAGAGCGTCGAGTCGGTCGGTGACGACACCGTCGTCTTCCGGCTCAAGTACGCCTACGCGCCCTTCGCCGAGCGCACCGTCCACGCCATCGCCCCCGAGCACGTCGCCGCGAAGCAGGACGTCAACACCGGCGCCTTCACCACGAAGCCGATCGGCACCGGACCGTACGTCCTCAGTGACTGGTCCAAGGGCGAGAAGCTCAGCTTCAAGGCCAACCCGACCTACTGGAACGGCGCGCCCCGGGTGAAGAAGTTCACCATGGCGATCATCAAGGACGACGACGTCCGCGCCACCCGGCTCCGCGCCGGCGACCTGGACGCCGCCATCCTGCCGCCCAACCTCGCCGCGGGCTTCGGGAACGACAAGGCGAAGAAGACCTACGCCGCGAAGACCTACGACTACCGGACCGTCACCCTCCCGACCCACCACAAGGTCACCGGGGACACCGCCGTCCGCCGCGCCCTCGACGCCGCCGTCGACCGGCAGGCCATGGTCGACAAGATCCTCGAAGGCGCCGGAAAGCCCGCCTACGGACCCGTCCCCACCGACAGCGAGTGGTTCGCCAAGGGCACCGAACGCCGCCACGACCTCGCCGGCGCCCAGAAGATCCTCGACGAGGCCGGCTGGAAGCCCGGCCCCGACGGCATCCGCGTGAAGAACGGCGTACGGGCCACGTTCCCGCTCTGGTACCTCTCCGGCGACAAGCTCCGCCAGGACCACGCCCTCGCCTATGCCTCGGACGCCAAGAAGGCCGGCATCGAGATCAAGACTCAGGGCGGCACCTGGGAGGTCATCGAGCCCCGGATGAAGACCGACGCGGTCCTCGCCGGCGGCGGCTCGCCCGGCGACCCCGACTTCGACCAGTACCTGCTCCTGAAGTCCACTCTCGGCGGCGACGGCTTCAACAACATGGCCTGGTACGACAACAAGGCCGTCGACAAGGCCCTGGAGGACGGCCGTCGGACGAACGACGCCGTCAAGCGGCACGCCGCCTACTCCACCGTCCAGCGCGAGCTCGTGAAGAACCCCGGCTACACCTTCCTCACCCACATCGACCACCTCTATGTGGTGAACGACAGCTGGGACGGACTCTCCACCCAGATCGAGCCGCACGACCACGGCCTGGCCTCCGGCCCCTGGTGGAACGTCGAGGCGTGGACGCCCAAGGACGCGAAGAAGTGAGCCGGCGCCTCCCCTGGGGGGCCATGGCCCGGATGACGGGACGGCGGGCCCTGTTCGCCGTCCCCGTCCTCCTCGCCGTCACCTTCGCGGTCTTCGCCGTCGCCGCCGCCTCCCCCTTCGATCCCGTCAAGGCATACGCGGGCACCGCCGGGCTCACCGCCTCGCAGGAGAACCTCGACCAGCTCCGCGCCAACCTCGGCGTCGACCAGCCCCTCGTCACCCGCTGGTGGGACTGGCTCACCGCCGCCCTGCGCGGCGACCTCGGCGACTCCAGCGTCATGCGCCGGCCCGTCGCCGACGTCATCGCCGAGCGCATCGGCTGGTCCGCGCTCCTCGCCGCCACCGCCTTCCTCGTCGCCATCCTGCTCGGCACCGCGCTCGGCGTCCTCGCCGGCCGCCGCCGCGGCGGCCTGCTCGACCGGACCGTCAGCTCCGCCGCGTACACCCTGGAAGCCGCCCCCGCCTTCTGGCTCGGGCTGCTCGCCATCTGGTTCTTCGCGCTGAGGCTCGGTGCCCTGCCGGCCGGCGGTCTCACCGACACCGCCAGCGACACCGTCACCGCCGACCAGGTGATCAGCCACCTCGTGCTGCCCGCCCTCGTCCTCGGCGTCTCCCAACTGCCCTGGTTCTACCTGTACGTCAGGCAGGGTGTCGGCGACGCCCTGGAGGAGGACCCCGTACGCGGGGCACGCGCGCGTGGCCTGCGGGAGCGGACCGTCCTGCTCGGCCACGCCCTGCGCTCCGGCATGCTGCCCATGCTCACCCTGGTCGGCTCCCGCGTCCCCGAACTCATCACCGGAGCCCTCCTCGTGGAGACCGTCTTCAGCTGGCCCGGCATCGCCGCCGCGACCGTCCAGGCCGCCACCTCCGTGGACTTCCCGCTGCTCGCCGCGCTCACCGTGCTCGCCACCGCCGCCGTGCTCCTCGGCAACCTCCTCTCCGACCTGCTGTACGGGCTCGCCGACCCGAGGGTGGGCTTCGATGGCTGACCATCTGGCCCGCCGCGTACGGATGTGGACCTCCGCGGTGATCGTCGGCGCGGTCGCGCTCGCCGTGCTCCTCGTACCGCCGCTCGTCCCACTCGACGAACAGGCCGTCGACCTGTCCCTGAAGCTCCTCCCGCCGTCCTGGGAGCACCCCTTCGGGACCGACGACGTCGGCCGCGACCTGCTGCTGCGCTGCGTCTACGGGCTGCGGATCTCGCTCCTCGTCGGCCTGGTCGCCGCGCTCGTCGCCACCGTCATCGGCACCGCCGTCGGCGCGGCGGCCGCCTCCCTCGGCGGATGGACCGACCGGGTCGTGATGCGGATCGTCGACGCCTTCTCCTCCGTACCGCACCTGCTGCTCGGCATCTTCATCGTGGCCATGTTCCGGCCGGGCGTGTGGCCGGTCATCGTGTCCGTCGCCCTCACGCACTGGCTCTCGACCGCCCGGATCGTCCGCTCCGAGGTGCTCTCGCTCCGCTCGCGCCCCTACATCGACGCGGCGATCTCCGGCGGCGCCTCACGGTGGCGCGTGACCGCGCGCCATCTGCTGCCCGCCGTACTGCCGCAGGCCGGGCTCGCCGCCGTCCTGATGATGCCGCACGCCATGTGGCACGAGTCCGCGCTCTCCTTCCTCGGCCTCGGCCTCCCCAGCCACCAGGCCAGCCTCGGCAACCTCGTGCAGTCCGCACGCTCCTCGCTGCTGGCCGGGGACTGGTGGCCGACGCTCTTCCCCGGCCTGCTGCTCATCGTGCCGACACTCGCGATCGCCGGCCTCGCGGGAGTGTGGCGCGACCGGCTCAGCCCGCGCCGCCGATCGGAGCTGATGCTGTGAACCCGCGCCTCGTACGAGCCCTGGAGGCCGTCACCGCCGAGCGCGCCGGCGAGGCCGTCCTCAGCGTGCGCGGGCTCTCCGTCCGCTTCCGGATGCGCGGCGGACGGCATGTCGCCGCCGTCACCGACGCGGACTTCGACCTGGCGGCGGGGGAGTGCCTGGCCCTCGTCGGCGAGAGCGGCTGCGGCAAGTCCGTCCTCGCCTCCGCGCTCCTCGGACTCCTGCCCGGCAACGCCGAGGCGTCCGGCACGGCGCTCCTCGACGGCGTCGACCTGCTGGCCGCCGACGAGCGGACACTGGCCCGTACGGTACGAGGACGGCGCGTCGGCCTCGTACCGCAGAGCCCGGCCGCCCATCTCACGCCCGTGCGGACCGTGCGCGCCCAGCTCGAGGAGACCGTCCGCGAACTGACCGGCGCTCCGCGCCGGGAGCGGCGTGCCGCTGCCGAGGCCGCCGCCGAACGGGCCGCCTTCCCCGCCGGGCACCTCGACCGATACCCGCACGAACTCTCCGGCGGACTCGCCCAGCGCGCGGCGACCGCCCTCGCGCTCATCGGCGACGCCCCGCTCCTGTTCGCGGACGAGCCGACCACCGGCCTCGATCGCGACCTGGTCGAGCGGACCGTCGACGAACTGCGCCGCCACGCCGACGATGGCCGGGCGCTGCTGCTGATCACCCACGACCTGGCCGCGGCGGAACGCATCGCCGACCGGGTGGCGGTGATGTACGCCGGCCGGATCGTCGAGACGACGGCCGCCCACCGCTTCTTCGGCGAGCCGGGCCCGCGCCACCCGTACGCCCGCGGCCTGCTGAACGCCCTGCCCGACCGTGCGTTCACCCCCATCCCCGGTATGCCGCCCGAGCTGACCGCCCTGCCGCCCGGCTGCGCGTTCGCCCCGCGGTGCCCGCGGGCGACGGAGGTCTGCGGCACGCTGCCGTCGCCGCTCGCCGGAGTGGCCTGCCACCACCCGGAGGGCCCCCGTGCTTGAACTCGACGCCATCACCGCCGGCTACGACCGCCGGACGCCGGTCTTCCGCGGCGCCTCGCTGACGCTCCAACCCGGCGAGTCGGTCGGCCTGCTCGGACCCAGCGGGTGCGGCAAGTCCACGCTCGCCCGGGTCGCCGCCCTGCTCCACCGGCCGGAGGCCGGCCGCGTCACGGTCGACGGGCAGGAGGCGCGGGGCTGGCGACACCGTGCCCCGCGCGCCCTGCGGACCTCCGTCGGAGTGGTGTTCCAGCAGCCCCGGATGTCCGCCGACCCGCGGCTGCGGCTGCGCGATCTGATCGCCGAACCCCTGCGGGCCGGCGGCCGCCGCGCGGAGGTCCCCGAACGGCTCGCCGCACTCGCGCCCACCGTCGGCCTCACCGACGACCTCCTGGCGCGCCGCCCGCACGAGGTCAGCGACGGCCAGCTCCAACGCGCCTGCCTGGCACGGGCGCTGGTGCTCCGCCCGCGCTGGCTGGTCTGCGACGAGATGACGGCCATGCTCGACGCCTCGACCACGGCCGCCCTCGTCGCCGCGGTGGAGTCCTACCGCGCGGAATCGGGCGCCGGCCTGCTCGCCGTCGGACACGACCGCGTCCTGCTCGACCGCTGGTGCGAACGCACGGTCGAGTGGTCCGACTGTGTGGCGGCCTGACCTCGAATTCCTTTGCAAGTGGATCGTGCTGAGGGCAACTGCCGTGCCATGATGGTGAGTTATGACGCCAGGGGAGGGTGTGACAAGGCACGAGATCCGCATCAGGCCGGTCCAGGAGACATCACGCAGTGATGTCGACGCCCTGCTGACCTGGCTCACACGCGAGCGGATCGTGAAGGAGAAGCTCGAGAAGGGGGAGTTACGGGTCGAGCAGCGGGCCACACCGGACGAGCACGGCACCCCGATGGGTCTCGGGACCGAGATCGTCCTCGTCGTTCTGCAAGGGGTGACCGGAGTCGTCCTCGTCGAACTCCTGGAGCAGGCGAAGTCCGCGGTGCGGGAGTGGCAGGAGAACCGTCGGTCGGTCGGAGAGGACGATCCCCCCGACTTCGACGTCACCTCGGACGGCGATCCGAGGTAGCCCGGTGGCGCGCTTCGACCCGCGCGGAAGGGTGAACCACGCCCTGCTCGTCACGGTGCCCGAATACACCTCCGATCTGCCACCGGATCCGTCCGGCGTGCTGGGCGACATCGCGGCCGTCCGGCACAACAGCACGGAGTTGGAACGGGCGCTGCGATCGGGTGGGGTGTTCCGCGAGGAGGACATCACCACCAGCAGCCCGGCGGGTTCCGACCTGTTCTTCCGGGACCTCATGCGCGCCCGGGACCGGGCGGACGGGCTGCTCCTGCTGTACTTCGCCGGACACGGTCTGGTGTCCAGCTACAACGAGCCGGACGAACTGTGGCTCGCCATGCCCCGTACGACGATCGTGCCGGGAGATCCACCGGCGTTCCTGCAGGCCGTCCGCTGGAGCGAGGTGCTCCCGGCGCTGTGCCAGGCCCGGGCCGAGCAGGTGGTGGTCGTTCTCGACTGCTGCTATGCCGGCAACGCCTCGGCGGCCTGGAACCGGCTGCCCGCAGACCACCGCGAGCGCATCTCGCTGCTCGCCTGCGTGCAGGCGAACGACAGGATCGACGCGGGGGAGTCGGGCACCCCCACACCGTTCACCGCCCAGCTGGTGCGCATGCTCGAGAAGGGCGTCGACGGCGCTGGTGGCGAGGTGAGCTTCAGCGCGCTCGCCGACGCGCTCAGGACGTACATGTCCAGGAACCACACCACCCTGCGCAAGAAGCCGACTCCGTGGGTGCCGCAGAGCTGCCCGGCCGACGGCGCCGACGTCGTCCTCGCCGCCGCCGCCGCCGCCGACGTCGTCCTCGCCGCCGCCGCCGACGTCGTCCTCGCCGCCGCCGCCGACGTCGTCCTCGCCGCCGCCGACGTCGAGCCTCCGCAGCCCCCTCCGCCTCCGCCGCCCCCTCCGCCCGTCCCGCCCCGGCGCGGCGGGCGATGGCGCCGTGTCCCCGTCCTGGCCTGGGCGGCCCTGGCCCTGTCCCTGGCCGTCGTGGTGGGGTTCGCCGTCTACCGCGCACTGCCGACGAACCCGTGCACGTCTCCCCTGGAACTCAGACTGCTCACCGACCCGGACTCCGAGCCGACCGTACGCAAGGCGGTCAACACCTATCTGGAGTCGCCCGCCAACCGGGAGGGCGACTGCCGGCGCAGCGGCATCACCGTCTACGGCGCCAAGGCCACCGACGCCGTCGCCGCCTTCCGGGACTCCTCCCGCTTCTGGCAGGACCCAGACGCCGAGACCAACCCCCAGCGGGACGTCGGCCCCCAGCCGGACATCTGGATTCCCGGCTCGGCCGCAGCCGTCGACCGTGCCCGCTCCTACGGCGGCGGCGGATCGTCGGTGGAGCTCACGGCGCACAAGCCGTTCGTCCACTCGCCGATGGTGCTGGCCGTCCCCGCGCAGCTGGCCGAGGGATCGGAGAAGGACCGGTTCGGCCGCCCGCTCGCCCAGTTCGTCGAGGCACTGACCCAGCGCGCCGCCGGCGCCGTCGTGGCGCGGAGCGACCCGGAACACACCGACTCCGGACTCCTCGCCACCGTGGGCCTGTACGGGAACCGTCCCGGCGCCGCGGCCGGGGTGGAACGGGGCCTGGCGCCGGGACGGCCGCTGCCCGACGGCCGCGCGCTGCTGTGCGACCTGCCCAAGGTGGCGGCCGTCGACACGAAGACCGCCGCGCTCGTGCCGGAGCACCTGCTGAGGACGGGGGTGGGCTGTGGGCGCCAGACCCGGACTCCCCGCGTGGCGGAGTACCCGGCCGACGTGCCCCGGCTCACCCTGCCCTTCGTGCGGGTCCACTGGGACGGCGGCGACCAGGACAAGGCGGCCCGGGACGATGCCTCCGAGCGCTTCAGGGTCTGGCTGACCGGCCCGGACGGAGTGGCGGAGTTCACGGCCGACGGCTACCGCGCCGGGCCGGGCGACGCGCAGCCCCCGGCCTCCCCGGCCGCCTCGCCACCCGCCGCCGGCGCGCTCGCCGACCCCGGGCGGCTTCCGGACGCGGGCGACGCCACGACGATGAACGCCGCCCTGGAGGGGTACCGCAAGGCCAACGGCCCCGGCCGGGTGCTGTTCCTGCTCGACAACTCCGGTTCGATGAGAGGCGCGTGGGACGGACCCGGCGGCGGCCCGGGGATCATCCAGCAGTCCCTCGGCGGACTGGGCGGCCAGGACGAGTACGGCCTGTGGACGGTGTCGTCGAAGCCCGGAGCCGCCCGCCCGTACACCCCCCTCCTGACCCTCGGCACGCACAAGAACCGCGACGAGGCGAAGAGGACCGTCGGCAGTGCCCGGATCGAGGACAACGAGGCCGATCCGTACCGGGCGTTGAGCGACGCGGTGACCGCCATGAAGGCAGAGGACGAAGGGGACGAAAGCCGGCCCCGACTGATCGTCTTCGTCACGGACGACGAGGACAACACCCATCTCACCTCCGGCGACCGGCTGGAGGGACTGCTCACGACTCTGCGACAGGCCGGGGTCCCGGTCGTCATGGCGTCCCTGGACGTCGGCGGCTGCGCCAAGGGCCGCCCCGACGAGCGGATCGCCGCCGCGAGCGGCGGACGGTGCCTGGACGCCTCGGGGGACCTCATCGCCGGGCTGCGGGACGAGGTCGCCAGAGCCGGCACAGGGGAGGGGACATGACCGCCCGTGCATCCCGCCGTACCACCACTTTCCTCCTCGCCTGTCTTCTCGCGCTCGGCGCGTGCACGGGCGAGGGCGGCGATCCGCCCGAGAACGCGACGGACTCCGGTGCGCCGCTCCTGATCGCCAGCGGCCGGGACGTCACCGGCAAGGGTGGCATCCGCGAGAAGCTGATCAAGGAGTGGAACGCCAAGCCCGGCAACACCCACCAGGCTCGCCTGGTCGAACTGCCGGGCTCCGCCGACCAGCAGCGCAGCCAGCTGCTCGGGGCCCTCCAGTCCGGCAGCGCCCGGTACGACGTGGTCAACCTGGACGTCACCTGGGTGCCGGAGTTCGCCGAGGCGGAGCTCGTCCAGGAGCTGGACGCGGGCCTCGTCGACGACGACGTCATCGACTCCGTCGCCCGTACGGCCCGTTGGGACGGCAAGACCTACTCCGTCCCCTTCAACACCGACGTCGGACTGCTCTACTACCGCCGCGACCATCTGGAGCAGGCCAGGGTGCAGAACACCCGTCTCGACGAGAACACCACCTGGGACGACGTGCGCGACCTCATCAGGACCGTCGAACAGGCCAACCTGCCCGGCGTCGAGGCGGGGTGGACCACCCAACTCGCCCCGTACGAAGGCCTGACGGTCAACGGCATCGAGGCGTTCGCCTCGGTCCTCGAAGACGGCCTCACCGACGAACGCGGCCGCTACACGGCCACCGTCGGTGGCCTGGAGGACGGTCTCGAGGAGCTGCGCGCCCGTACCGAGAGCTCCTACCTCCTCCCCGACGCCACCGGCTCCGACGAGGCCGCGTCCCTCACCGCCTTCATCGACGGCAGGACGACCTTCCTGCGCCACTGGCCCTACGCCTACCGCACGTTGCACCAGTCGCTCACCCCCGACCGGCTCGGAGTCGCCCCGCTGCCCGGCAAGGCGGTCCTCGGAGGCCAGAACCTCGCCGTCACCACGTCCGCCACCGGAAAGCGCGCCGAAGCGGCGCGGGATCTGATCAGGTTCCTCACCGACCCGCAGAGCGAACGCTGCCTGCTCGACGCGGGCTTCGCCGCGACCCGGGAGTCCGCATACACGGAGGACAAGGTCTCCTGCCGGCTCCCCGCCACGTCCGCGCCCTCGCCGTCGGCGGAGAGCGCGGACCGGATGCCGCGTGACGACGGGCGCCCGCTGTACGCGCGGACGACGCTGCTCACCGCCCTGAAGGGCGAGGCCGTCGCCCGCCCCCGCACGCCGCACTACGGGGCCTTCACCCAGACCTTCACCACGCATCTGAGCAAGCTGTTCGGCGACAGTCCCCCCGACGTCAAGCCACTCGCGGGGGAGCTGGACAAGGCGCTGCGACGCGCTCTGCCCGAGCCCTCCTCGTGAGCCCGTCCACCGCAGATGAACCGCTGCGGTGGGAATGTCACCCGTTCGGCAGACATGCCGTACGGCCGGGCGGCGCCCCCACTGCGCCACACTGGCCGCCGAACGCCGCGATTCCGGCGCGGCGCAAGGAGGGTGTGGGCGATGGCCGTGTCCGTTTCTGTCGTACTGCTGCTGCTCGTCCTGGCGGTGATCTTCCTCCGCAACGGCGGCCTCAAGTTGTCCCACGCGCTGGTCTGCGCCCTGCTCGGCTTCTTCCTCGCCGGCACGAGCATGGCGCCGACCATCCAGAACGGGGTCGCCGCCACCGCCAACGTGGTCAGCAGCCTCAAGCCCTGACACCGTCCGACGTAACGTTGCACGATCATGAAGTGCCCATGAAACCCCGGGCAGTTGCATGTACATCTCATGGACTCGGGCCTAACGTCGGCCGCCGGCGCGACCGACGTACGCACCCGAGGAGCCGCATTGACCACCCCCCGAAGACGAGCCCGCGTGCTCGCCCTGATCGCCGCGGTGAGCGCGACCGCCCTCGCGCTCGCCACCCCCGTCGCCCTCGCCGACGACATACCGCTGGCCCCCGGCCACCGGCTCGTCGACCACTACGACGGCGCACCCGCCACCGCCCTGCCCGTACCGGGCGAGCCGCCCGCCCAGCACCCGTACCTCGCCCCCAACGGGCGCAGCGGGATGCACGCGGACGGCGCGGGCAGCGGAACCCACCCCTTCTCCGGGCCGCTCGGGCGCGACCCGAAGGTGTCCAGCGAGAAGATCGCCGCACTCGGCGGCGAGTGCGCCACCGTCACCTTCGACTCGGCGGGCCGCATCCTCACCGTCTGCGGCACCTTCTCCGGCTTCCTGCTCAAGCTGCTCGATCCCCGGACCCTGGACACGCTCGCCGAGTACCAGCTGCCCCAGCGCTCCTCGACCGTCGAGGCCATCACCCGCCTCGACTTCGAGAAGATCTTCAAGGACACCTCCGGTGGCGCCTACTTCTACCTCGACAACCGGGACCGGGTCGTCCTCGCCGACTCCCGCCAGCACATCCTCCGCATCGCGCACGGCCAGAAGCCGGACGGGAGCTGGCAGTTCACTGTCGAGGACGACTGGGACCTCACCTCGCTCGTCCCGCACGACTGCGTCAGTTGGACCAACCTGTTCCCGAGCGGTGTCTGCGACCCCGTCACCTCCGTCATGCCTGACTGGGACGGCCGAATCTGGTGGGTGACCCGGCTCGGTCGGGTCGGCACGGTCGCCCCCGCCACCGGAACGCTCCGCTCGCTCCGGCTGACCGGCGAGGAGATCCAGAACTCGTTCTCCGTCGCCGAGGACGGCGTCTCCATCGTCTCCGACCACGCGCTCTACAGCTTCCGCGCCGACGCCGACGGCACCCCGCGGATCCAGTGGCGCCGGACGTACGACCGGGGGACAAGCACCAAACCCGGCTCGGTGAACCAGGGTTCGGGAACCACGCCCGACCTCTTCGGCGCCGGTGACGCCTACGTCGCGATCACCGACAACGCCGACGACCGGATGAACGTCCTCGTCTACCGACGCGGCACCGACGTCCCCGACGCGGATCGCCTGGTCTGCAAGGTCCCGGTCTTCGGCTCCGGCGCCTCGACCACCGACAACTCCCTGATCAGCTGGGGCAACAGCCTCGTCGTCGAGAACAACTACGGCTACGAGAACCCCACCACACTGACCTTCGGCCGCAGCGTCGTCGGCGGGGCGACCCGGATCGACGTCCGCCCCGACGGCAGCGGTTGCGACACCGTCTGGGAGAGCGACGTCCGCTCGCCCTCCACCGTGCCCAAGCTGTCCACCGCCAACGGCCTGCTCTACTTCTACGAGAAGGAGCCCAACGCCTTCGGCATCGACGCCTGGTACCTGACCGCGGTCGACTTCCGTACCGGGAAGCGCGCCTGGAAGCGGTTCACGGGCACGGGGGTGGCCTACGACAACAACTGGGCCCCGATCACCATCGGGCCCGACGGGACGGCGTACATCGGCGTCTTCAACGGGATCGTCGCCGTGCGCGACGGAGCCTGAGACGCGACGGTGCCCGGGGCCGCTGGGGTCCCGGGCGCCCTGTCGTACCGGGCTCAGACCATCTCGGGCATCTTGCCCTCGGTGGTCTTGACGTCGATGACCGCGAACGCCGCGCCCTGCGGGTCCACGATCGACGCGAACCGGCCGAAGGGGCTGTCCATCGGCCCGAACGCCTTCTGGCCGCCGAGCTTCACGGCCCTGTCGACCGCCTGGTCGCAGTTGTCGACGGCGAAGTAGATCTGGATGTAGGACGGGACCTCGGCCGGGAACTCCTCCGACGTCATCTTCATCCGCCCCAGGACCGGCATCTCGCCGCCCAGGTCGAAGACCTTGTAGTCCATGTGCTCGTCGGCCATCTTCTTGGTGTTGTAGCCGAACACCGACGTGAGGAAGTCGTCCGACTTCGCGGGCTCCCGGGTGAAGACCTCGGCCCACACGTAGGAGCCGGGCTCGCCCTCCAGCTCGAAACCTGTGTGGGAGCCGGGCTGCCAGACGCCGAACATGACGCCGGCCGGGTCCTGGGCCAGGCACATGGAGCCGAAGTCACCGACGGCCATCGGCTCCATGACGACGGTGCCGCCGCTGCTCTTGATCTTCTCGGCCGTGGCGGCGACATCCGGCGAGGCGTAGTACAGACACCAGGCCGACTGCGAGGAGCCGTCCTGGCCCGGCATGGGCGGGACGACGGCCGCGACCGCCTTGCCGTTCTTGTAGGCCTGCGTGTAGTTGCCGTATTCCGAGGACGATTCGCCGAAGGTCCAGCCCAGCACCTCTCCGTAGAAGGTCTTGGCGCCCTCGACGTCGGTGAACATCGCGTCGGTCCAGACCGGTGTGCCTTCAGGTCGTGCGGCCATGACGGTGACTCTCTTCCGATCGATGGTGGTCTCGATGGTGGTTGCCGAGTCCCACGCTAGCCAGGACAGGCACGCCCCGCTCGGTGACGGAGCGTGTCCGTGGCGGTCAGTCGCGCGAGAAGATCCCGATGCCGTTCGGTACGGGACGCTCGACCCCTCCGGCGGGATGGTTGCGCACGGTGACGGTCGAGGTGTCCGGGCCCCGGGCGACCAGCGTGGAGGAGCCGCCGCCGTCGAGACTGAACGCGTCCACGGCACCCACGCCCGACATCACCGAGGCCACCTCGGCGATCGTCAGCCCGGTGCGGTGTTCGGGCGCCCCGTCCAGCGCCATCAGCAGCAGCCTGCGCCCACGGTCCGTGACACCGGCCGCCGAGCGTACGGCGGAGGTGTTCGCGTCGAGGCCGGGCAGTGGCTCTCCCGCGCGCAGCACCGGATAGCCGCCCACCGCGAAGCCGCGAAGCGGTAGGGAACCCGGGGGCCTGGTCATCGACCCCGAGACCGGTATCCCGTCACTGAAGCCGCACCGCTCGGAAGGACAGCGGCCCTCGGCCAGGCGCCTGGAGCAGGAGATCAAGGCCAGGATGCCGGAACGCTCGCTGATGGGGATCGTTGCCCGGACCGCGTACTGGGTGGACTGGTGGCAGCGCTTCGGCCCGGCGTCCGGCAACGAGCCGAAGCTGGACGATCCCTTCGGCCGCTACGTCATCACGACCTTCGTGAAGGGCACCAACATGGGCCCCTACGACACCGCCCGCCACATCCCTGGAGTCTCAGGTCACGAGCTGTCGTACACGGCGAACCGGCACTTCTCCATCGTGCTGCTGAACGAGGCCATCGCCGACCTCGTCAACGCGCACGCCCGCCTGGACATCTCCCAGGCGTGGGGCGACGGCACCGCCGTGGCCGCCGACGGCACCCACATGGACACCTACCTCGACAACCTGCTCGCCGAGACCTCCGTGCGGTACGGCAAGCCGGGCGGCATCGCCTACCACCACATCTCGGACACCTACATCGCGCTGTTCACGCACTTCATCCCCTGCGGGGTGTGGGAGGCCGTCTACATCATCGAGGGCCTGCTGAAGAACTCCTCCGAGGTGAAGCCGACCGCGGTGCACGCCGACACGCAGGGCCAGTCCCAGCCGGTGTTCGCGCTCGCGCACCTGCTGGGCTTCGATCTCATGCCCAGGATCTGGAACTGGAAGGGCCTGACCTTCTACCGGCCCAGCAAGACCACCGAGTACGTGCACATCGACGCGCTGTTCGGCGAGGCCGGTAAGAACGTCATCGACTTCGACCCGATCGAGTCCCAGTTCCGGCACCTGATGAAGGTCGCGGTCTCCGTGCGGGAAGGGGCGATCTCCTCCTTTGCGCTGCTCAAGCGGCTGCGCTCCGGCTCCACGAAGAACGCCACCTACGCCGCCTTCCGCGAAGTCGGCCGCGTGATCCGCACCGTCCAGCTGCTGCGCTACCTCTCCGATCCGGCGCTTCGCCGGCGGGTGACCGCGGCGACGAACAAGACCGAGTCGTTCAACCGGTTCTCCCAGTGGATCGGCTTCGGCAACCGCGGCGTCATCGCGGACAACGACCCGGTCGAGCAGGAGAAGGCGATGAAATTCAATGCTCTGCTCACCAACGCGGTCATTCTTCACAACGCCCTGGACATCGCGGAGATCGTGCGGCAGCTGCTGGAGGAGGGATGGACCATCGAGCCGGAGGACCTGGCCCACATCTCGCCGTACCTGACCGAGCACATCAACAGGTTCGGCGAGTACAGCACGCACGAGCTCGGCATCCAGCCCGAGGCGTACGAGACGAAGTTGGACGTCGACTTCACCCAGCTCCGCGACCAGGACCCGGCCGCCACCGGCTTCGGCCAGGCGGCCTGAACCTGTTCCTCAAACAGTCACGTGATTCCGGGACTTGCGGGGCGGGTCGGTTCCGGTGGGGGCAGGGCGAGCCCCACGATCACGGTCATCCGGTCGCGCAATCGGGTCCCGTCCACCGGTGTGGTGCCGGTGGTGAGCTCGTCAACGACCAGGCCGTCGATGAGGGCTATCACCAGGTCGGCGCGGTCGGCGTCGCCGGTCACCTCGGTGGCCATCGCCCGAAATCCTGCGGTGACGCTGTCGATGGTCGACGCGGCCAGCTGCTGGCTGGGGCGGTCGAGCATCAGCAGCAGGCGGGCCCGGCTGCGGGCGCGGGCGGGTCCCAGCCAGGTCGCCAGGGTTGCCGTGGCCGCGTCGATGAGGATCGCTGGATCCATGTCGGGTGCCCAGGCCTGTCCGGCGGTGGCGTTGTCGATGTCGGCGCGATCGAGGTCGGCGATGCGTTGCAGGATCGCGGCGATCAGAGCCCGGCGGGTCGGGAAGTGGTAGCTGCAGGTTCCCGGTGGGAGCCCGGCCTGCGACTCCACGGCGCGATGAGTGAGCCCGCGCAGCCCATGGGCGTCGATGACCTCGACCGCCGCGTCGGCCAGCCGGAGCTTGCGGTCCGTGTTCTGTTCCACAGCTGCTATGCTACAGACGTAGTGACACTACAGCTGTAGCGGCGAAACGGATGTCGTGAGATGCAGATGTAGTGGCATGTCGGCGACGCGCGGCCCGGTGCCTGGCTGGCGCGCTCTGATCGAGAGGTGTGCCATGAACGCCATACCGTCCTTCCGGATCGGTGCCTGGTGCTGGATCGTCACCGGAGTCGGCCACCTGGCCGGCGAGACGCTGACATCGCTGGCGCCGGATGCCGAGGCGCAGCGGATGAACGACCTGATGCGCGGCCACGACCCGTTCACCATCCTCGGCGTGAGCCCAAGCCAGTACCAACTCACCCTCGGGATGAGTCTGATCATGAGTCTGGCGCTGGTGACGACCGGCGTGCTGCTCCTGCAGATCGCCCGGCTCGCGGCGGACGCCCCGGGCCGGGCGCGTACCGCGGGGTACGTGGGCTTGGTCGGCTCCGCGACCGCTCTGGTGCTCTCGGCAGTGTTCCTGTTGATCCCGCCGACAATCACGTTCACGGTCGCCAGCATCGCCTTCGGGGTCGCCCTGGCCGCCGACCGGCGCGGGCGCCCCACGCCACAGGTCCACGGGTCCCCGTGCCAGAGCGGTTCGTGAGTCGTTGAGCGCTTCTTCTGTCGCCTGATGGGGTGGGGGCGGGCGGAAACTGCCGGTCGTCGGTACCGCCCCCGACCTTGCGGCGGCACGGAAGTGGGTGGGTGGGCTCCAGATCGGGGACGGCTCGGCCGCGTGATGATCGTTGGTGAAGGCTGTCACGCTTCGTGCTCGCAGAAATGAGTAGTTCTGAGAGACCACGGACCCCCACCGGACCGTGTCCGGTTTACCCCTGATCCTCGTTCTCACAACCTCTCGCGAAACAGCTGTCGCACAAGGCCCCTCGCGGTAGGTGCTGCAACATGCCCCGGCTCGCCGAACCGGTCGCCGCCGTCAAACAGTTCGACTGCCCCACCTGTGAAGTGCCCGCCGGAAGCACCTGCCGCACCCGCGGCGGCAAGGTCGCCCCGAAGTACCGCTCCGGTGGAGCGGCTAGGAGCCGACCAGGCGGGAACGGATGAGGAAACGGACGCCTTCTGGGGCCTCCAGGGAGAACCCGCTGCCCCGCCCCGGTACGACGTCCACGATCAGCCGCGTGTGACTCCACAGCTCGAACTGCGCCTTGGACATCCAGAACGGGACCGGCTCCGCGACGCCGGCGACCTCCAGGGAGGCGAGCAGCACGTCCGAGGCGCCGGTGCGGAACTCCCCGGCCGGGTAGCACATCGGTGCACTGCCGTCGCAGCAGCCGCCCGACTGGTGGAACATCAGCGGTCCGTGCGACTCCCGCAGCCGCCTGAGCAGGTCGGCCGCGGCGGGCGTCAACTCCACGCGTGCTCCGGGTCGATCCATCTCTCCCGCCCCTTCCTCGTGGGTCCGTCGGTGGTCCAGCGAACACCGGCTGAGGTTGCGAGCGGGTTGCGTCCGCAGAAATCGTCCACACCCCTAGGAACTGACGACCCGTCAGGTTACTCTCCCCGCATGATTCCGACCGTTGTCTGGGGCACCGGAAACGTCGGCCGCGCGGCCCTGCGGGCCGTCGACGCCCACCCGGCGCTCGCACTCGCCGCCGTCCTCGTCCACGATCCGGCCAAGGTCGGACGGGACGCGGGCGAACTCGCCGGTCTGGACCGCGCCTTGGGCGTCGCGGCGACCGACGACATCGACGCCGTGCTCGCGGCCCGCCCCCGAGCGGTGGTGTACGCCGCGTCCGGCGACATCCGGCCCGACGAGGCGCTCGCCGACGTCGTCAGGGCCGTCCGCGCGGGCGCGGTGGTGGTGACCCCCGCGCTCTACCCGCTCTACGATCCGCGCAGCGCCCCGCCGGAGTTCCGGGACCCGGTGCTCGCCGCCGTCGCGGAGGGCGGCGGGTCGCTCTTCGTCTCAGGTGTCGACCCCGGCTGGGGCAACGACGTGCTCCCCCTGCTGATCAGCGGCCTCGGCACCACCGTGGACGCGATCCGCTGCCAGGAGATCTTCGACTACTCCACGTACGAGCAGGAGGACTCGGTCCGCCACCTCATCGGCATGGGGCACCCGATGGAGTACGAGCCCCTGATGCTGGCCCCGTCGATACCGACCATGGTGTGGGGCGGTCAGCTACGGCTCATGGCCCGCGCCCTCGGCGTCGAACTCGACGAGATTCGCGAGACCTTGGAGCGGCGCGCCCTCGATTCCACGGTCACCACCCGCACGATGGGCGTCTTCGAGGCCGGCACGCAGGGCGCCGTGCGCTTCGAGGTGCAGGGCATCGTCGGCGGCGAACCCCGCATCGTCGTCGAGCACATCACCCGCATCCACCCCTCCTGCGCCCCCGACTGGCCGACGCCGCCCGACGGCACGGGAGCGCACCGGGTGGTCATCGAGGGACGCCCGCGCATCGAGGTCACGGTGGAGGCGAGCGACGAGGGCGAGAACCGTTCCGCGGGCGGGAACGCAACGGCCGTCGGCCGGCTGGTGAACGCCGTCGACTGGCTCGTGGACGCGAAGCCCGGCCTCTACGACGCGCTCGACGTCCCGCTGCGGCCCGCAGTGGGCCGACTGGGAAGGAAACGGCCATGAGAATCGACGTACCCGACGGCAGGCACCCGATCGAATACGTGTGGGGCGAGATCGTCCCCGAGATCGGGACGGCCGCCGCGAACTTCTCGCTCTCGGTCTACGCCCATACGACCCTGGGGCTGCGCGAGTTCGAGGCCGCGCGGCTGCGCATCGCGCAGATCAACGGCTGTCTGTTCTGCCTCGACTGGCGGACCGACCGCGACGGCGAGAAGGTCGAGGAGTCGTTCGCGGACGCGGTGACCCAGTGGCGCACCACCGATGCCTTCGACGACCGTACGCGGCTGGCCGCGGAGTACGCCGAGCGGTACGCCCTGGATCATCACGGTCTCGACGAGGACTTCTGGACTCGTATGACCGCTCACTACAGCCAGCCCGAGATCGTGGAGCTGACGATGAGCATCGGCTCCTGGTTGTCGTTCGGGCGGCTCAACCGGGTGCTCGGCCTCGACGCGGTGTGTGTGCTGCCATCCCAGTGACCTCAGAGATCGGTGGCGATGATCTTCTCGATGTTGCGTTCGGCGAGCGCGGTGATGGTGACGAACGGGTTGACGCTGGTGTTGCCGGGGATCAGCGCCCCGTCGATCACATACAGGCCCGGATGGCCGTGGAGGCGACCGTAGTTGTCGGTGGCGCGGTTCAGCACCGCGCCGCCGAGCGGGTGGTACGTGAGGTGGTCGCCCCAGATCTTGTACGCGCCGAAGAGGTCGGTGCGGTAGATCGTGCCCTCCTTCGCGTTGATCTTGTCGAAGATGGTCTTCGCGGCGTCGATGGACGGCTGCTTCCAGGCGGTCTGCCAGTTCAGGTCGACGCGGCCCGCCGCGGCGTTCCACGAGAACGCGGCGCGGTGCGGGTTCCTGGTGATCGACAGATAGAACGAGGCGTACGTCTCGATCCCGGTCGGTAGAGGCGCCACCTCGGCGAAGGCCCCGCCCGCGGCCCAGTTGTCGATGCCGGCCGTCGGCATGGACGACTGGAGCTTTCCGGTCGGGTCCCACATGTGGTTCGCACGGCCGCACATGACGTTGCCGTTGTCGCCCCAGCCCTGGCCGATCTCGCCGTTGAGGAGGGGCAGCGCGCCGGTGGCCCTCAGCTTGGTGAGCAGCTTGCTGGTGCCGACGCTGCCGGCCGCGAAGAACACCCGGTCGGCGACGGCGGAGGTGGTGGCCGTGGTGTTCCCGCCGCTGTCGAGCACGTCCATGACGACCGTGTAGCCGCCGCCGGACGCGGGGGTCACCGACGTCACCCTGTGCAGCGGTGTGACGGTGACCCGGCCGGTCGCCCGAGCCTGCGCGAGATAGGTCTTCTGCAGGGTCTTCTTGCCGTGGTTGTTGCCGTAGAGCACCTCGCCGGCCAGGGCCGACCTGGGCACGGCGCCGGCTTGCTCCTGCTTCATGTACTCCCAGTCGTAGACGTTCGGCACGAAGACGAACGGGAAGCCGGAGCGCTGGGCGTGCTTACGGCCGACCCGCGCGTACTGGTAGCAGGCGGCGCTCTCCCACCAGGCGGGGTCGACGTGGTTCACCCCGAGGCCGGCGTTGGCGCGGGGGTAGTAGACGTCGTACATCTCGTCGGCGTTCACGGACGGCAGGATCGCCCCGAAGTTCTCGCGGCGTGGCGTGACCGCCATGCCGCCGTTCACCAGCGAACCGCCGCCGACGCCCCGGCCCTGGTAGACCGTGATGCCGCCGAACTCCTCGGCGTCCAGGATGCCGGTGTGCTGAGGGACGTCCTTGTCGAGCGGGAAGCCGAGGAACTGGCTCAGCGGCTGCTTGGTCCGGGTGCGGAGCCAGAACGAGCGGTAGTCGGGGGTGGTCGTGTTGGCGAAGATCTTGCCGTCGGGGCCGGGGGTGTCCCAGGCCATGCCCATCTCGACCATCTGCACGTCGACGCCCGCCTGGGCGAGGCGCAGCGCGGCGACGGAGCCGCCGTATCCGGTGCCGATCACCAGAGCGGGGATGCGGGCCTGCGTGGTCGATCCGTAGGCCTGCGAGGGGAGCGCCAAGGCGCCGAGAATAGAACCTGTTCCCGTGATGAATCCACGGCGTGAAACAGCCATGTTGTTCCTCACTGTCGGGTGGAATGGGAACGAGTTCTACTGCCGCCCGGATGGGAAGTCACGGCATACCGATTGGTAACTTTTGGGTGGATCGCTCAAGAATGATCGGGGCAAGGCCGACATTCTGATGAGTCGGAGATCCGCCGAGCCCGGAGCGCCCTATGTCCCCGCCGACCCTCGCCCCAGAAACCGTCGACCGTGCCGCCGCGCGGCTCCACGACACCGCCGCCTGGCAGGAGATCGTCCGGCACTGGGGCATGCCGGCCGAGCCCCCACCCGCCCCCGTCGGAGCGCCACCCGCCCCCGAGGAGTGGCGTCGGCTGCTCACCGTCCCCGTCGACCAGCTCGTCGCCGCAGCCCTCGCCGGCCTCACCACGCCCCCGCCCGCCGAACGGCGGCTCCCCGGACGCCTCGGCGCGGTCCTGCCCGACCGGCTGCACACCTGGCGTCGCATCGGACAGGCCGACCTGCGGCCCTCCACCCACCTCGCCCACGCCCGCCGCGTCCTCGTCGAGTGGGGCTGGCAGAACCGCCCGTACCGCCTCCGGGACGCCCGGGGCGCCCGCTGCCTCTGCGGCGCCCTGCTCACCGCGCACCGCCTCGGCTACGGCAGTGCCGACACCATGAACCGCTCCGCCGCCTGGATCGTCACCGAACTGCGCGCCCAGGGCTGGACCGGTCTCATCGGCCCCTGGAACCGTGCACCGGGACGTACCGCGGACCAGGCCCTGGCCCTCCTCGACGCGACGATCCGCCGGGCCGCGCACGCGGGCGACTGACCTCCCGGACGGGATGCCCCGCGGTCACTCCACGCTGTCGGACACCGTGAAGAGCCCGCCGTCCGGATCGCGCAGCGTGATGCGCCGGCCGTTGCCCGAGGGGAGTACGGCCGAAGCGGTCGTACCGCCGGCCTTGAGGGCCGTCTCGGCGGCGATGTCGACATCGGGCACCCGGAAGTGCACATGCCAGCGCGGCCTGACCTGCGGATCAGGGGCCGCCTCCACCGCGCCGCCGAACAGCCGGGCGACGGTGATGCCCGCGTGGCTCAGCACGACATGGTCGTCCTCGTAGGCGACCTGGCAGCAGCCGGGCCGCTCGCCTGCCCAGTCCAGCACCTCGGCGTAGAAGATGGCCGCGTCGAAGGCGTTCCTCGTCCGCAGCTCCAGCCAGGCCGGGGCGCCTCCCTTGCCGACACTCCAGTCGGGGATCACCTCGCCCTCCCAGATGCCGAAGACGGCGCCCTCGCGGTCGGAGGCGAGCGCCGCCCGCCCCGTACCGAACCGCAAAGGCCCGACGGCCACGGTGGCGCTGCGCTCCCGGATACGGGCCGCGGTCACATCGGCGTCGTCGACGGCGAAGTACGGCGTCCAGGCGACCGCCACGGCCAGACGTGGCGCCAAGGCGCCGATCCCGGCGACGGGCGCCCCCTCGCTCAGGGCGACGGAGAACTCCTCACCCAACCGGGTGGGCCGGAAGTCCCAGCCGAAGACGGCACCGTAGAAGGACTCGGCGGCTCGGAGATCCCGGGCCATGAGACTGACCCAACAGGGGGCGCCGGACACCGCATGGCTCGAGGTCGACACAACCTTCATCCATCCGTCGTGGACGCGTGATCGTTCTCCATCCCACCGTACCCCCGACGAGATCGCCATTCCGGCGGGCCGTCCCGGTACGGCGTGCGAAGCGGCCGAGGGTGCGGAAGCCTTGAGAGGTGACGGACGTGCGCGCCGCGCTACGACAACCGGTGGCCGACCTGCTCGCGCGGCGCAGGGACCCGGTCGTCGTCCAGACCCTCCGGTCCACGGCCGCGGCGACGATCTCCTATGTCGTCGCCCTCCAGCTGAGCAGCGAGGCGGCCCCGCTGACCGCGCCGCTCACCGCCCTGCTCGTCGTCCAGGTGACGCTCTACTCCACGCTGAAGACCGGGATCCGCCGGGTCAACTCCGTGGTCGTCGGCGTGATCATCGCGATCGCGTTCAGCGCCCTGGTCGGGCTGACCTGGTGGAGTCTCGCGCTGATCATCCTGGCCTCGCTGGTGGTGGGCCGGTTCGTGCGCGTCGACGAGTTCGTGCCCGAGGTCGCGATCAGCGCCATGCTCGTCCTCGGCGTCACCCAGGTCACCGACACCGCCTGGGACAGGGTCCTCGAAACGCTCATCGGGGCGGTGGTGGGCCTGCTGTTCAACATGCTGCTCGCCCCACCGGTCTGGGTCGGATCGGCGGGGGAGTCCATCGAGGACCTGGCACGGCGGATGCGGCAGCTGCTGCTGCGCATGGGCGAGGAGCTCGCGACCCAGGCCCCGGTCGCCCACGCCGCCGCGCGCCGGCACGAGGCGCGGCTGCACGAAGCGCGCCGGCTCGACAACGACGTGGCCGAGGTCGACGCGGCGCTGCGGCAGGCGGAGGACAGCCTCCGCCTCAATCCGCGCGTCAAGGAGGGACTTCTGCACCGCGTCGTCCTGCGCACCGGGCTCGACACGCTGGAGATCTGCGCGGTCGTCCTGCGCGTCCTGGCCCGTACGCTCGCCGACCTCGCCAAGGAACGCCGGGAGGAGGAGCTCTTCCCACGCGACGTGGCGATCGCGCTCGAAGACCTCCTGGCCCGGGTCGCGGACACCCTCGTGAGCTACGCCGTCCTCGTCACCGCACGCGTCAGTGCGAACGCCGACGCCGCGGAGGAGCGGCTCGCCGGGGAGCTCGTCGCGACCCGCGCGGTCCGTGACCACGTGGCCGACCTGCTGCTCCAGGGCGTCCAGCGGGACCCCCGGCAGTGGCAGCTCCACGGCGCGCTGCTCGCGGAGATCGACCGGATCCTCGACGAACTGGATCCCGGCCACCGCGGGCGCCGCCTCATGGAGGAACTCGACCGCCACTCGCGCGAACGCACCGCGAAGCGCACGCCGCTGTCGGCCCTACGGGACCGCCTCGAGGTCTAGCGCCTGTCCGGCGGATCGAGGCCCAGGAGGTGTCCGACCCGAGGTCCCGCCCCTCACTTCCGGTCGTTCATCAACTCCTGGAACGAGCTCATGCAGGGGGTGCAGTGACGGTCGGTCCTGTCGCGCTCTTCGAGGGGTTCCTCGTGGAGGGACTGCCCGCACAGGGCGGTCGCGGTGCCCATGGCGGCCACGTGCCAGACGAAGATCCCGTCTCGGGGCGCTATGCCGACGTGCATTTCGTACATGGTCGTCTCCATGCTCGGCGGACGTGTTGCCTCTCCAGTGCACCGGACGGAGGGGTGGTTGCACGCCTGGAAGAGGGCTGTTCGGGTGACGCCGTCCCGACCGCCGACCAGGCCGGCCCGGTGCCGGATGGCTACCCTGGTTCTGGGGGCGTGGACGGCGACCGGTCGGAGGCGACCCCATGAGACGACGCCACCATTTCCACATCGACCACGCGGGGCACTCGGTCAGCGTCACCATCCAGACCGGCCACACCGCGGTGGTGGAGGTCCTCGTCGACGGCAAGGAGACGGGGCAAGCCACGGCCGGTGCCGGCCATCCGGTGGCCGTGCACATCGAGCTGCCGACCGAACCGCCGACCCCGGCGACGGTCCGTGCGGCGCCCGGTCCCGGCATCCCCCGCTGCGTCCTCGAAGTGCCCGGTGTCGAGCCTCAGGTCATGTCCCCACGCCTCTACTGACGGTCGGGCCCGGCCGGCAGGCGCAGGACGAAGCGGGCGCCGCCGTCGCGCGTTCCCCGCCCCGCGGCGAGGCTTCCCCCGTGCGCGTGGGCGACCCACGAGGCGATGGAGAGGCCGAGCCCGGTCGACCCCGCCCCACTGCGGAAGCGCTCGAACAGGGACTCGGCCACGCCCGGTGGCAGCCCGGGACCGGTGTCCTCGACCGTCACCGTGCCGTCCCGTGCGACGTCGATCGTCACGTCGGCGGGCATACCGGGGGCGTGGCCGTGGGCGAGCGCGTTGCCCAGGAGGTTCGCCACGGCGCGCCGCACGAGCTCGGGATCGGCCACGACCACCGTCTCCTCGGCCCGTACCGTCACCCGGTGCCCCTCGGCCGGTGTGTCCGCGACCACCGCCTCCACCAGCTGGTCCAGGCGCAGCGGCTCCGGCGCGAGGCTCTGCGCCCCGCTCATCAGCCGGGCTCGGGTCAGCAGCCCGTCGACGAGGCCGCCCATGCCGTCCGCCAGCCGCATCGTGCGGCGCAGCACGTCGGTGGTGTCCGTCTCGCCGCGCAGGGCGGTCTCGGCGAGCATCCGCAGTGAGGCGACCGGCGTCCGCAGGTCGTGGGCCGCGTCGGCGAGGAACGCCTCCTGCTGCCCCAGGACCGTCAGCGCCGGGCGGATCGCCCGCCCGGAGAGCACATGGCCGACGGCCGCCGACAGCAGGACCAGCACCGCGCAGCCGCCCGTCAGGACCCAGGTCGTCCGTCGGTGCTCGGCGAGCGGCACCGTGGTCTCGTACACGGTGACCACGACACCGTCGCGCCCGTCGGCTCCCTCGGCGTCGGGCGCGAAGAAGGGCTCCGCGAAGAGCCGCACGGGCCGTCCGTCCTGCGCGCGCCGGTCGACGGCGACGACGTCCTCCCGGCGTACGGCGTCCTCCGCGACCGCCCGCAGGTCGGCGGGACGGGCGGTCAGACACGGCCGTGCCGCGGCGAAGTCGACGACCGGCCCCGAGGCCCCGTCGCGCGGCACGGAGAACACGGTCAGCGGCGGGCAGTCGGCGTCGACGGTCTCGACGAGGTCGCGGGTGTCGATCCGGTCGTCCGCGTCGTACGTGAGCAGGCTGATCGCCTGCGTGGTGTCGAGGTTCATCGACCGGTCGAGCTGCTCGCGCCACCGCGCGTCGTCGCTGCGGACGGCGAGGACGGCCATCGTGACGAGGCCCAGGGCGCTGGTGAGGGCGAACAGCGCGGTGATCCGCATACGGAGCCGGCGTACCCGCCCGGTGGGCGTGAGGGCCGCTCTCATTCCGAGCCCTCGGGCACCGGCCGGTGGTCGACCCCACCTACGACGTCGTCCCCGCCCGGCAGCACTCGCACGGCGCCCACGATAGCTGCCCGGCCGGGGATCCCCGCCGACATGGGCCCGGCTCGACGCCCGGTACGTACCAGCCGGAACGAAGCACCGCATCGAGGCGGAAACCCTCCCCGACCGGCGTCCCGTCAGGTCAACACTCTGTAACGCCAACGGGCTTGTCGGACAGAATCCTTCCTTCCGCACGGCAACGTCTGGGATCTTGCGTCCACCCCACACATCACACGGCCAGGTCGGCGCCACCAGCGCCACCCGGTCATCGGAGGACGCATTGTTTTCCCACATATCCAGCCGGCTGAGACTCTCGGTCGCGGCCGCCGCCGCTCTCGGCGCGGCCGTCGCTCTCGCCGCACCCGCCCAGGCAGTGGAATCGACCACCCCTGAGCCCGCCGGCGCCTCGGTGTCGAGGACGGCGAACGTGGCGGCCCCGGCCGCCGCCTGGGCCGCCGGTACCCGCGCCTACCTGGTCATCACCGCTCCCGGTGACACCACGGCCGTGCGCAACGCCGTGGCGAGCAACGGCGGTTCGGTCTTCGCCTCGTACGACGCCATCGGTGTCATCGTCGCCCACTCGACGTCCACGGGCTTCGCCTCGACGATGCGTACGGTCGCAGGCGTCCAGCAGGTCGGCGCCACCCGTACCTCCGACGTCCCCTCCGACGCCTACAGCCCGGCGCTCCCCGCGAACCCGGCGCAGTCGCCGACGACGCTCACGGAGTCCAACCGCTGGGACATGACCCAGATCAAGGCCGACCAGGCCTGGGCCGTCACCACCGGTTCCGCCTCCGTCAAGGTCGGCATCCTCGACACCGGCGTCGACGACCAGCACCAGGACATCGCGCCCAACTTCAACGCGGCCGACTCGGTCTCCTGCGCCTACGGCAAGGCGGACACCCGCGCCGGCGCCTGGCGGGACGTCGGCACCCACGGCACGCACGTCGCCGGCACCGTCGCCGCCGCCAAGAACAGCAAGGGCGTCATCGGCGTCGCGCCGGGCGTGAAGATCTCCTCGGTCCGCATCGCCGAGCCGACCAGCAGCCTCTTCTTCGCCGAGAACACCGTCTGCGGCTTCATGTGGGCCGGTGACCACGGCTTCAAGGTCACCAACAACAGCTACTACACGGACCCGTGGCAGTTCAACTGCCCGGACAACGTGGACCAGGCCGCCATCATCGAGGGCGTCAAGCGCGCCCAGGCGTACGCCGAGGGCAAGGGCTCGCTCCAGGTCGCCGCCGCCGGCAACTCCAACTACGACCTGGCGAACAAGACGACCGACAGCGAGAGCCCCAACGACTCCACGCCGGTCACCCGCACCATCACCAACGCCTGCATCGACATCCCGACCGAGCTCCCGGGCGTCGTGACGGTCGCGGCGCAGGGCAACGGCGGCGCGAAGGCCTCGTACTCGAACTTCGGCAACGGCGTGATCGACATCGCGGCCCCGGGCGGCGACGGCGCCTCCGGTGTCTACTCGACGCTCCCGGGCGGCAAGTACGGAAACATGAACGGCACGTCGATGGCCTCCCCGCACGTGGCGGGCGTCGCGGCGCTGATCGCGAGTGTGAACCCGGCGTTCACCCCGGCGCAGATCCGGGACCAGCTGGGCGTGCAGGCCACGGACCGGGCGTGCCCCTCGGACACCCGCTGCAAGGGCACCACGACCAACAACGGCTTCTTCGGTGAGGGCGCGGCCGACGCGCTGAAGGCCGTCGGCGGCTCCACCCCGCCGCCCGGCGCGTACTTCGAGAACCTCGGCGACGTCACGATCGCCGACAACGCGACCGTGGAGAGCTCGATCACGGTCAGCGGTGTCACCGGCAACGCGCCGGCCACCCTGAAGGTCGGGGTGGACATCAAGCACACCTACATCGGTGACCTGAAGGTCGACCTGGTCGCCCCCGACGGCACCGTGTACACCGTGCACAACCGGACCGGCAGCGGCACGGACAACATCGTCCAGACCTTCACCGTCAACGCCTCCTCCGAGGTCGCGAACGGCGTCTGGAAGCTCCGCGTGAACGACAACGCCGCCCAGGACACCGGCAGGATCGACGCCTGGAACCTCACCTTCTAGGCCGAGAGCGCCCGACCCGGCACCGGCCGGGTCGGGCGCCCCGTCACGCGTCCTCGCGGAGCAGATCGGCGCACTTCTCACCGATCATCATGGTCGTGATGCACGGATTGACGGTGACGAGATCCGGCATCACCGACCCGTCGGCGACACGCAGCCCCTCCACCCCCTTGACCCGCAGTCGGGCGTCGAGCGGTGCCGTCGGGTCGTCGTCCGCACCCATCTTCACCGTGCACGCCGGGTGGTAGACGGTGTTGTGCGTCTTGCGGATGTAGTCGAGCAGCTCGTCGTCGGTACGGACGTCGGGCCCCGGCGCGAGTTCGGCGCCCGCCCAGCCCGAGAGCGCGGGCTGCTGCGCGATGCGACGCGCGAGCTTGAGGCCGTACGTCATCACCCGGGCGTCGTGCTCGTGCGTGAAGTACCGGGGGTCGACCCTCGGCTTGTCACGGTAGTCACGGGTCCGCAGCCGCACCGTGCCCCGGGACTTGGCACGGGTGACGTTGGGCGTCAGACAGAAGGCGTTCTCGGAGGTCGGATAGCCGTGCCGGCTGGTGTTCATGTCGAAGGGCACCGAGCCGTAGTGGAACATCAGGTCCGGCCGGTCCAGACCCGGCTCGGTGTCGTAGAAGATGCCCGCCTCCCACCACTGGCTGGACGTGGTGGTCATCGGCTGCGCCGCCTCCCACATGATGACGCCCTCTGGGTGGTCCTGAAGGTTCTCGCCGACTCCCGCGGAGTCCACGAGCACCTCGACGCCCGTCTCCCGCAGATGCTCCGCCGGGCCGATGCCGGACAGCATCAGCAGCTTCGGGGTGTCGATGGAACCGCACGAGACGATCACCTCGCGGCGGGCGCGGACCGTCCGGGTGTGGATCAGGTCCGGGTCCAGGTACTCGGCGCCGACACAGCGCCGCCCGTCGAGGACCAGCTTCTTCGCCCGTACTCCGGTGCGTATCTCCAGGTTGGGACGCTTGCCCAGGATCGGATGGAGATAGGCGACCGAGGAGGACTGCCGGATGTTGTTCTCGTCCGAGTTGATCTGGAACCAGTTCGCGCCCCGCACGACCGTCGAGCCGCTGTTGAAGGGGGTCGTGGGGATGCCGGCCTGCGCACACGCCTTCAGCAGCGCCTCGCCGCACGGGTCCCCGCCCTTGAGGGTGCGGAGCTTGACGGGTCCGGTCCGGCCGTGGTGGTCACCCGGGGCGTCGTTGTTCTCCAGACGGCGGTACAGCGGGAAGAGGTCCGCCGCGCTCCAGCCCGTACAGCCGGCGCCCGCCCAGTCGTCCAGGTCCTCCGCCGGTGCCCAGAAGGCGATGCAGGAGTTGTGCGAGGAACAGCCGCCGAGCACCTTGGCTCGGGCGTGCCGCATGAAGCTGTTGCCGCTGTCCTGGGGTTCGACCGGGTAGTCCCAGTCGTAGCCGGACTCCAGCAGTCCCATCCACCGCTCCAGCTTGAGGACGTCGTCGTTCCCGACGTCGCTCGGCCCCGCCTCCAGCACACAGACCGTCACGGACGGGTCCTCGCTGAGCCGCGCGGCGACGACGTTGCCCGCGGTTCCACCGCCGACGACGACGTAGTCGAACTCTCCGCTGTCGAACGTCTCGGTCATGAGGGGGTGACCTCCTTCTTCAATGCAGCGGTCCCGGGGGACGTGACGGCGGCGTGTTCCGCCAGAACGCCCGTACGGTGCCGCTGGACGAACCAGTAGTAGGCGAAGCCGCCCAGCGCGATCGCGCCGACGAACAGGACGGCACCCCACCGCAGATACCAGTGGTAGGGGGCGGCGGCGTTGTAGACGGCCGCTCGCGGCCAGATGAGGTTGAGCGTCATCGCCCCGCCCCACAGCACGGCCAGGATGTTGACGGGCAGTCCCCAGCGGCCGAGTGAGAACTTCCCCTCGGCGGGCTGCCATCGGCCGCGCAGCCGGGCGACCAGCATCGGCCCGGTGACCAGCAGATAGGCGACGTAGATCATCACGATGCCGATGCTGGTGACCACGGTGAAGATCTGCGGCTGGCGGATGTTCACCAGCAGGATCGCCAGCGCCAGGACGCCGATGATGACGGTCGGCAGGATCGGGGTGCCGAAGCGCGGGCTGACCTTCGCGAGCCGCCCGGACGCGGGGAGGTTGTTGTCCCGGGCCATGGCGAAGGCGAGCCGTACGGCCGCGGTGTGCACCGCGAGCGCGCAGACGGTGACGGCGATCAGCACGCACCACAGCATCGCCTTGCCGGCCGTCGGCCCGAGGACGTCGAGGACGACGTACTGCAGCCCGTCCGTGGACAGCTTCTCGCCCCGCAGGCTCGACACGCTCATCAGCGCCAGGATCAGGATCAGCCCGCCCAGGACGAACGAGGCGACGATGGCCCGGATGATCGCGCGCGGCGCGTTGCGGGACGGGTCCAGGGACTCCTCGCCCAGCGAGGCCGCGGTGTCGAAGCCGTACATCACATAGGCCGAGGCGAGCGAGGCGATCAGGAACGCCCCGAGGTACCCGAAGCTCTGCCCGTCGCCGGTGCCGGCCGTCTCCGTGACGACCTGCGGGCCGCGGACGACGTTCACCGCGAGGAGCACGATCAGCACGACGGTGGCGATGAGTTCGAGGAAGACGCCCGCGGTGTTGATCCGGGCCATCAGCTTCACACCGAAGGCGTTGACGACCGTGGTGAAGAGGATCAGACCGGCGGCGAGGAGCACCGCGTTGGTCGCCACGTCGTACGTCCCCGACCCGTCCCCGACGAACTGGAAGAACGACGAGATCTGGGGGAGCGTCAGCTGATAGGCGAGGGCCACGGCCGCGATCGACACGACCGAGGCGATGATCATCATCCAGCCGGCCAGCCAGCCGATGTGCGGATTGCCCACCTTCTTCGCCCAGTTGTAGATGGATCCCGCGACCGGATAGCGGGCCGCCAGTTCAGCGAAGCAGAGCGCGACCATGAACTGCCCGACGAAGACCATCGGCCACGACCACCAGTAGGCGGGGCCGCCGCTGGCGTAGCCGAAGTAGAAGAGCTGGAAGGTGCCGGTGAGGATCGATATGTACGAGATGCCGGCCGCGAACGTGTGGAAGTTGCCGAGCGTCCGCTTCAGTTCCGGGCGGTACCCGAACTCGGCGAGCTCGGCGTCGTCGGCCGCCGGGGATGGTGGTGCGATTGCCATGGTGTGACTCCTGAACGGTAGAGGTCGCGTCAGGCGAACCAGCCCTGCGGCTCCGGTGAGGTGTTGCGCCAGATGTGCTTCGTTTCGCGGTACTCGGCGAGCCCGCTCGGCCCGAGCTCACGGCCCGTGCCGGACTGCTTGAACCCTCCCCACTCGGCCTGCGGCAGATAGGGGTGGTAGTCGTTGATCCACACCGTGCCCAGGCGCAGCCGCGCCGCCATCCGGCGGGCCCGCGCCTCGTCGCTCGTCCAGACCGCACCCGCGAGTCCGTAGATCGTGTCGTTCGCGAGCCGGACGGCCTGGTTCTCGTCGCCGTCGCGGAAACGTTCCACCGTCAGGACGGGCCCGAAGGACTCCTCCCGTACCACCGACATCCCGGCGTGGCAGTCGTCGAGGACCGTCGGCAGGTAGTAGAAGCCCTGGTCGTACGCGGGCCCTTCGGGCCGGGCGCCACCACAGCGCAGCACCGCGCCCTCGGCGAGGCCGCGCTCCACATACGCCTCCACCTTGGCGCGATGGGCGGCGGAGATGAGCGGCCCGGTCCGGGCCCGCTCGTCGAAAGGCCCGCCGAGCCGGATCTCGCCGGCCCGGCGCACGACCTCGTCGACGAACCGGTCGTGCAGCGAGTCCTCGACCAGGAGACGCGCGCCCGCCGAGCAGACCTGCCCCGAGTGCAGGAACACCGCCGTCAGGGCCATGTCCACGGCGGCTTCGAAATCGGCGTCCGCGAAGACGATGTTCGGGTTCTTGCCGCCCAGTTCGAGCGCGACCTTCTTCACCGTCCCGGCGGCCGCCGCCATCAGCCGGCGCCCGGTCTGCACCCCGCCGGTGAAGGACAGCAGGTCGACGTCGGGATGGTCCGCGAGCGGCGCACCCGCCTCGGGGCCCGCGCCGAGCACCAGGTTCGCCACGCCGTCCGGCAGCCCGGCCTCCGCGAGCAGCCGCATCAGATGGAGCGCGGTGTGCGGGGTCAGCTCGCTCGGCTTCAGCACGAAGGTGTTGCCCGCGGCGAGCGCCGGGGCGACCTTCCAGGCCGTCTGGAGCAACGGGTAGTTCCAGGGCGTGATCAGCCCGCAGACCCCCACCGGCTCGTACACGACCCGGCTGTCGGTGCCCGCGCTGCCGGTGTCGATCACCCGGCCCGTCTCGGCTGCCGCGAGCCGGCCGAAGTAGCGGAAGCAGTTCGCGATGTCGTCCATGTCGTACGCGCTCTCCACCAGCCGCTTGCCGGTGTCGAGGGACTCCGCGCGGGCCAGCGCGTCCTTGTCGCGTACCAGCAGGTCGGCGACGCGCAGCAGCAGGTCACCGCGGTCCGCGGCCGGGGTCGACGGCCAGGGGCCCTCGTCGAAGGCACGGCGTGCGGCCGCGATGGCCTCGACGGTGTCCTTGCCGCCGGCCTCGTCGACCACCGCCACCAGGCTGCCGTCGGCCGGGCAGCGGATCTCACGGGTCCGCTCGTCGAGCGCGGACCGCCACGCACCGCCGATGAAGAGTTCGGGCATGTCTCTCGTTCCTCCTGGTCAGCGCCGTATCGAAGGCGCCTGGCAGCTTGGTGTCTCACCGCACGACCGCGATCTATGCCGAATGTGACGGTGATCACGCCTGGTCGGAGGAGTGGGACCGCAGCTTTTCGAGCAGCCATGCGTGGAAGATCTCGATGTGATGCTCGGTGGGCACGAGCACGCCGCCGGTCCGGTAGGCGCGGGAGGCCATCGCCGGCTGGGTGCGCTCGCAGGCGTCGAAGTCCTGCACGTTCACCCGGTGGAAGAGCTCCACCGACCTGGACACGTCGGCGCCGGACTCCACGACCTCGGGCGCGTACAGCCAGTCGCACTCGACGACCGTGCGGTCCTCGGCGAGCGGGAACATCCGGTGCAGGATCACATGATCGGGGACGAGGTTGATGAACACGGTCGGCTTGACCGTGATCGCGTAGTAGCGCCGGTCCTGCTCCTCGGCCACATCCGGCAGTCGGGCGAAACCCTCGCTGCCGTCGACGGTGAACCCCTTGACCTCCTCGGCGAACGCGGCACCGTGCCCCACGTAGTACTGGGCCGCGTAGCCGTCCGCGAACTCCGGGAGCACATCGGTGAGTTCGGGGTGGATGGTGGCGCAGTGGTAGCACTCCATGAAGTTCTCGACGATCAGCTTCCAATTGGCCTTCACGTCATACGTGATGCGCTTGCCGAGCGCGAGGTTCTCGGTGCCGTACCGCTCGATGGTGGCGGCGTCGCCGAGCCGTTCCACGGCCGCGCCGACCACGGTCTCCTCGAACGAGGGCGGTTCGTCGGCCAGGCACACCCAGGCGTACCCCAGCCATTCGCGCAGGTGCACCGTCACCAGACCGTAGGCGGTGCGGTCGACGTCGGGCATCTTCACCAGGTTCGGCGCCGCGATCAGCTTGCCGTCGAGGTCGTACGTCCAGGCGTGGTACGGACATTGGAGCGCGCGCCGCACGTCACCGGACTCCTCGGTGCACAGCTGCGCGCCGCGGTGCCGGCAGACGTTGAGGAAGGCGCGCAGCTCGCCGCCCCGGTTACGGGTGACGATCACGCTCTCGCGGCCGATCCGCACCGTGCGGAACGCGCCGGGCCTGGCGAGGTCGGAGCCGCGTACGGCGCAGAACCATGTCGATTCGAAGAGCCGCTCCTGCTCCTGCCGGAAGATCTCCGGGTCGGTGTAGAAGTGGCCGGGGAGCGTGGCGATCAGACTCGGGGGCAGCGGCATGGTCGTCATGGCGGGGCTCCTCAGGCGGGCGCGGCGGACAGGCGCCGCGGATCGAACAACTCGATGGGGTGCTCGGTGGTGCCCGTCAGTGCCAGGTCGGCGAGGATCTCGCCGACGACGGGCACGAACTTGAAACCGTGGCCGGAGAACCCGCAGGCGACGGTGACCGACTCGAGGTGCTCCGGATGGCGCGCGATGACGAAGTGCTCGTCGGGGGTGTTGGAGTACATGCAGGTGGCGGCCTTGAGGAAGCGGCCGGGCAGCGAGGGGATGTGCCGGGACAGCCGGCCGGCCATGGCCGCGACCTCGTCGTCGTGCACGGTCCGGTCGATGGTCTCCGGGGTGCACACCGTGCCCCTGCGGAAGAAGGCGACCTTGGCACCGAGCTCCGGGCCGTCGATCGCGGGGAAGCCGTAGATCTGGACGTCGTCCGCGTCCTCCCAGATATAGATCGGGTGGTTCTCCGGGAGGAAGGGGCGGGTGCCGCCGTCGGGCTGGAACCAGTGCATGACCTGCCGCTCGATCGTGAACGGCACTCCCAGGTCGTCGAGGAGCCGGGGCGCCCAGGCACCCGGGCAGATCACCAACTGCCCGGCGGTGTAGGTGTCCTCGGCGGTGTGGACGCGTACCCCGTCGCGGTACGGCTCCCAGCGCACCATCGGCTCCTCGAAGTGCAGGTCCGCGCCGGCCTGCGTCGCGAGCTGGAGATGGGCCGCCACGGTGTTCTCCGGGCGCAGGAGCCCCGCCCGTGACTCGTACAGCGCCACCTCGTCGTCCGTGGGGGTCAGGGTGGGGAAGCGGCGGCGGATCTCCTTCGCGTCGAGCATCTCGTGCGGCAGGTCCCACCGCCGGGCCGAGAGCAGCGAACCGGACACGGTGCGGGACTCGGGCCTGCCGACCATCACGCCGCCGCACAGCGTCGCGATGTCCCGGCCGGTGTCGCGCTCCAGCGCCTCGTACAGCTCGTACGCGCGCAGCAGCAGCGGTACGTAGGCGGGGTCCTCGAAGTAGGACTGCCGGGTGATGCGCGAACCCCCGTGGCTGGAGCCGCGGCTGTGCACCGGACCGAACTTCTCCAGGCCCAGCACACGGGCACCGCGCGCGGACAGATGGTGGGCGGCGGCACTGCCCATTCCGCCCAGGCCGACGACGATCACGTCAAAGGTGGGTGACATCCCTGGAACCTTCCTAGCGGCGGATACGGCTCATGTCGGGGTCGAACAGCGGCTCGTCGGCCACGGTGGCGGGGACCTTCTCGCCGATGTACTCGATGTGCACCGCGCTTCCGGAGGCGAGCGGCGGCAGCCAGGCGTACGCGACGCAGCGGCCGAGCGTGTAGCCGTAGGACGCGCTCGTGACGTACCCGGCGGCCCGGCCGTCCACGTGTACCGGCTCCTTGCCGAGGACCACGGCGGCCGGGTCGTCGAGGAGCAGCGGGGTCAGTCTGCGCCGCGGCTCGCCGGCCCGTTCCAGCGCGGCCCGTCCGACGAAGTCGCCCTTGTCCATCCGGACGGCGAAGCCGACACCCGCCTCGTACGGGGTGTGCTCGGTGGTCATGTCGTGGCCCCAGGAGCGGTACCCCTTCTCCAGGCGCAGGCTGTTGAAGGCGGACCGCCCGGCGGCGATCACCCCGTGCTCCTGCCCCGCCTCCCACAGGGTGTCCCAGAGCCGCAGCCCCAGATCGGCGCCGGTGTACAGCTCCCAGCCCAGTTCGCCGACGTAGCTGAGCCGCATCGCCGTCACCGGCACATGGCCGAGGTATGTCTCCTTGGCGCGGAAGTAGCCGAAGCCGCGGTGCGAGAAGTCGTCCCGGGTCAGCGGCTGGACGAGGGCGCGGGCGAGCGGGCCCCACACGCCGATGCAGCAGGTGCCGGAGGTGATGTCCCTGATGTGGACTCCCCCACTCTCGGCTTCGCTCGAGCGGGAGGTACCCCCACCCGGGGCGTGCCGGAGCAGCCAGTCCTCGTCCGCCCGGCTGTTGGCGCCGATCTGGAAGCGGTCGGCGGCCAGCCGCGCGACGGTCAGGTCCGAGCGGATGCCGCCGCTCTCGTCGAGCAGCAGGGTGTAGGTCACGGCGCCCGGCTTCTTGTTCAGGTTGTTCGTGGTCATCCGCTGGAGGAAGGCGAGCGCGCCGGGTCCCGTGACCTCCAGCCTGCGCAGCGGTGTCATGTCGTACAGGGCGACCTTCTCGCGGGTCGCCCGGGCCTCCGCGGCGGCGATCGGCGACCAGTGGCGGGCCGACCAGGCGTCCCGCTCCGGCAGGGCGAGGGACTCGGCGAGCGGGGCGTTCGCCTCGTACCAGTGCGGACGCTCCCAGCCGCCGCCCTCCAGGAAGGACGCGCCGAGCTCCCGCTGGCGGGCGTGGAAGGGGCTCACCCGCAGCGGGCGTGGCTCCTCCACGGGCTGCAGCGGGTGCAGCACGTCGTAGACCTCGACGAACTGGCGGGCGCCGCGGTCGTGGACGTACGCGGGGGAGCGCTGGGCGTCCTCGAAGCGGGTGTGGTCGCACTCGTGGACGTCGAGTGCGGGGCGCCCGTCGACCATCCACTCCGCGACGGCCTTGGCCACCCCCGCCGAGTGCGTGACCCAGACGGCCTCGGCGAGCCAGAAGCCGCGCAGGGAACGGGCCTCGCCGAGCAGGGGCATCCCGTCCGGGGTGAAGGAGAAGACGCCGTTGAAGCCCTCCTCGATCTCGCTGCCGGCGAGCGCGGGCAGGAGCTCCCGGCAGTCGTCCCAGCTCGGCGCGAAGTCCTCCGGGGTGAAGGGGAACGAAGAGGGCATGACCGGGGCCTCGTCGTAGGCCGGGACGGCGAACGGGTCGACGGGCAGCGGTCGGTGGGCGTAACTGCCGATGCCGATCCGGTCGGTGTGCTCGCGGAAGTACAGATCACGGTCCTGGAAGCGCAGGATCGGCCGGGACGCCTCGGTGCTGGGGTCGTTGACGCCGGCGAGCTCCGGCAGGGGCGTGGTCTTCGCGTACTGGTGGGCGAGTGGCAGCAGCGGGACGTCGACGCCCGCCATCCGTCCGACGACCGGTCCCCAGAAACCGGCCGCCGACACGACGTGGTCGGCGGGGAAGACGCCCCGGTCGGTGACGACCGCGGTGACACGGCCGTCCTCCCGCTCGATGCCGGTGACGGTGTGCCGCTCCAGGAACCGGGCGCCACGCGACTCGGCGCGTTCCCGCTGGGCGCGACAGGCGAGCACGGCGCGGGCCAGGCCGTCGTCCGGGGTGTGGAACCCGCCGACGACCTTGCTCTCGTCGAGCAGCGGCCACAGCTCCTTGCAGCGCCGCGCCGAGACCAGTTCGCCGCGGATCCCCCAGGAGGCGGCGTAACCGGCCCGCCGGTGCAGCTCGGCCCAGCGCTCCTCGGTGGTGGCCAGTTCGAGCCCGCCGACCGCGTTGAAGCAGGGCAGCCCGTCGACCTCCAGCGAGCGGAACTTCTCCACGGTGTACGAGGCGAAGGCGCTGAGCGTCCTGGACGGGCTGGTACGGAAGACGAGGCCCGGGGCATGGGAGGTGGAGCCGCCGGGGGCGGGCAGGGGGCCCTGGTCGAGGACCGTGACATCGGTCCAGCCGCGGGCGGTCAGCTCGTCGGCGAGCGAGCAGCCCACGATGCCGGCGCCGATGACCACGACACGGGGAGGCGTGGGCGCGGTGTCGGTCACAGGATCACCACCGAGCGCAGCACCTCGCCGCGATGCATCTTGGCGAAGGCGTTCTCGACGTCGTCGAGCCCGATCGTCTCGGTGACGAAGGAGTTGAGGTCCAGGAGGCCGTAGAGGTACTGGTCGATCAGGATCGGGAAGTCGCGGCTCGGCAGACAGTCGCCGTACCAGGACGACTTCAGCGCGCCGCCGCGCGAGAAGAGGTCGATCAGCGGAAGGTCGATCCTCATCTCCGGGTCGGGGACGCCGACTTGGACGAGTACTCCGGCGTGGTCCCGCATGTAGAAGGCCTGCTTGTACGTCTCCGGTCGGCCGACGGCGTCGATGGCGATGTCCACCCCGAATCCGTCGGTCAGCGCGCGCACGGCCTCGACGGGGTCCGTGCCACGGGAGTTGACCGTGTGGGTGGCGCCGAACTTCTCCGCCCGGTCCAGCTTTCTGTCGTCGATGTCGACGGCGATGACCTTGCGGGCCCCGTTCAGACAGGCGCCCGCGATGGCCGCATTGCCGACGCCGCCGCAGCCGATCACGGCCACGGTGTCGCCGTTGCCGACCCGTCCGGTGTTCACGGCCGCGCCGTAACCGGCCATCACGCCGCAGCCGATGAGCCCGGCCGCCTCGGGCCGGGCGGCGGGGTCGACCTTCACCGCCTGTCCGGCCGCCACCAGGGTCTTCTCGGCGAAGGCGCCGATGCCGAGCGCGGGCGACAGCGGCTTCCCTTCGAGGGTCATCGGCCGGGTCGCGTTGCGGGAGTCGAAGCAGTACCAGGGGCGGCCGCGGCGACAGGAGCGACAGGTGCCGCACGGGGCGCGCCAGGCGAGGACGACGTAGTCGCCCGGCGCCAGGTCGGTGACCCCCTCGCCCACGGACTCGACGGTGCCGGCCGCCTCGTGGCCGAGCAGGAACGGGAAGTCGTCGTTGATCGCCCCTTCCCGGTAGTGCAGATCGGTGTGGCAGACCCCGCAGGCCTGCACGGAGACGAGAACCTCGCCGGGACCGGGGTCGGGGACGAGGATCGTCCGCACCTCGACGGGTGCGCCCTTCTCGACGGCAACGACGGCACGAACCTCATGCGGCACGATGGGCTCCTCGGTTGTTGCGCATTGCACGATGAGTTGCGCGATGGGGAACATAGTGAGAACGCCGACAAGGGGCCGTCAAGAGGCCGGAGTTAACGTCGGGCAAAACCCGTCGGCGGACCGAAACGCTCCCGACACACGACGACGCGGGGCCGGGTCTCCCCGGCCCCGCGTCGTGAGGGCACCGCTCGACGGATTCCGGTCAGATGGCGTAACCCATGCGCCGGGACAGCTCGTCGGCCGCGACGACGGTCCGTGCGGCGAGCTCGGTGAGACGCTCGCGCTCCAGCCGGTAGGCCGGACCCGAGACGCTGATCGCGCCGATCACCCGGCCGTCGTGCGCCCGCACCGGCGCGGCGACCGCATGGAGTCCCAGCTCCAGCTCCTCGGCGGCGATGGCGAAGCCCTGTGCGTGTGCCGAGTCCAGTTCGGCGCGCAGCATCCCCGCGCTCGTCACCGTGTGCTCCGTGAACCGCGGCAGCGCCCGGGCGAGCAGGCCTTCGCGCAGGGTCACGGGCAGATGGGCCAGGAGCACCTTGCCGCTGGACGTGGCGTGCAGGGGAGTGCGCCGGCCCAGCCAGTTCTGCGCGGTCACGGAGGCGGGTCCGCGGGCCTGCATGATGTTGACGGCCGCGTCGTCGTCGAGGACCGCGATGTTGACCGTCTCGCCCAGTTCGTCGGCGAGTTCACGGCATACGGGCGCGGCCTCCTGCGAGATGTCCAGTCGTACGGCCGCGGCTCCCGCCAGGCGAAGGATGCCGGCGCCGAGGAAGTACTTGCCCCGGTCCTGCGCCTGGGAGACCAGGCCCCGGTTCTCCAGCACCCCGAGGAGCCGGAACGCGGTGGACTTGTGCACGTCCAGCTCGTCGGCGATCTCGGTGACCCCGACCTCGCCGTGCCGGGCCAGGATCTCGAGGACGCTGACGGCACGATCCACCGACTGGATCGCCCCCGCCCCGCCTCTGGGCGTCCGCTCCGGCGTCTCCTCGGTCGGTCCCTGTGTCTCCTCGGTCGGTTCGGCTGCTGCGCGGTCGCGGGTCATAGCTCAACTCTCGCCATCTTGCGGCCCCTTGGGCACGCATCTTCGGGAAGCCCTTGACGCGGCGGGCACCCCGACCGGATTCTGTTGCGCATAGCGCTCCCTCATGCGCCATACGCAACCTGATGTTACCGAAGCGTCCTTCAGATCACTCCTGGACCGAGGGGGGCCCGTGATTCCCGTCTGCCGCCTTGAAGACCTCCCCGTGGGCGAATCCGTCCGGATCGACACCACTCCGCCGATCGCGGTGTTCAACGCCGACGGCACGCTGTACGCCATCGACGACACATGCAGCCATCAGGACGCCTCTCTCTCCGAGGGATGGCTCGAAGGCTGTCTGGTCGAATGCCCGCTCCACGCCGCCTCATTCGACCTTCGCTCCGGCCGGCCGACCTGCCTGCCCGCGCGGCGGTCCGTCCGCACGCACGAGGTCGTCGTCGAGGACGGCGTCATCCATGTCCGGCCGGCCGTACGGGAGGGCACCGCAGCATGAGAACCGTCACCGTCGTCGGCGCCTCGCTCGCCGGTCTGTACGCCGCCCGCGAGTTGCGCGCCCAGGGATTCGACGGGCGCCTCGTGATCGTGGGCGAGGAAGCCCACCGGCCCTACGACCGACCGCCGCTGTCCAAGGACTTCCTCACCGGGCGGGCCGACGAGGAGCAACTGGCCCTCGCCGACCCGGAGGAGGAGGCCGAACTCGACGCGGAGTGGCTCCTCGGCACCCGCGCGCAGGGCCTCGACGCACGCGGCCGCACTCTCCTTCTGGAGAACGGCCGCACCCTCGTCACCGACGGGCTCGTGATCGCCACCGGCGCCTCCGCCCGCCGGCTGCCGGGGACCGACGGCCTCGCCGGCGTCCACACCCTGCGCACGCTCGACGACGCACGCGCCCTGCGGGCCGCCCTGAGCGGCGGCGGTCTGCGGGTCGTCGTCATCGGGAGCGGCTTCATCGGCGCCGAGACCGCCTCCTCCTGCGCCTCACTCGGCCACGAGGTCACCGTGGTGGAGGCCGCCCCGCTCCCGCTGCTGCCGCAACTCGGCCCCGAGATGGCCGCGGTGTGCGCCGCGCTGCACCGGCGCGGCGGCACCGAACTGATCACCGGCACGGGCGTTGCCCGGCTGCACGGCCAGGGCTCCGTCACGGCGGTGGAGCTGGCCGACGGCCGGAGGCTCCCCGCCGACCTGGTCGTCGTCGGCATCGGAGCCGTACCCAACACCGGGTGGCTCGCCGGCTCCACCCTTCTGCTGAGCGACGGAGTCCTCTGCAACGACGGCTGCGTCACCGAACACCCGCAGGTCGTGGCCGTGGGTGACGTCGCCCGCGTCGGCGGGCTGCGCGCCGAGCACTGGACCAGCGCGACCGAGCAACCCGCCGTCGCCGTACGCAATCTGCTGGCCGGACGGACCGTGGACAGCGGGCGCCCGCTGCCCTACTTCTGGTCGGACCAGTACGGCGCGCGCATCCAGTTCGCGGGGCGCCGCCGGGAAGGGGACGACGTACGGGTCGTCGAAGGGTCCACGGCCGAGGGTGGCTTCCTCTGCCGGTACGAGCGCGAGGGCCGCACGACCGCCGTCCTGGCCGTCGACCGCCCCCGCCCCTTCATGCGAGCCCGCCGGGAGCTGAGCTCCGCTCAGCCGCCCGACCGGCCCCTGCCCTTCCGTCCCGTGCGGGCGGAGTCCTTGGCCCCGGTCCCCGAGCCGGGGTAGAGATGATCGACCTCGGGCCTGAGGTCCAGTATGTCGAGGAGCTCCGCGAGCTCGGCCCGGTCGGTCGTCCGGCTCGCGACGACCCGACGGGCGGCACGGCGGCGCTCTCCGGGATCCTGCCCCGGCGAACCGTCGTTCTCCTCTGTGAGGTCCATGACGCCGATCCGACCACACCACGGCCCGCCCCGCATCACCCACCCCCTGTCGGCAGCCCCGTTCAGTGGATGCCGAGAAAGATGCCGCCCGGTGTGTTCAGGTCGTCGTTGTTGAGGTGGAACGCGCGCAGCGACCGGCTGATCTCCCGCTGGGAGACGTACGCGTCGCGGTCCAGGTCGAGCCGTTCGAAGACCGCCGGGCCCTCGTCGCCCGACACACCCCAGACAGGGAGGTAGGCGGCGAACTCCTCCTTGCTGACCCGCTTGTCGCCCTTCGTGTCCATGATGCGGAAGATCGCCTCCGCGAGGTTCTCGAGCAGCTCGGGGCGGTCCGTGTCGTAGCCCACCGCGCGGTGCGCGGCGACGAACTCCTCCTGGTTCAGCCGGTCCTGCCCGGGCACCGCCTTGGTGAGCAGCCCGAGCCACTGGGCCCAGTACGCCCGGCCCAGAGCCTGGAGCCGGGGATCGTCCTCCGCCAGCCCGTAGGCGTCGGCGTACGCCTCCACGACCCGCCGGTGGTCGGACCAGGTGACGAACCCTTTCCCGTCGGTGTCCAGGACCGCGAAGAGTCGCAGAAGCCTACGGGTGATCGGATCGAACGTCGCCATTCTTCCGCTTCCTTCCGGTTGTGACGTGGGTTTCGCCGCCCAGTGTCGTCGCCCGTAGGGACCGGGGCACAGCGCAACACCCGTCCGCAGGGCGCGCGAGGCCGTTGCGTGCGTCACCATCGGGTCATGGAACCCGGCCACGAGGTGGGCGACGACGTGCTCCCCGACGTGCCGGAGCTCGTCGGGGAACTGACCCGGCGGGCCGACCCGCGACGCCTGCGGCGCGATGTGGAGTTCCTCGCCGATCGCCCGCGCGGTCGGATCCATGCGCCCGAGGCCATGGTCCGGGCCGAGACCCATGTGGCGGAGGAGCTGACCCGGGCCGGCTGGCGGACCGAACGGCAGCCCTTCGACGTACGGTGGCGTCCCGGCTGCACCGATCGCCCCGGCGGCGCGATGCCACCGCTCCGGTTCCGGCTGCACCGACGGCTCACCGGCGCGAACCTGCTGGCCACGCTGCCAGGCCCGACGGTGAAGGGAGACCGTCCCACCGTCCTCGTCGGAGCGCACCTCGACACCGTCGAGGGAAGCCCCGGCGCCGACGACAACGCCTCCGGGGTTGCCGCGCTCCTCGAGATCGCCCGGCTGCTCCGCGGGCTGCCGCGGCCGCCTGCGGTCACCCTCGCCTGCTTCGACATGGAGGAGCTGGGGTTCATCGGCTCCCGGGCCGCGGCGCGGGCACTGCGCCGAGGACGTCGTGTCAGCGGCATGATCTGTCTGGAGTCGGTCGGCTGCTTCGCGACGGGGACGGGAACGCAGGCGCTGCCGCCGGGGTTCGGCGCGGTCTTCCCCCGCGTGGCCGCCTCCGTGCGCGCGGCCGGGCGGCGAGGCGACTTCACCCTCGTGGTCCATCGCCGCTCGTCGGACGAGGCTGCCGACCTCTGGCGCCGGGCGGCACGGGCCGCCGAGCCCCCGCTGCCCGTCGTCACCCTGCGCGACCCGCGTCCGGACGGCCCGCTGGGAGCCCTCGCGGGCCTCGTGCTGCCGCCGGTGAACCACCTCGGCCGCAGCGACCACACCGCGTTCTGGAACGCGCGGATTCCGGCCGTCATGCTCACGGGCACGGCGAACTTCCGGAATCCTCGCTACCACCGGCCGACGGACACCCCCGACACCCTCGACTACGACCGTCTGACGACCGTGGCCGTCGCCACCGCCGTCACCGCCGTGTGCTGGCGGCCCGTCTAGGGGGCCCAGGTCCCTCCCGGATCCCCTCGGAGGCGGAAACGGCACCGTCGACCTACCGTGGTGAGGAGCGCGATCAAGCCGATCCCCGTTTCCGAGGAGGCTGCGATGGAGCGGCACTTTGTCTGGGTGACCACGCGCCGCATCAAGCCGGGCACCCTGGAGGAGTTCGAGCGGGCCTGGCGCCCCGGCTTCTCCCCCGACGGACTGCGCCGAGCCCTGGCCTACTGGTCCGAGGACGGGCAGGAGATCACCGGAGTCTCCTTCTGGGACTCACAGGAGGCCTGCGACGCCTGGCGGTCCTCCGACGCCGAGCGGGAGCGGCGCGAGGTCATGGCGCCGTACGTCGTCCAGGAGACCGAAGGCTTCTACCGGGGCGGCGAACTGAGCCTGCCCGCACGGTGACGACCAACGGGCGCGTACGTCGTGACTACGGATAGGTCCGTACGTCGTCGTTGTACTCCCGGGCCCGCTCCCGTACGAGCGCGGGCAGTGTTCCCGAGGCCAGGTCCGCGAGGGTCGTGCCCTCCAGGACCTGGCGCAGACTCGTGCGTACGGCCCGCCACACGTCCGGCATGGGCGCGGCGGCGCCCTGGTACTCCAGACCGGTCAGCTTCAGGTCGCGCACGCTCACGAGGGGCCCGTCCATCGCGCGGACGACATCGGCGAGGGTGATCTCCGCGGGGGGTCTGGCGAGGGTGTACCCGCCGTCCGGGCCGCGCACGCTCCGTACCAGCCGGGCCTGACGCAACTCGCTGAGGACGACGAAGAGGAAGCGGACGGGGATGTCCTGACGGCCCGCGATGTCCTCCGCCTTCAGGGGCCGGTCGGGGGAGCAGGCCAGCTCCGCCATGGCCCGGACCGCGTAGTCCGTTCTTGCTGAGATCCTCACCGCCTCAATGTCTCACGGTTGGCGCGAAAGCGATCCGGCGCGGGTCGCGGGGACGTGGCGGCCTTGTCAGTGCACATTGTTCATCGACATAGTGCACTTCACTGTGCAGCGCCCGCCTGGCTCGGAGGTTTCCGTCGTGTCCGTGGTGTCCCTGAGGTCCGCTCGTCCGCGCTCCACCGTGGCCGTCGTCGGCGCGGGCGCGGCCGGGGCGCTCGTCGCCGTCCAGCTGTGCGAAGCGGCGGCGCGCCGGCGCACGCCCCTCGACCTGGTCCTGATCGACCCGGCGGCGGAGGCGGGACGCGGAACGGCGTACGCCAGCGAGGTCGCCGAACACCGGCTCAACGTCCCGGTCGGCGGGATGAGCTGCTACCCGGACGACCCCGGCCACTTCCTGCGCTGGCTCTGCCGCCACGGCGAATCCGCCGTCACAGCCACCGACTTCGCGTCCCGCTACCGCTTCGGCTCGTACCTCGCCGACACCCTGGGCCGCGCCATCATCACCGCCCACGGCACGGTCTCCGTACGCCGCCTGCGCGCGAGGGCGACGCGCTGCGCCGACACCGCCGAAGGGCGCCTGGAACTCCGGCTCGCCGACGGCGGGACCGTGACCGCCGACACCGTCGTCCTGGCCACCGGGCCCGCCGCGGGCACCTCCGGCTGGGCCACGGACGAACTGCGCGGCTCCGACCGGTTCATCGCCCGCCCCTGGGCACCCGGCGCGCTCGACGCGGTCGGCGCGCACGACGACGTGCTGCTGGTCGGCACCGGACTGACCGCCGTCGACCTCGCGCTCGTCCTCGACCGGCCCGGCCGCACCGTCCACGCCCTGTCCCGCAGCGGCCTGTTGCCCCAACCCCACGCCGTCGCTCCGCTCCCGCCCGTACCGCCGCCGCCGGGACTCGCGGCCCTGCCACTGCACCACCTGCGCACCGAACTGCGGCGCCATCTGGCCGCCTCGATGCGCGACCACGGCGACTGGCGGCCCGCCCTGGACGGGCTGCGCCCCGGCATCGTGGCGCTCTGGCAGGGCCTCACGGACGAGGAGCGGGCCGAGTTCCTCGACCGCGACGCCACCCGGTGGAACGTCCACCGGCACCGGATGGCCCCGACCACCGCCGAGAGCATCGCCCGCGCCCGCGCCGCCCGCCGCCTGCGGATCCACGCCGGCCGGATCGCCTCGGCCGCGCCCCGGGAGGACGGCCGGCTCGCCGTCGCGCTCGCCGACGGACGGGAACTGACGGTGGCCTGGGTGGTGGACTGCACCGGGCCCGGGCTCCGGATGGACGCCTCGGGCGACCCGCTGTGGGGCGGGCTGCTCGCCGACGGCCTCGCGGCGCCCGGACCGCTCGGCATCGGTGTCGCCACCGACGCCGGCCGGCTGCGCGACACCGACGGCCGCAGCGAGCGGCCTCTGTTCACCCTCGGCAGCCCGCGACGCGGCGAGCTGTGGGAGACCACCGCGATCCCCGAGATCAGGGCCCAGGCCAAGGACATCGCCGAGGCCGTGCTCGCCCCGCTCACCCGCACTCCGCAGACCACCCGCCGCAGGCCCACCGACCAGTTCGGCCTGCCGCTGTCGACCCATGCCGCCGCCGCGGCCTCCTTCCGCAGTGGGCTCGCCAGGGTCGTCACCGTACGGGCGAAGGCGGCCGAGGCTTTCGCCCGGGCCACCGAGCTCGACCCCGGCTTCGCCCTCGGCCATGCCGCACTCGCCCTGCTCGGCGACGAGTGCGGCGCGGACGTCGACGTGCACCGGGAACTCGCCGACGCCCAGCGCAGCGCGGCAGAACGCGGCGACGAGCGCGAACGCTCCTTCGTCGACGTCGTCACCCGCCGGGTCCGCGCCCACGACGGGAACGGTGGCGAGGACGGCGACCGGGCGCTCGTCGACCACCTCGACCGCTTCCCCGGCGACGCCTTCGCCCTCTCCATCGCCGTCCCCACCATCGCCTTCTCCGGGGTCGGCGACCTCGACGGCACGCTGGCCCAGCGGCTCGTGGAGCGCACGGCGCCGGCCTACGACGGCCACTGGTTCCACACCTCGCTCCTCGCCTTCCTCCGCCAGGAGCAGGGGCGCATCGACGAGGCGGGCGCCCTCGCCCGGGTCGCCCTGGCGGCCGAGCCCGCCTCCGGGCACGCCGTGCACGCCCTCGCCCACGTCCACTACGAGTCCGGCGAGCACCGGGCCGGCCGCGACTGGCTCGACGGCTGGATCGGCGGCCAGGGCAGGGGCGCCGTGCACCGGGCCCACTTCTCCTGGCACGTGGCGCTGCACGAACTCGCCCTGGACGACGCCGAGGCGGTACGCCGACGCTGGTTCGCCCAGCTCGCACCCCGCCAGGTGAACGGCGTACGGGCACTCGTCGACTCCGGCTCGCTGCTCTGGCGGGCCCGGATGTCGCGGAACTGGACCGGCCCCGTCCCCGTCGGCGGGGTACTCGACGCGGTCGCCCGCGATCTGGTCGAACGGCCCGCGACCGCGTTCACCGCCCTGCACAGCGCCGTCGCCCTGACCGCCGCCGGCGATCTGCCCGCGCTCCGCCGGCTGCGTACCCACGCCGCCGGCGCGGACGCCGTGCAGCGGGAGGTCATCGCTCCGCTGTGCCGCGCCCTCGAGGCCGTCCTGGAGGAGCAGTGGACCACCGCAGTGGAGGGGCTGCGCGGTCTGCTGCCCACCCTCCGCCGGGTGGGCGGCAGCGCCGCGCAGCGCGAGGTCGTCGAGGAGACCCTGCTCTACGCGCTGATGGAGGCGGGCCACAGCGACGCGGCCCGCCACCTCCTGGAACAGCGCCTCGACCGCCGCGCCTCCCCGCTCGACCGCCGACGCCTGACCGACCTGCCGGGGTGAGAGGCCTCAATCCCCCTCGATCAGACGGTGCAGCAGGTCCGCGGCGGCGCGGCCGAACGACGGGTCGTTGAGGTGGGTGTCGACCTCCACCACATCGACCGCGCTGCCGCGCAGCCCGTCCCGGACGGCGGTGAACAGCGCCTCGTCCACCGCCGGGTCGTGGTACGGCCCGCCCGGCGCCCCGAGGGTGGAAAGACCGCGCAGCGGCAGGCAGACGGTCGTGGGTCCTGTCGCGGACCGCAGCTTCGCAGCGACGCGCGCGCCGAGCTCCGCACACTCCTCGGCCGTCGTCCGCACGACCGATATCGACGGGTTGTGCACCCGCACATCGCGGTCCAGGACGCGCTCGGGGACCGTGTCGAGCGGCCCGAACTTCACCAGGTCCAGCGCTCCGGGGCTCACCAATTGCGGAAGGCCCGCACGCCCCGCGGCGAGCAACCGGTCGGGTCCCGCCGTCAGGATGCCCCCGAAGAGGTCGTCCGCGAGTTCGCAGAGCGTCAGATCCAGGACGCCCGCGAAGAGCCGCTGCTCCGCCAGCGATTCGAGCGTCCGTCCGCCGGCTCCGCTGGCATGGAAGACCAGCACCTCGTAGCCCAGCTCGGTCAGCCGCTCGCGCGCCGCGTCGACGCCCGGGGTCGTCACCCCCGCCATGCTCGCCGCTATCAGAGGCCGGCAGTCCTCGACCACCGGCGGCGGCACGGCCGCGAACCCCCGCGCCATCCCGGCGACGGCGTCGACCGCGTTCGCCAGTATCGGGGCGGACACCCTGTTGACCCCGGCGATGTCGACCACGCTGTACATCATCGTGATGTCCGCGGAGCCGACATAGTGCGCGACATCGCCCGAGGCCATCGAGGAGACCATCACCTTCGGCACCCCGAGCGGCAGTTCCCGCATCGCCCGCGTCGCGATCGACGTGCCCCCGCTGCCGCCGAGGGCGAGGACCCCATGGAGCCTGCCCCGCGCGTACAGCCGCCGCACGACCTCCGCCGCACCGCGCGCCATCGCCGTGACGGCCGCGCCGCGGTCCCCCTCGCTCCGTAACCGCTCCAGTTCCGTGCCCGCCGCCCGGGCCACCTCGGCGCGCGGGACGTCCGCGGGTATCCGCGCCGCACCGATCACCCCCGCGTCGACCACGATGACCTCGACCCCGCGACTCAGCAGCCGTTCGCGCAGCCATCCGTACTCGAGCCCCTTGGTGTCCAGCGTGCCCACCAGCACAACGATCGCCATCCCCGTACTGTCCGGCGAAGTCGACAGAGCGACAAGAGTGTGGCTGCCCGACGCCAGACGGCATACTGACCCCCCTTGATCACCACAACGCATCAGGAGGAGTCATGACCGCCAGTTTCAAGACCGTCATCGAGGTGGGCGAGGGCCATCTCGACCAGGCCCGGGCCATCGACCGGACGTTCCAGGACGCGATCGCGCCGGCCACCGTCAACTTCGACTTCGACAACATCCGCCAGGCCGCCGACGCCATACCCGACAGCGCCGTCGTCAAGATGGTTCGCGGCTGGGGACTTCAGGAGCACGCCCCGGTCATGGTCATGGTGCTCTCCCTCAAGGAGGCCGTGCGCCAGGCCCTGCCCGGAGAGTTCGCCGACGCCTCGTTCTGGGACACCGTCGAGCGGGAGCTGGCCCACGCGTTCACCGGCCTCGCCGCACAGGAGGGCGAGGCGGGACTCTCGTACTACGAGGAGGCGGCGGACCGCACCAGTTACTACCGGGACCTGTTCTTCGCCCTCCAGGACGAGGAGACCGGCGACCACATGTACGCGATCGCGTTCTGCATCGACGTGACCGTCGGACTGGAGAAGGAGAAGGCCGCCGCCCTGGAGATCATGGACATCGCGCCGTACACGATCCGGCTCAACGCGATCGTCCTGCGCCAGGAGCTGCGCCTGGCGGCCTGACGGTCGCCCTAACGTGCGGTGACCCGCACCGGCCCGCCGTCCCGGGCCGACCCCGCGGGGAACCTAGACTGCCCGCATGGCGAAGTACTTCGACGTGCACCCCGAGAACCCCCAGCGGCGCACCATCAGCAGCGTGGCCGACAGCATCCGCGCAGGCGCGCTCGTCGCGTATCCGACTGATTCCTGCTACGCGCTGGGATGCCGGATCGGCAGCCGCGACGGCATCGGCCGGATCCGCTCGATCCGAGAGCTCGACGACCGCCACCACTTCACGCTGGTGTGCCAGAACTTCGCGCAGCTCGGCCAGTTCGTGCACGTCGACAACGACGTGTTCCGCGCCGTCAAGGCGGCGACGCCCGGCAGTTACACCTTCATCCTGCCGGCGACGAAGGAAGTCCCGCGCCAGCTGCTGCACCCCAAGAAGAAGACCGTCGGCGTCCGGATCCCCGACCACGTCGTCACCCAGGCGCTTCTGGAAGAACTCGGCGAGCCACTGCTCTCCAGCACCCTGCTCCTGCCCGGCGAGGACGAACCGATGACCCAGGGCTGGGAGATCAAGGAGCGGCTCGACCACGCGGTGGACGCCGTCCTCGACTCCGGTGACTGCGGCACGGATCCGACGACCGTCATCGACTTCTCGAGCGGCGAGCCGGAGATCGTGCGCCGAGGGGCGGGCGACACCACGCGGTTCGAGTAGCGCGGGGGCGGCATGTGATGATCGCGGCATGACCGTCATACCTGTTCGGCACGGGCTGATCCTGGCCGCGGTGGCCGTTCTGACGACCGGGTGCGGCCTGGCGGCCGAGCTCGACCGCGAGGCCGATCCCGGTCGGACCGCCACCCGGGCGGCCCCCGAGCCCTCGGTGACCGCCGCGCCCATGGACCCGCAGGCCGAACCGCCCGTGGCCACCGCCCCGCAGGGCTGCCCCGCCACCGGCGTCAAGGTGTCGACCGGCATGGTCAACGCCGCCATGGGACTGCGCTCCATACCCGTGACGCTCACCAACTGCGGAGCGCGCGAGCAGCGGTTGAACGGTTATCCGGACGTGCGGGTGCGGGACGTGAACCGCGAGCGCATGGACGTCACGGTCCTCAAGGGCGCGGGACCGATCACCACGCTCGACGACCCGGGCGCGCACCCGGTGACGCTGAAGCCCGGGGAGTCCGCGCGCAGCGTCTTCGTCTGGCGCTACTCGGCCGTCGACGCGGCGACGCAGCGGGGGAGCGGCGTGTACGTGGAGATCGGCCCCGCCGCCGGGGTGGCCCGGCAGACGGTGGAGCCGGAGGGCGGCCTGGACATCGGTGAGACGGGCATGCTCGGCACGACGGCGTGGCAGAAGGTCGTGGACTGAGCGGCGTGCGTACCGTCACCGGACGAGCCGCAGGCGGCCTCCCTTCGCCGCCGCCACCAGCTCGGGCACGGTGCCGAGTTTGACCCGGGGGCGGCCGGCGGCGCGGCCCCGCGCCAGCTCGGCCCGGTCGATGGCGGCGAGCCCCCGGGCGTCGACGAGCTGACGGGCGCGGCGGCGCGCGAGTCGCTCGAACGCCCTGTCCGTGCCCGACGGTGCGGGCAGGGCGCCCGCGACGGCGTCGGCGAGAAGCGTGCCGATCGTCTCGGCGGCGCAGGTGCGGTTGGCTCCGATGCCGCCCGAGGGACCGCGCTTGATCCAGCCGACGACATACGCGCCGGGCAGCCCGGCCACCCGGCCTCCCTCGTGGGGCACGGTCCCGGTCGCCTCGTCGAAGGGCAGCCCCGGCACCGCCACTCCGCGGTAGCCGACCGCCCGCAGCACCAGCCCGGCCGGGATCTCCCGCTCCTGCGGACCCTCCGTCACCCGCGCACCCCGCACGGCGTCGCCGCCGAGCACCACCACCGGCGCGGAGTGGAACCGGAGCACGATGCGTCGCTCGGACCCCGGCGGACGTGACCAGTCCACCGTCTCCCGGGCCACGCCCCGCAGCAGGGCAGCCTTCGCACGGGTGCCCGGCTCGGCGCCGTCGATCGCCGCCCCGGTCCGTGGGTCGTGGTCGTCGACCACCAGCCGCACACCGGACAGGTGGGTGAGCGCGAGCAGTTCGGACGCGGTGTACGCGGCGTCCTCGGGGCCACGCCGCCCGAGCAGGACCACCTCGCGCACCTTCGAGGCACGCAGGGCCGCGAGAGCGTGGTCGGCGATGTCGGTGCCGGCCAGCGTCTCCGGATCCATGACGAGGATGCGGGCGACGTCGAGGGCGACGTTCCCGTTGCCGACCACGACGACCCGCTCGGCCGACAGGTCGATCGCGTCCGGCACCGCCTCGGGGTGGGCGTTGTACCAGGACACGAACGTGGTCGCCGAGACACTGCCCGCCAGGTCCTCGCCCGGGATGCCGAGCCGGCGGTCGGCCGAGGCGCCCACGGCGTAGACGACCGCGTCGTGGTGCGCCGCGAGCTCCTCGACGGTGACGTCCTTGCCGATCTCGACACCCAGGTGCATCCGTACCCGGGGGTGGTGGTGGAAGCGGGCGAAGGTCTCGCCCACCTTCTTCGTCGAGGGGTGGTCGGGGGCCACGCCGTACCGTACGAGACCGCCGGCCACCGGCAGGCGGTCGACCAGGGTCACTTCGGCGTTGGTGTTGAGGAGCAGGTCCTCCGCGGCGTACATCCCGGCCGGGCCGGTGCCGACGACGGCGACCCGGATCGGCGCGAAGTCGGACGGCACACCACGCTCGAAGGCCGGCGCGCCCCAGGCGTGGAAGTTCGGCCCTGTGGCGGCCGGTTCGGGCTCCCGGTCGGCGAAGTACGCGGCGTTGACGGCCTCGTACTCCTGCTGCGTCGGAGAGAGGCTGTCCACCGGGAAGATCGCGTCGACGGGACAGGCGTCGGCGCAGGCCCCGCAGTCGATGCACGCCTTCGGGTCGATGTGCAGCATCTCCGTGCTGCCGAACGCCCGCTCCTCGGGCGTCGGATGGATGCAGTTGACGGGGCAGACGGCGACGCACGTGGCGTCGCTGCAGCACGTCTGGGTGATGGCGTAGGTCATGTCGTCGGCTCAGCTCGGTTCGGCGGGTCGGTGGGCGAGGGGCGCGTCAGATCAGGTGGGCGCGCTTGTAGAAGAAGAGCGCCGGTCCGGTGAGGAGACGGGCCGAGGCCAGGAACTCCATGAGGCCCGAGCAGCTGGACCGCATGAGCGACCGGTGGTGCTCGTTCGCCCGCGCCTCGTCGACGGCCCGCCGTGTGTCGAGGCCGGCGTGCGCGTAGACGTCGCGGTTCACCATGCTGGTGACGATGACGTACGACGCGATCGCGATCACGAGCGCGTTGAGCTGTCGGCGTAGCGGGCCCGCGTGCCGCAGCCGCTTGCGGGTCTCGTCGCGGGCGAACTTCATGTGCCGCGACTCCTCGACGACATGGATGTTGTTGATGGTCCGGACGAAGGGCACGACCCGCTCGTCCCGCATCCAGTCGCGCTGCATGACGTCGAGGACCTCCTCGGCGACCAGGATCGCCGCGTAGGCCGCCTCGCCGAAGGCGACCGTCTTGAAGACGCGGCCCAGCTCGACCGCCGCCCGGCGCGGGCGGTAGGCCGGCGCCCCCAGTTTCGCGGCGCCGCGGGCGAACATGATCGAGTGCCGGCACTCGTCGGCGATCTCGGTGAGCGCCCACTGGAATCGCGGGGAGGTCGGGTCCTTGGCGTAGATGTCCCGCAGCACCATCTGCTGGAGGATCATCTCGAACCAGATGCCGGTGCTGGCCACCGACGCGGCCTCCTGCCGCGTCAGCTCCTTGCGCTGCGCGTCGGTCAGTTCCTGCCAGTACGCCGTGCCGTAGAGCGTGCTCCACTCGGGGCTCGCTCCGTGGAAGTCCTTGTCGAGCGGTGTGTCCCAGTCCACCTCGACGACGGGGTCGTACGACAACTTCGCGGCCGAGTCGAGCAGCCGCCGGGCGACGTCCTGCTCCGCGCTCCGGTCCCGGCTCTCCGTCCGGACGGTGCTGCTTGCCATGGTGCGGCTCCTTGAATCGAGAGAGTTCGACCCGACGCCGGCCGGCTTCGTCCCTTCCGTTCCCGTGTGACGAGACCGAAGGCCACCGAGCGCCACCACGCTTGTTAGACGAGGCGTCTAGCAAGCTGTTAGACGGAACGTATAACAAGAGTCCCGTGCGGGCCTACCCCCGTGCGCCACATTCCACGGATCTCTCCACGCCCCGCTCTCGACCCGCCCCATGAGGCAACCCACGGCGGCGAGTTGCCGTCCTCCGGTGACGAGAGGGGCGCCCGGGTCTCCCGAGGTGCCCCGACGAGACCGAGGGTGAGGAAGTCCGCTTTGATACGTGTCACACGCGCGGTGACCGCGGCCGTCGCGTTACTCGCGCTGGCCACGCCGGCGCCCGCGTACGCCCAACCGGGGCCCGGCTCCACGCCGCGGGCCGCGCAGCCAGGGGAGGACGGAAACCTCCCCGAAGGCTGGCGGTTGACCGGCACCGGTGCCGGCCGGGAACTGGTCTGGACGTCCCCCGTCCCCATCCCGATGGGCGATGCCCGCGTCGAGTTCTACGCCGGGGACCGACTGCTCGGCCGCCCGACAACGACGCCGGACGGGCGTCGCCACCGGCTCGAGGCCGACGGCGTACGCATCGGTTCGCCGGCCGAGCTGAGGGTGCTGGCAGGCGGCCGCCGTCTGGACGCGGGCGCTCCGTCCTCGGCCTCCCCGGGCGCCCGGCTGCGCTCCCCGGCGCCGAGCCCGGAAGCCCCGCTCCCCGCGAACGGGGTCGACCCCGGAGTACCCGGCGGCTTCCGCACCGTCAGCGGTGAATACGCCCTGAAGTCGGTCCGGTTGCCCGGATTCGCAGAGCCGATCGAGATGCAGGCCGCGGTCGTGGGGCCTGCCGACGCCCCGGGGAAGCGGCCGCTCGCGCTGTTCCTGCACGGCCGGCACTCCACCTGCTACAGCCCCGGCGGCGAACTGAACGGCTCCTGGCCCTGCCCGCCCGGCACACGGCCGGTCCCCAGTCACCGGGGGTATCTGCGTGCCCAGCAGCTGCTCGCCTCCCAGGGCTATGTGACGGTCTCCATCTCCGCCAACGGCATCAACGCGCAGGACCACGGCGTGGACGACGCCGGCGCACAGGCCCGCTCGTCCCTGGTGCGGCAACACCTGGCCCGCTGGGCGGACTGGGCGGCGAACCGGTCCGGCGCGCCGGCCGCCGTACGCGCATCGTCGCCCGCCGACCTCTCCCGCGTCCTGCTCGTCGGCCACTCCCGAGGCGGCGAGGGCGTCAACCGAGCCGCGCTCGACAGCCTCCACCGGCCCCCCGCCGACCAGGACGGCCACCAGGGCCCGGTGCGCTGGACCATCCGCGGCAACGTCCTGATCGGCCCCACCCTCTTCGGGCAGAACCCGGCCCCCGACGTGCCCTCGATGACGATCCTGCCCGGCTGCGACGGCGATGTGTCCGACCTCCAGGGTCAGATGTACGTCGACGGCACGCGCGGCGTGAGCCGCGGTTCCGCGCTGCAGAGCGCGGTGTACATGGTCGGGGCCAACCACAACTTCTTCAACAGCGAGTGGACCCCCGGCCAGGCGGAAGCGCCGGCCGACGACGACTTCTCCACCGACGACACCCCGGACCCGGTGTGCTCACCGGGCACGAGCACCCGGCTGACCGCCCCGCAGCAGCAGACCGCGGGCGCCACCTACATCGCCGCGGCGGCCCGCCTGTTCGTCGCCGGCGACGACCGCGTGCGCCCGCTGCTCGACGGCTCCGGCCGGCGCGCGCCCTCGGCCGGCCCCGCGCGCGTCCTCAGCCACGCAGTCGGCGCGCACCGTACTCCCGGATTCCTGCCCGGCCCCTCGACCGCCGTGACCGGCGGCCGGGTGTGCGCGCAGATCGATCCCGACCCGAACCGCGCCTGCCTGTCGCCCGACGCGGGCGGCCGATCGCCGCACTTCGCGTTCTGGGAGGCGACGCCCGAGCCGGGACGCGACGCCGTCGCGTTCCGGTGGCCGGCAGCCGGTACGGGTTCCGCGGTGTCGGTCCGTTCGGCGCGGCCCGTGTCCCTGAAGGGTTCCGAGGCGCTGGCGCTGCGCGTCATCGTGCCGCCCAACACCGGCGGAACGCGGCTGGACGTCGCGGTCGTCGACGCCTCCGGCCGCCGGGCGCACCTCGGCCGGACACAGATCGACGGACTCCCCGGCAGTGACAGGACCACATCCCACTGGGCCCGCGAGGTCCGCGTCCCGCTGGCGGCCGCCGTACGGGCCGGCCTGGACATCAAGCGGGTCACGACCCTCGAACTGACCCCGCGGGGCGGCTCCGGAAGCGCGTGGCTGATGGACGCCTGGGGCTGGCGCCCCGGCACTCCGGCGGCCCGCCCGGCCACCATGCCCCGCGTCGACATCGGCCGGCTGACCGTCGACGAAGGCGACTCCGGGGTCCGTACCTACCGCGTCCCGGTCCGCGTCTCGGGCCCGGGCAGCGGCCAGGTCCGCGTGTTCGTCCCCAAGCCGGGCACGGACGAGATCACGTCCCGGATCGTGACGGTACGCCCCGGCAGCCAGGCCATCGACGTGCCGGTCGAGGTACGGGGCAACACCCGCTACGGCTACGACCTCTCGCGGGACGTGTTCGTGAAGGCGGTACGCGGCGTGGCCGTCGGCTCCCATCGCGGCGGGGTGACCGCGCGGAACGACGACGCGATGCCCACGCTGACGCTGACCCCGGTCGCGGACGACGTCACCGAGGGCGCGTCGCTGACCTGGCGGCTCACGCTGTCCGAGGCCGCCGACGTGGAGATGGGCGGCTCGCTCGCCCTCCTGCCGGTCGTCGGCGGCGCCGAGCTGTCCACCGCGGATGTCGAACGGAGCTGGCTGGAGGAGAACTTCGGCGAGCTCCCGGAACAGCCTCTGCCGCTCTCGGGGATCTGGGAGGACCCGTTCGTCTCGGTGAACGTGCCCGCCGGGCAGACGAGCGCCGAGGTGAACGTACCGACGGTCAGGGACGCGCTGAGCGAGCCGACCGAGTCGCTGCGGGCCCGGCTGACCACGTACGACGCGGACTGGGAACCGCACGAGGGTCCGGAGTTCACGGGCTCGGTACGGGACGTCCCGTAGAACGGACCTGACCGGACGGACCGGTCGGCGCCCCTGCGGCTCCGTGGCTGCGGCCGCCGTCCGGTCCTGAGGGCGATGAGGCGTCAGGCCTTCTTGACCACGCTCGACTTGAGCTGCATCGGGCCGAACCCGTCGACCTTGCAGTCGATGTCATGCCCGTCCACGCCGTCCACCAGACGGATGTTGCGCACCTTGGTGCCCGCCTTGATGCCGCTCGGGCTGCCCTTGACCTTCAGCGTCTTGACCACGGTGACGGTGTCGCCGTCGGCGAGCACATTGCCGACCGCGTCCTTGATCACCTTCTCCCCGCCGGCGCCGCCCGAGGCGGAGTCGGCGGAGGCGGACCACTCGTGGCCGCACTCGGGGCAGACCAGAAGCGCGCCCATCTCATAGGTGTACGCACTGGAACATTGGGGGCACGGCGGAAGATTCTCGGTCACACGGCCATTCTATTCCAGCCAGGGCGCCCCTACCCGCGCTCCGTTGATCATGCTGGTGCCGGAAGTCGCAAGCCCACGAGCCACAAGTCACCAGCCATCGACGCCGTACAGCGAGGACCGCCCATGACCGACGCACCGCACTCCTTCCAGCTCCTCCCCGGGGCGCCGGACTCCCCGGTGCTCCTCCATGTGCCGCACTCCTCGCGCGAGCTGCCCCCGGACGTGCGCGACGGCATCGTGCTCGGCGACGAGGACCTCGCACGCGAGCTCGACCACATCACCGACTCCCACACCGAGCGGATCGCCGACCTGGCCGCCGGAGCCGCCGGCACGACCCCGTGGCGGTTCGTGAACCGGCTCTCGCGGCTGGTCGTCGACCCCGAGCGCTTCCCCGACGAGCGTGAGGAGATGATCGCCGTCGGGATGGGCGCGGTGTACACACGGACCACGCACCGCGCCGAGCTGCGGCCGGCCGGCTTCGACGCGCGGCCCCTCCTGGGCCGGTACTTCGAGCCCTACGCGCGGGCCATGACCGCCGCCGTCGCCGACCGGCTGGCCACCGTGGGCCGCGCCGTGATCATCGACGTCCACTCGTACCCGACCGAGCCTCTGCCGTACGAGCTGCACGGCGACGGTCCGCGCCCGCCCATCTGCCTGGGTACGGACCGGCACCACACACCGCCCGCGCTCCTCGCGGCGGCGCGGGCGGCGTTCGAAGGCTTCGGCGGGGTCGGCACGGACAGCCCCTTCGCGGGTACGTACGTGCCGCTGGACCACTACGGCCGGGACACGCGCGTCAGTGCCCTCATGGTCGAGATCCGTCGCGACGTCTACATGAAGGAGCCGGGCGGCCCCGCCGGGCCGGGCCTCGACGCACTCGCCACGGCCCTGGCGCAGCTGGTCGACGCGGCGGGGAACACCGACTGAGACCTCAGCCCGAGGACGCCACGGCGTTGCGCCACACCGTCAGGTCCAGGGTCATGTACTTGCTGGGGGACTCCTCGGCCGAGAAGCCCCGGACCGTGACGAGGCCCATGTGCCCCGTGCCGGTCGTGACGCAGACCTGACGCCCGGGCGACAGCATCTGCACGTCGACGTTCTCGGTGAAGCGGGTGTCCGCGCGGCAGACGGCGAGCGACCCCTCCTGGCCGGGGTCGAGCAGGACGAGGCTTCCGCCCGAGCTCTCGGCGTCCAGGTAGCCACCGGTGTCGTAGGAGAGTTCGTACCCGCCGTCCTCGCCGTCCTGCGGCCGGACGGTCTCGTCCCCGAGGGTCAGGTGGTACCCGGCGGTGAGGTTGATGCCCTTGAAGTCGGAGGGTTTCGGCTCCGGCTTGGTGCTGGGCTTGGAGCTCGGCTTCGCGCCGGCGTCCGTGGTCGCGCCGCCCTGCCCGCCCTGCGAGGAGCTGCCGCCCTGCGTCGAACCGCTGCTCTTCGTCGCCTGATCCTTGTCCTTGAGCAGCATGTACGCCGTGCCACCCGCGGCGATGCCGAAGACCAGCGCGGCGGCGAGGGCGACGATCGGACCCCGCTTGCGCGGGGCCGCGGGCGGACGCGACCCGGGCGGCACGGGTGCGCCGGGGAACCCGGGAGCCTGCGGGCCGGTGTGCGTCGGCGCGTAGGCGTACCCGGGAGCCGGGGTCGGTGCCGGGACCGGTCCGGTGGCGCCAGGAGCCGGGGTGGCGTGAGCCGTGGGGGCATAGCTCGTGGGCGGCGGGGTGGCGTGTGCGGTGGGGGCGTAGCCGGTGGGCGGAGGGGTGGCGGGCCCCGTGGGGTTGTAGGCGGGGGCCGGAGCAGCGGGCGCGGTGGGGGCGTAGCCCGTGGGCGGAGGGGTGGCCGGTGCCGTGGGGGTGTAGCCCGGAGGCGGCGGAGTCCGGTCGGCGGCCGGGGCGGGAGCAGCCGTACGTACGGTGATGTCGGCGGCCACCGTGCCCGGCAGCCAGTCCTCCGGGCGTCGCAGCACCGTCTCGGCGTTCGCGGCCTGGCAGAGGCTGATGATCTCGGCGATCGACGGCCTCGCGGCGGGGTCCTTGGCGAGCGCGCGGCCGACCAGCTCCCTCAACCGCTCGGGCACCGCGCCGAGATCGGGCTCCTGGTGGACGATCCGGTACAGGACGCCGTGCGAGGTCCCCTCGCCGAACGCCGGCACCCCCGTCGCCGCGTACGCCGCGACCTGGCCGAGCGCGAAGATGTCGGTGGCCGGGGTGATCCGGCCGCCCTCCGCCTGCTCGGGAGCCATGAACGTCGGCGTGCCGATGGTGACGCCGCTGCCCGTGAGCGAGGTCGCGTCGGCGGCGTAGGCGATGCCGAAGTCGATGACACGGGGACCGTCGGCGGCGAGCAGGACGTTCGACGGCTTGAGATCGCGGTGCACGATGCCCGCGCCATGGATGACGTGCAGCGCCTCGGCCATACCGGCGACGAGCAGCAGGACCGTCTCCACGGGCAGCGCCCCGTGGGCGACGACGGCGTCGGCGAGCGAGGGCCCGGGCACGTACGCGGTGGCGAGCCAAGGCCGCTCGCCGTCGGTGTCCGCATCGATGACGGGCGCGGTGAACAGCCCCTGCACCCGCTGCGCCGACTTCACCTCCTGCGCGAACCGGCGCCGGAACTCGGGATCGTCACCGAACTCGGACCGGATCACCTTGATGGCGACCGGCCGCCCGCCGGGCGTGTACGACAGGTACACCTTGCCCATGCCGCCGGCGCCGAGCCTCGCGGCCAGGCGGTAGCCCGCGACGGTGGTCGGGTCGTCCCCGGCCAGCGGCTGGAAAATCTTCGACGCGTCCCCATGGCCGGGCTGCTGACCACTCATCAACTCATGTCTCCCACACAGAACCCCGTTGTCGTCCGGCACCCTATCCAAACCGGTGCCGTCCATGCCCCCCGGACCGCATGAACCGTGGGCGCCCGGCAGCCCCGCCCCTGGTTCCGACCGGCTCAGTCGTTCTCCGGTTCGTGCGCCTCGCGGAGGGCCGTGCGCACCGACCAGATCACCGACACCAGCGGCACGGCAACCACCGCACCCACGATGCCCGCCGCGATCGTCCCCGCGATCACCGAGATCGCGACGACGAGGGGGTGCAGCCGTACCGCCCAGCTCATGACGAGCGGGTGCAGCAGATGTCCCTCGATCTGGCCGATGACCACGATCAGGCCGACCACGATCGCCGCCACCACCGGGCCCTGCGAGGCGAGCGCGACGACTGCGGCGACCGCGAGCGCGACCGGCGAACCGATCAGCGGGACGAAGGCGGCCATGAACTCCAGCAGGGCGAGCGGGACCGCCAGAGGGACCCCGAGGAGCCAGAGCGCGAGACCGACGAGGGTCGCGTTCACCGCCGCCACCAGCACGATTCCGTGGGTGTAGCCGGTGAAGGTGCGCCAGGCCGCGCGGCCGCCGATCGTGACGCGACCCTGTACCGACCGCGGCAACTGCGTCTGGAGCCAGGTCCACTGACGGTCCCCCGAGTGGATGAAGAACACCGAGCAGAACAGCGCCAGGGCCAGTGTGGTGAGCACGGCCACCAGGTGATGCGCTCCGCTCAGCGCCCTGCTGATCAGGGTCGAGCGGTGGCTCGACAGATACTGCTCGAGCTTGGCCTGCACGTTCGAGAGGGCGTCCGGGTTCAGCCGGAACGGCGGCCGCTCCAGCCAGGACTCGATCCGTTCGACGCCGTCCCGGAACTCGCGTACCAGCGTCGTCCGCTCGCCCTCCACCGCCTCGCCGACCAGCGCGAGCACTCCGAGGACGAGCGCGATGCTGCCGAGGAGCGTGAGGGCGACCGCCAGCGGGCGGGGCAGCCCCCGGGCGACCAGATCGGCGACCGGGCGCAGCAGAGCGGTGATCACCAGACCGAGGAAGACCGCCACCCCGATCTCGTGGAAGCGCCCGAGCAGCGCGAACAGGCTGTACACCGCCGCTCCGACGACGAGCAGCCGCCATGCGTAGGCGGCGGCGGTGCGGAGGAACGGGATCACCGACGGTGGTGTGCCTTGCTGCATGGCCAACGACGTACCACCAGGCACGCGGCGGACCACGCCCGAGCCCCGACATTCGCCCGAGTTCGGGGCCCGGGAGGTCCGGACGGGCGAATACGCGGAGAACCCCCCGGCCCCGGCCGGTGTCGTCACGGCGGCCGTCGGCCCGTGCGGTGAGTATCGGGGGATGGGCATCGTCCTGCCGGTCCTGTTCGCGACGCTCGCCGCGTTCAGCAATGCGCTCGCCACGGTGCTTCAACGCCGTGCCGCGCTCACCGTCCCCCAGTCCGACTCCTTCCGCCCCGGACTGATCATCGATCTGCTGCGGCGGCCGCTGTGGCTGGCCGGCATCCTCGCAGTGATCGCGGCCGGGGTCGGGCAGGCGGCGGCGCTGGCGACCGGTCCGCTGTCGCTCGTGCAGCCGCTGTTCGTGCTCGAACTGCCGCTCGCGCTGCTGATCGCCACGCTGATGACACGGGAGCGGCTGCCCAAGGCACTCTGGCCGGCCGTGGCAGGGGTGGTGGTGGGGCTCGGGATCGCGCTCGTGGCGGCCTCGCCCAGCGGGAACCGTACGCATGTGGAGCTGGAGCGCTGGATTCCGGCGCTCGCGGTGAGCTGCGTCGCGGTGGTGGTGCTCGCGGCGGCCGGTCTGCGCAAGCCACCGGGCCGCGCCCGCGCCGGATGCCTGGGCGCCGCCACAGCGATCTGTTACGCGCTCACCGCGGCCCTGATGAAGGCGGCCATGCACATCCTCGACGACGGTGGCCTGGGCGCGTTCCTGACGACCTGGCAGACGTACGCCTTCTGCGTGACCGGGATCGCCGCCCTTCTGCTGCTCGAACACGCCATGCAGGGCGGGCCGCTCGTCGCCTCGCAACCGGCGCTGACCCTGGGGGACGCCACGGTGAGTCTCATGCTGGGAGTGCTGCTGTACGAGGAGCATGTACGGGGCGGGTGGTGGCTCCTGCCGGAGATGCTCGGCATCGGCCTGATCGTCTTCGGGGTGTTCGCGCTGGCACAGGGCGGGGTGAGCACGTCGTGACGACCTCGCATCGCGGGAGCCGCCCGGGCTACAAGTCGGCGGCAGCGGTCTTCGCCATCGGCATGGCCGGCACGACGCTGCCCACACCGCTGTACGGGTTGTACCGCGAGGAGATCGGCTTCTCCGAGCTGATGGTGACGGTGATCTTCGCCAGTTACGCCGTGGGCGTGATCGCCACCTTGCTGCTGGTCGGCAACTACTCGGACGAGGCGGGGCGCCGCCCTGTCCTGTTCTGCGCGCTCGGCCTGGCCGCGGCGAGTGCGGGGTGCTTCCTCCTCGAGGGTGGTCTGCCGTTCCTCTTCGCCGGCCGGCTGCTGTCGGGATTCTCCGCCGGGCTGCTGAGCGGGGCGGGCACGGTCACCGTGCTGGAGCTGGCGAGACCGGAGCGGAAGTCACGCGCGGGCTTCGCCGCGACCGCCGCGAACATGGGCGGCCTCGGCTGTGGCCCTCTGCTGTCCGGACTGCTGGCCGAGTACGCGCCGATGCCGCTGATCCTGCCGTTCCTGACCCACCTCGGGCTGGTGTGCGTGGCCTGCGTCATCGTCCTGCTGCTGCCGGAGACGGTCGCCCACGCCCGCCTGCGGACCCGGCCCCGGCCGCCGGGTCTGTACGTACCGCCCCAGGTGCGCGGTGTCTTCACCCCCTCGGCGCTCGCGGCCTTCGCCGGGTTCGCGCTCCTCGGCCTGTTCACCGCGGTGGCGCCGAGCTTCGTCTCCCAGACCCTCGACATCACCAACCTGGCCGTTTCGGGCGTCGTGGTCTTCTCGGTGTTCCTCGCCTCGACAGTGGGGCAGTCGTTGACGGGGAAGCTGCCGGTGAGTGCCGCGCTGCCGCTGGGCTGTCTCGTCCTGGTGGTCGGTCTTCTGCTCGTCGGCGCCTCGCTCTGGGCGGAGGCGCTGCCGCTTCTGGTGGCCGGCGCGGCCTGCGGCGGGCTCGGCCAGGGCCTCTCCTTCCGAGCCGCCCTCACCGCCGTCGGTGACGCGGCCCCGCCCGCGCACCGGGCGGCGACGATCTCCTCGTTCTTCGTCGTCGCCTACACGGGCATCTCCCTGCCGGTGGTGGGTGTGGGCGCGTTGACGATGTGGGTGGGTCTGGACGCCGCCGGGCTGATCTTCACCGCCTGCGTCACGGTGCTCGCCGCGACGATCGGCGTCCATCTGGCGCGCCGGAAGGTGTGATGGCGCGGTCAGCGCAGATCGACGTGGACGTTCGTCGACTTCACCCGCGCGGTGACGGTGATCCCGACGGCGAGATCGAGCTCCTCGACGGACTCCCGGGTCACGAGCGAGACCAGCCGATGCGGACCGGACTGGATCTCCACGAGCGCGGCCACATCGTCGACCCGGACCGAGGTCACGATCCCCACGAACGAGTTGCGCACGGACGTGGAGACCTCGTCGTCCGCCACCGCGTACACCCCGGAGCCCCGCTCCTTGGCGAAGGCGGCCAGACTCACCCCGTCGATCACCCGGTTGCCCGCACCGTCCCGATCCACACGCAACCGCCCACCGTCGGCCCACCGGCGAACGGTCTCAGAACTCACTCCGAGCAGCTGCGCTGCCTGCCCAATGCTGTACGACGGCACGGGGGAACTCTAGGCCACCGTTCCGGCGGGCCTGGGGCATCCTCCTCTTCCGGAGGATGGGTGACTGCTACTGGGGGCCGGCGAGCTGCTCGGCCAGTTCCTTCTCGTCCGCGTCGCTCAGCGAGGTCTTCAGGACCGTGCCGCCGTGCGGCTGCATGGCCACCGTGAACTTGTCGTCCGTGAGCTTCGACGACATGATCACCACGGCCGCCGAACCCGGCTTGAGCAGGTTCTGCACCTGCTGCCGGAACTGGTCGTCGAGACCGGACTTGCTGAGCTTGCCGATCAGCCCGCCGACCGCCGCGCCGGTCAGCAGTCCGACCCCGGGCAGCAGGAACAGCAGGCCGAAGATCGCGCCCCACACCGCTCCGGACGTGACCGAAGCGCCCACGATGCGGCTCGTCGTGTCCACGTGCGTATCGCCGTCCGCGTCCACGGAGACCACCGCGAGGCCGTTCAGATGGACCACGTAGTCGCGCTGGAGGTCCTGGACCGTCGCGAAGGCGTTCTGGGCCACTTCCGGGTCGTCGTATCCGATGACGATGAGCTCAGACACTCGTGCCTCCAGGGGGAACAGGCCAATGAAACGAACGATATGTCCGAATTTGGGGAGTGGCATGTCGTACGCCCCCGGTCACCGGCCGAGGGCGCGGGCGGCCCCAGGGCCGGGCCCGGTCAGCGCAGCTGGCGGCGGACCAGCTCGTGGAACAGGCCGCCCGTGTCGGCGAGCAGTTCGGCGGGGGTGCCCTGCTGGACGATCCGGCCGTCCGCCATGGCGATCACACGGTCGGCGTCCATGATCGTGGACAGCCGGTGGGCGATCACGACACGGGTCGCTTTCAGGGCGCGGGTGGACTCGATCACCACCCGCTGGGCCTCGTTGTCCAGCGCGCTGGTGGCCTCGTCGAAGAAGAGGACGCGGGGCCTGCGGATGAGGGCCTGGGCGATCATCAGCCGCTGACGCTGCCCGCCCGAGATGGTGCCCCCGCCGTCGGACAGCATGGTGTGCATCCCCATCGGCATGGCCTTGATGTCCTCGGCCAGCCCCGCCATCGCGGCCGCCGCCCAGACGTCCTCGAGCGGGAACGGCTCCGTGCCGCAGATGCAGTCGAGGATCGAGCCCGAGAAGGGCTGGGCGTTCTGCAGGACGACCCCGCACTGGCGGCGCACGGCCGCCTGGTCGAGTGCCGCCAGGTCCTGACCGTCGTACCGCACGCTGCCGGACATCGGCTTGTCGAAGCCGATGAGCAGCCGCAGGAGCGTCGACTTGCCGCAGCCGCTCGCCCCGACGACGGCGACGAACTCGCCCGGCCGTACCTGGAAACTGACTTCGTCGAGGACGAGGGGGCCGTCGTCGGAGTACCGGTAGGAGAGGTTCTGCGCCTCCATGGCACCGCTCAGCTCGCCCGGCGGGGTGCTGGAGCCGCGTACCTCGGGGGTCTCCCGGAAGACCGGCTTGACCTGCTCGAACATCGGCTGCACGGCGGCGGCCGACAGGAGCGCGCCGGTCAGCTGCGTGACCGAGGACAGCATCATCGTCACGGCGGTGCTGAAGGTGAGGAACTCGCTCGCGGACATGGAACCCCGGGCCGGTCCGGCCAGCAGCATGAACATCACGAGGGTGCACAGCGGCAGACAGACCGCGTTGAGGACGGCGACGACGTTCTTCAGGCGGCCGACCTTCTGCTGCAGCTCGCGGGTGCGGGCGAACTCGTCGGCCCACGCGGCGTAGGCGAAGCTCTCGGCCGCGGCCACCCGCAGCTTGGGCAGGCCGCGCAAGGTCTGGAACGCCTGGTTGTTGAGCTTGTTGCCGATCTTGATCAGCTGCCGCTGGTAGCGCAACTGCCACAACCCCAGGCTCAGGAACACGGCAGCGATGACGAGCAGCATGGCGAGCGCGGCCAGCGCGAGCGGCACGCTGTAGACGAGCAGCAGCACCAGGTTCATCGTGCCGACGGTGCCCGCCTGGACGACGACCGGACCGATGCCGGAGACCACCCGGCGGATGGCGCTGATGCCCATCGCCGCACTGGCCAGTTCACCGGTGGAACGGCCCGCGAAGAACCTCGTCGGCAGCCGCAGCAGCCGGTCCCACACCGCGGGCTGCAAGGTGGCCTCGATCCGGCCCTCCATCCGCAGGATCGAGACGTTCTGCATCAGCATGAACGCGGCGGACACGACGCTGGTCGCGAGGATCGCCAGCGCGGTCTGCACGATCAGGCCGTTCTCGGCGTTGGGTACGTACTCGCCGAGCACCTTGCCGGTGGCGATGGGCACCAGCGACCCCAGGCCGACCGCGACGAGCCCGCCCAGCAGAAGGCTCCGCAGCTCCGTGCGGGTGCCCCGCACACTGAAGCGCAGGAGCGACGGCAGGCCCAGCGGCCGGTCGGGCAAGGGGCGGTAGAGCATGACGGCGCGCGCTTCGAAGTACTCCTCGTTGTCCCTGCCGATGCGCTCCCGCTCGCCGGTGGCCGGGTCGACGGCCTCGTACCGGCCGCGCCGCCAGAGCAGGGCGACCGGGGTCGCGTCCTCCTCGCGGTATCCGACCAGGGGTCCGCCGTACTCCTGCCACCACTTGCCGCTGAGCTTGATGGCACGGGTGCGGATCCGCGAGGCGAGCGCGATGCGCTCGACCGGGTCGAGACGGGCGGAGACGGCGCCCGCCTCGGTGGGTTCGGACAGGGTGATACGTGCTTCGTCGGCGACCAGCCGGCAGACGGCGTAGGTCGCGTCGTCGCCGGCGCGACCGCGCGCGCCCTTGCCGGAGGCGCCGCCGGAGCGGCCGATGGAGTCGAGGAGCGCCTGGTCCGCCTGCGTACGGGCGGCCTCGCCGGCCTGGATACCTGCAGCCGTACGGTCCTCGTGGGCGCGCTCGAGCTGCTCGATCCAGGTGTCCAGGGCGTACAGCAGCCGGTACTGCTGGTCGACCATGCCGTGCCACATCGCCTGGTCGACGAGGAGGGTGCCGACAGTATCCCCTCCGTACCCTCCGTCCCCTCCGTATCCCTCGTACGCCGCGCCGTACTGCACGCTGCCGGGGGCGATCTGCATCCAGAGGATGTCGTCGTCCGCCCCGACCTGGCCGGTGGGGGTGGCGGGGCCGCCCAGCGGTGCCTGGTAGAGCACGCGCAGACCACGGCCGACACCGAGCGCGAAGGCGTGCTCCAACGGGCTCAACCGGGGCTCGACGGCGCCGTACTGGATCTGCTCGCCAGACCACTGATTCGCCGCCCACTGGCCGGCCGGGAACGACAGCTCCCTCAGCTCGACACGGCGCAGCAGGCAGCCCTGCAGGGGGCGGCCGATCAGGGTGTGCTCGGGGCCCTCGACCGGACCGAGCAGCAGGGTGCCCGCCTCCAGTCGGCCCAGGAAGTGCCAGGGGCCGAGCTGGGCGCTGTCGACGGCGAACAGGTCCATGGCGCCGTCGACGAGGAGCCACAGCACGTGCGGGCCTTCGAGGGAGATGCTGCGCATCCCGGTGCAGTCGACCGCGGAACCCAGCCCGCCGAGCGCCGCGACGACCGGGTCGTGCACGACGCCGGCGTGCTGCCCGTCGGTGACGACCGCCGGTTGCCGGCCGGTGGCTGTCGCGTCGGGGCCGCCGGCCACCGCGTCCTGGCCGTGGCCGTGCACCGCGGCGTGGGGGTCGTGGACCGTGGGCTGGTGAGGGAACGTCACCTCAGTGCTCCTTGACCAGTTCGGCGTACGGGCCCTGCGCCGCGACCAGATACTCGTGCCGTCCGCGCTCCACGACCGTGCCGCGGTCGAGCACGACGATCTCGTCGCTGTCGCGCACCGTGCTCAGCCGGTGCGCGATGACCACGCAGGCGCAGCCGCGGCGCCGCAGGTTGTCGATGATGAGCTGCTCGGTCGCCGCGTCGAGGGCGCTGGTCACCTCGTCGAGGACCATGATGCTCGGCCGGCGCACGAGCGCCCTGGCGATCTCCAGACGCTGGCGCTGGCCGCCGGAGAAGTTGCGGCCGTCCTGCTCCACGCGGCTGTGGATGCCGCCGGGACGCCGGGCGACCACGTCGTACACGGCGGCGTCCTCCAGGGCGGCGACCACGGCCTCGTCCGGGACGGAGGGGTCCCACAGCGCGATGTTGTCGCGGACGGTGCCCTCGAAGAGGAAGACGTCCTGGTCCACGAAGGAGACGGAGGCGGCGAGCGCGCTGCGCGGGATGTCCTCCAGCCGCATCCCGTCGATGCGGATGGCGCCCTCCCAGGGGGCGTAGAGGCCGGATATCAGCCGGGAGACGGTGGACTTGCCGCTGCCGGAGCCGCCGACCAGCGCGACCTGCTGACCGGGGCCGACCGAGAGCGAGAAGCCCTTCAACAGCGGGGCGTCCAGCGGGCTGTAGCCGAAGGTGATGTCGTCCAGCTCCACATGACCCTTGAGCCGGCGGGTGCGGGCGGCCGGCTCGCGCCGTGTGTAGAGCGGATCGACGGGGAAGTTCTCCACGTCCTTGAGGCGGGCGACGTCGGCGGCGAAGTCCTGGATGCGGCCGGCCACGCCGTTGAGACGGGTGATCGGCGCGGTGAAGCTGGTCACCAGGGCCTGGAAGGCGACGAGCAGACCGACGGAGAGATGGCCCTCCACCGCCCGCAGACCGCCGATCATCAGGATCAGCGCGCTGTTGAGCGCGGCCAGGGTGGGGGCGACGACCGCCAGCCACGCGCTGGGCATACCGAGCCGCTGCTGGACGTCGAGCGTGATCGCGTGCTGCCCCGCCCAGCGGCGGAAGAAGCCGTTCTCGCCGCCGGTGGCCTTCATCGTCTCGATGAGCTGGAGACCGCTGTACGAGGTGTTGGTCAGCCGGGCGCTCTCGGCCCGCAGCTTCTGGGTGTTGGTGGCCCGCAGGTGGATCACGACCCGCATGGCCACGACGTTGAGCAGGGCGATCAGCACGCCGACGACCGTGAGCTGCGGGTCGTACGTCCACAGCAGCACCGCGTAGAGCAACACGACGACGGCGTCCACGCCCGCCGCGGCCAGGTCGCGTGCGAGGGTCTCGGCGACCGCGTCGTTGGACTGCAGGCGCTGCACCAGGTCGGCCGGGTTGCGCTGGGAGTAGAAGCTGATGGGAAGTCTGAGCAGGTGCCGGAGGAAGCGGGCGCTGCCCAGGGTCGAGGAGATGATCCGCCCGCGCAGCAGATTGGCCTGCTGCACCGCGGTGAGCGTCGCGGTGAGGACGAGGGTGGTCGCCATCGCCACGAAGAGCACGCCCAGCAGCGAGGTCTGGCTCCCGATGAGGAACATGTCGATGTACGTACGGCTCAGGGCGGGCACCCACGCGCCGACGGCCACCAGCAGGAGGCTGGAGATCACGGCGGCGGCCATCGTGCCCGCCGTGCCGCGCAGGCGGGCGGGCATGGCGCTCATGACGCCCGGCTTGCGCCCGCCGCGGCGGAAGCCGGCGCCGGGCTCGAAGGTGAGCACGATGCCGGTGAAGCTGGTGTCGAACTCGTCCATGGGGACGAACCGGCGGCCCTTGCCGGGGTCGTTGACGTACACGCCCCTGCGGCCGAAGCGTCGGCCCATGCCGTCGTAGACGACGTAGTGGTTGAACTCCCAGAAGAGGATCGCCGGGGCGCTGACCTCGGCCAGCGCGGCCAGGTCCATCTGCATCCCCTTGGCCTGGAGCCCGTAACCGCGCGCCGCCTTCAGGAGGTTGCTCGCCCGGGAGCCGTCGCGGGAGACGCCGCAGGCGATGCGCAGCTCCTCCAGGGGCACGAAGCGAGCGAAGTGGCCGAGCACCATGGCGAGGGCGGCGGCGCCGCACTCCACGGCCTCCATCTGGAGCACGGTGGGGGTACGGACGGTCCGGGGCTTCCTGCCCTTGGGGGCGGGACGGCGACGGCGCTCGGCGGGCGGGAGCCGGCGGGGCGAGGAGCGCGACCGCGAGCGGGCGCGGCTCCCGGCGGACTCCTGGGACGCCTCCCTGCGGGCGCTCACGGCAGCAGCCAGTCGACGGGGCGCTGCGCGGACAGATGGACGGCGCCGGTGACCGGCGTACCGGAGTCGATGGCGTTCGGGGGTCCGTCCGTGGAGGACCAGGTGTAGCCGGACTTGGTGGCGGCGGAGCGCTCCAGCGTCACGAGCACCGCGATCGGGTTGCCCTGCCGGGAGAACTGTGCGGCCAGCCCGCTGTCGCCGAGGAAGTTGCCGATCTGCGCCTGCGTCTGGGGCGCGCGGCCCACCGCCTTCACCTGGCCGCGCAGCACTCCGAACCGGCTTCGGGGGGCGGACTGGACGCTCAGGTCGACCGAGGCTCCCACCTGGATCGTCGACGCGCTGTCGCCAGGCATGTAGAGCATTGCCACCAGCGGATCGTCGGGACGCGTCACCCGCTCCACCGTCGCCACGTCGGCGCCGGTCGTGACGACCGAACCCATCCTGGCGAACAGCGTGGTCACCCGGCCGTCGGCGACCGCGCGCACGGGCCGGTCGCCCTGCTCCGTACGGACGGTGAGGAGCGCCGTCCCGGCGGACACGGACGTGCCCTCCTCGACGAGGACGTCGGTCACCTGTCCGGCGACGGGGCTCTGCAGCAGGTAACTGCCCTCGGCGCGGGTGAGGATGCCGGGCGCGCTCTGCTTGGACGACACCGTGCCGGTGAGCGCCCAGAAACTCGCGATCGCCATGACGACGACCGTGACGACCAGTACGAGGCGGCCCTGCGGGCGCGCGAAGCGTACGGGGACGTCGAGTTCTTCGGGCGATTGCAGCTTGGAAAGTGCCTTTTGGCGGAACTGCACGGACTATTCCTTCAACTGCATTTGTTTCGGTTCGGCACGGGGGAGGCCATGAACCCCGGAACCGGGCAGGTTCCGGGGTTCATGGGCGATATTCCGCTCAGAGACCGGCGAGACCGGTGACGGCGGAGGTGTTCACCGAAAGGCCGGTGACGTTGGAGGCCAGGCCGGGGACGCCGGCGACGAGGCCCTCGACACCCTGAACGGTCTGGAGGGAGGTGACGGCGCCCAGGACGTTGGTGACGTCGCTGGTCGCAGCGCCGGCGACGCCGCCGGAGATGCTGACGAGACCACCGGAAACGGCGTCCAGCTCGGTGTCGGCGATCTCGCGGGTCTCAAGGTCGTTACGCATGATGCGCACCCTTCATTTGTTGGGGGGATTCCATTCCTGCGGCCATTCAGCAGACCGAAGATCGGCCGTACTTCACGACTGCCGCAGCGCGGTGATCCAAGCATGCGAACGGGCTACCCGGCCAATTCTGTTGACGCCCTCACGTACGTGGTTGTGTACCTCGGACAGCAGCCGTGCAGCTAATTTCACCGAACGGTGACACCTTCTCCGCAGGAACGAGTAACAGATCCGGGCGACCCGTCGCGTGCGGGGTATCAAACGGACAGAGACGCACCACACGGACGGGATCCATCGGTCGAATCGAGGAGCAATGAAGGGGGCGCATCCAGGTCACGCGCACGATGTGCAGGTTTTCGACAGGTGCGATGACTTGATGGAGAGGGTGCGCCCACTGCGATACCCGCCCCGAGCTCCCGGTGGCCCTGATGCCTACCCGATGTCGACGACACGTGCCCAGTCGGGCGGCGAGTCGGGGACGTAGTCGGGGTCGTCCTCGTCCCACGATCGGTTCGAGAACCGCCTCGGGAACAGCCCCACCACCGTCCGGCACGGAGGCCGGGTGTCCGGCCACGGTGTCTGACCATCGGTCAGGACCACGACCACATCGGGCGCCGGCCGCGCCTTGAGCGCCCTGGCGAAGCCCGTACGCAGATCCGTACCCCCACCGCCCATCAGCGGGATTCCCTCGGCGCTGCACAGCGGGTGCACGAACTGGGCCGACGCGTCGCACGGCAGCACGCTGACGAGGTCCCGACGGCCGCCCACGGCACGGGAGATGGCGGCGACCTCGAGGAGCGCACCGCCCAGCTCGGCGTCGCTGACGGAGGCGGACGTGTCGATGACCACGGACACCCGGGGTGGCATCCGTCGCAGGCTCGGCAGCACCACGCCCGGCAGCCCGGCCGACCGCCGGGCCGGCCGGCCGTACGTGTAGTCCTCGCCGGCGCCGGAGGCGGAAGCCGCCGAGCGGATGGCCGCCCCCAGCAGGTCTCGCCACGGTTGTGGAGGATGGAACGCCTCCTCCGCCCACCGCTGCCACGCCTTCGAGGCGTTTCCCGGACGGCCGGTGATGCCTTGCGCCACCCGGAACCGGACGGCGTCCCGCTCCTGCGCACTGAGCCCGTGCGCACCGTCCGGCCCGAGTTCCCACTCCCTGTCGAGCCCGTCGGCGCCGCTGCCGCAGTCCAGCCAGGCATGCTCGAGCGTCCGCGCCCCGAGGGAGAACTGGCGCAGATAGTCCTCCATGAGCTGTCCGGGATCGAGCCCCAACGTCTCAGGCATGACGGCGCCTTCGGGCCGGACCAGACCGTCGCCGAACACGTCGTCGTTGATCTCGCAGTCCGCGGCGATGTTCATCCGCAGCCGCTCCCCGGGGCCCGTCAGTCCGCGCGCCCGCGCGACCCGGTCACCGCGCCCGTGATGGTCGCGCAGCAGATGCGAGACCTCGTGGACCCATACCCCGGCCAGTTCCTCCACCGGGGTCCGGTCGACGAACGCCGGTGAGACGTAGCACCGCCAGTACCGGTCGACGGCCATCGTCGGCACCCGCGTCGACTCCACGGTGTGCAGGGCGAACAGCGCCGTCGCCAGATAGGGCCGCGCCCGCGCGGCCTGGAGCCGGGCGGCGAACAGCTTGTCGCGGTCCAGGGCCTTCTCCGGCCCCGGTGCGCCCGCGCTCAACGGCCGGCCTGCGTGGCGAGCGCGGCCCGGGCCCCGGCCCGGTCGGCGCGCCGGGACAGGGACACCGCTCCGGCGAGCCGTTCGATCGACTCCGGTACGTCCCACTCCTGCTGGCGGAGTGAGGCGAGAGTGGTCGCGGGAACGACCACCAGGTCAGGGGCTCCGGTCTCCATCGCCCGCACCAGGAGCGCCCACGCCGCGTCCCAGCGGGTCTTCTCCGGGCGCGTGCGGACCGCGGCGACCACGCCGTCGAGCACGGCCTGGCGGAGATCTCCGCGCTCGGGGAGGACGGCACTCTCCGGGTCGGCGAGCAGCGTCTCGGGATCCGGTAGGTCCAGCCGGTCCAGGCTCGCAAGCAGTTCAAGGCCCGGACCGTCGCCGACGGTTCCCCTGACCAGCATGGAGAGCACGTCCCGGGAGGAGCCGGCCGCGGTCGCGAAGGCGATCAGATGCAGGGTCATCTCCCAGCTGCGCGGCGACGGCCAGGGTCCGCCCCTGCGGGCCTCGTTGCCGGGCAGCTGGTGGACGAGCTTGGGACGGGCGGCGAGCAGCCCGCACACGGCGCGGCGGGCGAAGGCCACGGCCTCCGTCATCTTCGCCGCGTCGAGCCGGGGCAGCGTCGCCCGGGGCCAGGTCCCCCCGAGCCCGCGGACGACGACCTCGTGGTCGTGGACCCACTGAAGGTGAACGAACCGGTTGGCCAGGGGCGGGCTCAGCTCCCAGCCGTCGGCCGCCGAGGCCCGCGGATTGGCGGCGGCCACGATGCGTACCCCGGGCGGCAGTCGGAGGGCGCCGATGCGCCGTTCGAGGACGAGGCGGAGCAGGGCGGCCTGCACGGCCGGCGGGGCGGTGGACAGTTCGTCGAGGAACAGCAGCCCTCGGCCGGCCCGTACGAGTCGTACGGCCCAGTCCGGCGGAGCCATCGGGACACCGTGTTCCGCCGGATCGTCGCCGATGATCGGCAGGCCGGCGAAGTCCGACGGCTCGTGCACGCTGGCGATCACGGTGGTCAGCGGCAGGTCCAGGGTCTCCGCGAGCTGCGTGAGGGCCGCGGTCTTGCCGATCCCCGGCTCACCCCACAGGAGCACGGGCAGGTCGGCGGCGACGGCCAGGGTGAGGGCCTCCAGCTGGGGGTCGGGGCGCGGCTCGGTGGTGGTGTCGCGCAGAAGGGTCAGCAGGTCGCCGGCGACGTCGAGTTGGGAAGGGGCGTGTGAGGGCATGGGTCATCACCTGAGGGCTCGTCGTGAAGAAAGAGGGAGTGCGGGGAGCGGTGCCCCGGGTCAGAGGCGGGTGGCGTGCCTCGGCCGCGCGCGGTGGCCACGGCGTCGGCCTGGGCCCTGCCGCATACGGCCGGGTCCAGGGCCGATCAGGCCGGCCCTGAACAGGCCGTAGGTCAGGCGCCGCTGGGCGGCTGCCTCCAGCTCGTCCCGCAGGGCGCCGTCGCGCAGCAGCGCCTCGGAGCCCAGCAGGCCCTCGACGACGGCCAGCGCGCCGGCGATGTCGCCGTGGTGCAGGCGTTCGCGGACGCCGTCGAGACAGTCCGGACGCCGGTGCGCCCGGTCGACGGCCTGGAGGCAGGGGAGTGGGGTGCCGGACAGCGCGGCCAGCAATTCCTCCCGGCGGAGCTCGGCCGGGTCGTGGTCCAGCGGGGACAGCACCCCGTCGACCAGGCCGATCCGGTGTCGGGCTCCCCGGCACTCCACGATGTGCGGTTGCCCCGGCCGGTCCGACAGCGGCCGCGAACCGGCCGGTGGCAGACCGGGTACGAGTGCGGACGCGACCAGCGGGTGCAGCCGGTCGGCCTCGATCAGCCCGCTGTGGAGCAGCTCGAGGTCGGGCAGCACCCAGGTCGCCGCATCGGGCAGCACCGGCAGCGCGGAGACGACACCGTCCGCGGGCGCCTCCGCGATCCGCATCGAGGGCGGTCCGGGGCCGTCCCGGTCCGCCACCAGGTCCAGGAGCAGCCGTTGCCGGGCCCCGACGCGCACGCTGACGGTGCCGGTTGGCCGCCCCTCGGCGTGGAGCAGGATCCCCGCCTCGTCCGCCCATCGGTCGACGGCGCAGCGGAGGTCCCGCGGTACCGTCCCCCGTGCCTCCGGGATCGTCGGGGGAGGGTCGTCCTCCGACGGCGGCGCGGACCCGGACCGGGCACGGAGCTCGTCCGTCCGGCGCGCGTCCCACAGGTGGCGATGCAGGTCGAGTCGGAACCGCCGGTTCGGATGAGGGTGCGGATGACGGCGAGCGCTCGGCCCGGAGTGCGATCCGTCCCACAGCGCGAGGCTGATGCGCTGACCGCCGTCCGCCCACGCCGGCGGAGTCCGGACCACCAGGTGGACCGGGCCGGTCCCGTCCCGTCCGGCGGTTTCGTACCGGGCCAGGGCGATGGTCAGACCCGGGCGGAGCAGCCCGTCGGGAGCGACCCTCGGGAGATGCCAGCGCAGCAGGTCGGGCGCCAGATGGCGGAGATCGGCCCGTACTCGGGTGGCCAGTTCCCGGCCATGGGTACGCGACACGGACTTGAGGTCGAGATCGACGTCCACGCCGGCTGCGGCGCAGGCTCCTGCCCAGTCCCCGGCAGAGCGGCGGGTGGTCGCAGTCTCGATCATGGAGGGCGGCACGGCGAACTCGCGCACGCGCAGCCAGAAGGAAAGCGGGGAATCCCCATACGCGGTGTCAGTGAGCATCAGCACTCACCTTGCGCGGACGGGTCCCCCAATCTGTGGAGAGAGTGAGTAGTCATCGCAGTGATCATAGAGCCCCATCACCTCGATCTGCCAGGAGTTCCGCCCGCCGGATTGCCGGGGCCGTAGGGTGGGGGCCATGGGAGACACACCGCACCGGTCCGGCGAATGGGGCCAGGGGCGTGATCCGGAGCGTCGGAGGATCGGCGTGCTCGGCTGGGCGTTGCTGGTCCTGGTGATGGTCGGCCTGTTCACGCTGTGGCCCTGGTGATCGGCTCTCCATGACGACGCCACGCGATGACGACGACCCGTACCTGTGGCTGGAAGACGTGGAGGGCGAGGCCGCTCTGGAGTGGGTGGCCGAGCGGAACACCGAGACGGCGGCCGCACTGGCCTCCGACGCGGACTTCACCGCCCTGAAGAAGCGCCTGCGCGAGGTGCTGGACGCCTCGGACCGCATCCCCTACACGGCGCGTCGCGGAGCGTTCCTCTACAACTTCTGGCGGGACGCGACGCATGTACGTGGCGTGTGGCGGCGTACGACCCTTGAGCAGTACCGCAAGGACGCCCCCCAGTGGGAAGACGTCCTCGACCTCGACGCGCTCGCCGCCGCGGAGGACGAGAAGTGGCTGTGGGCGGGGGCGCGGGTGCGCCACCCCGAGTACGACCGGGCCCTGGTGTGTCTGTCGCGCGACGGTGGGGACGCCGTGGTGGTCCGCGAGTTCGACCTCGCCACGCGGACCTTCGTCGACGGCGGTTTCCGGGTCGGCGAGGCGAAGACGCGGATCGGGTGGATCGACGCCGACACCGTCTTCATCGGCACGGACTTCGGACCGGGCTCGCTGACGGACGCCGGCTATCCGCGCACCGTGCGCCGATGGCGGCGCGGCACGCCGCTGGAGGAGGCCGAGCCGGTCTTCGAGGCGGACCCGGTCGATGTGGCCGCCTCGGGTTGGCGCGACACCACGCCCGGATTCGAACGGGACTTCGTCGCCCGTTCCCTGGACTTCTTCCGCGGCGAGACGTACGTCCTCGGTGCCGACGACACGCTCGTGAAGATCGACGTCCCCGACGACGCCGACTCCTACGTCCACCGACGGCATCTGATCGTCACCCTGAAGTCCGACTGGCTCGGGCAACGGGCCGGTTCCCTGCTGGCGTTCGACTTCGAGGCCTTCCTCACGGGCGACCGGACGGCGGCGGTGCTGTTCACCCCGGACGAGCGGACCGCCCTCGCGGGACACTCGTGGACCCGTCACCATCTGATCCTGGAGACGATGCGGGACGTCAGCACCCGCATCGAAGTCCTCACCCCCGACCCCGGAGGCGCCTGGGCGCGCACGCCGCTCACGGACGTTCCGGAGCTGTCGGCGGTCACCGTCGTGGACACGGACCCCGACCTCTCCGACGAGTACTTCCTGGATGTGTCGGGGTTCCTGCAACCCTCCACCCTGTACCGGGGAGAGATCGGCGCCGACACCGAGATCCTCAAGCAGGCTCCGGCCCGCTTCGCCACGGCCGGCCTGACGGTCGAGCAGTTCTTCGCCACATCCCCGGACGGGACGCGGGTGCCGTACTTCGTCATCGGCCCCGACCGCGCCGCCACCGGCCCCGGACCGACCCTGCTGTACGGCTACGGCGGCTTCGAGGTCTCCCTCACCCCCTACTACGGCGCGGTGAAGGGCCGGGCGTGGCTGGAGCGCGGGGGCACGTACGTGATCGCGAACATCCGGGGTGGCGGTGAGTACGGACCGGACTGGCACCAGGCCGCGCTCGGCGCCCATCGGCCGCGCGCCTTCGAGGACTTCGCGGCGGTCGCCGCGGACCTCGTCGCCCGGGGAATCACCACCCCCGCCATGCTCGGCGCGGCAGGGGGCAGCAACGGCGGTCTGCTCATGGGCGCGATGCTCACCCGCCACCCGGAGCTGTTCGGTGCGATCGTCGCCCAGGTGCCGCTCCTCGACATGCTCCGCTTCCACAAGCTCCTCGCCGGGGCTTCCTGGATCGCCGAGTACGGCAATCCGGACGACGAAGCCGATCGCCCTCACCTCCGTGCGATCTCGCCCTACCACCAGCTCGCCGAGGACCGCGTCTACCCGCCGGTCCTGCTGATGACCTCCACCCGTGACGACCGTGTCCACCCGGGCCATGCCCGCAAGGCTGCCGCGCGACTGCGCGAACTCGGCCACGAGGTCCTGCTCCACGAGAACACCGGCGGTGGCCACGCGGGTGCCGGCGACAACGAACAGGCTGCCCACAACGACGCCCTGGTCCACACCTTCCTGTGGCAGCGGCTCATGCGTGGGAACGGTGAAGAGCCCGCGCGCACGGCGTGAGGGCTTGGGGTCGCGTCGTATCTTTTCCGTCAGCGAATTCCTACCAGTCGCGTGGTGAACGGCTTGTCGTATCGCTCGAACTCATCGGTAACTCGTGAAAACGTTCGAGTTCCTGGCCTCGCGCCGTCCTGACCAGCCGGAACTCGGCGTCGCCGTGATGGCCGAAGTTCCCGTTCATGGATTCACGCGAGCGGGGTATGGTCGAGCCCGTTCGAACGACCGGGCGCCCCTGGCAAATCAAGTGCGGTACGTACCAGCAGATTTGAAGGGATGGGGCGAACACCGGGAATTCCGATAGGGAGAGGGAAATCGGGGCACACTCGGACCCCACGTACGAAGACCGACCGAAAGATGTTCGAGGCGAGGCAAACCGATGGATGCTCCGACCCCCACGTCGGCCGACGGTGACAGGTCCGGCGCAAGTCCCGGAGCCGGCTCCGGTGGCAGCAGTCGGGACGCGGGCTGGTTCGGTCGAAGCCCGCAGCATCAGCAGGACGGATCCGGATCCCGGGACGCGGAGGACCGCATACCCAGCCGCCCCGTCACCCCGATACGCCCGGTGGGCAACGGTGCCGACAGAAGCCGTACGGCACCTCAGCGACCGGCTCCCGCAGCAAGCCCGACCTCGGCCCAGGCCCCGGCCCGCGTGCCCGCCCAGGCGTCGAGACCGGCCGCAGCTCCCGCTCCGAGCCTGCCGTCCGCCGCCGCCGCTCCCGCTCCGAGCCCGGCGCCCGCCGCAGCCCCCGCTCCGACCCCGGCCCCGGCGCCAAGACCCGCCCCTCAGCCCGAGCCACCGGCCGCGGCTCCCGCCACGCCGCCCGAGGACACGTCCGACGCCGGTCTCCTGCGCCGCACCATGGCCGAGATCGAGCCGATCGCCGACAAGGTCACCTCGCACTTCTACGCCCTGCTCTTCCTCCGCCACCCCGACCTGCGGAGCCTCTTCCCCGCGGCGATGGACACCCAGCGCGACCGGCTCTTCAAGGCGCTGCTCACCGCCGCGACCCATGCGGACGACACCGCCACCCTGACCACGTACCTGTCCCACCTCGGCCGCGGGCACCGGAAGTACGGCACCCTTCCCGAGCACTACCCGGCCGTCGGCGAGTGCCTCATCGGCGCCCTCTCCCGCTACGCCCCCGAGAGCTGGGGGCCGAGGACCGAGGCCGCCTGGGTGGGCGCCTACACCGCGATCTCCCAGATCATGATCGACGCGGCGGCCGAGGACGAGCTGCGCGCCCCCGCCTGGTGGCAGGCGGAAGTGGTCGCGCACGACATGCGTACCCCGGACATCGCGGTCGTGACGGTCCGGCCCGACCAGCCCTATCCCTTCCTCGCCGGGCAGTACACCTCGCTGGAGACCCCCTGGTGGCCGCGTGTCTGGCGGCACTACTCCTTCGCCTCCGCGCCCCGCTCCGACGGGCTGCTCTCCTTCCACGTCAAGGCCGTGCCGGCGGGCTGGGTCTCCAACGCCCTCGTGCACCGCGCCCGCCCGGGGCACGTGATCCGGCTCGGTCCCCCCTCCGGATCCATGACCGTGGACCACAGCACCGACAACGGGCTGCTGTGCCTCGGCGGCGGCACCGGCATCGCGCCCATCAAGGCCCTGGTCGAGGACGTGGCCCAGCACGGCCGCCGCCGCACCGTCGACGTGTTCTACGGCGCCCGCAGGAACAACGACCTCTACGACATCGACACGATGCTGCGGCTCCAGCAGTCGCACCCCTGGCTCTCGGTCCGCCCGGTCGTGGACGACGGCCCCGTGGGCCTGCTGTCCGGCGGCATCCCGGAGGCCGTGCGCGAGTTCGGCCCGTGGCACACGTACGACGCATACCTGTCCGGCCCGCCCGGCATGATCCGGCGCAGTGTCGACACCCTGGTGGGCATCGGCATCCCCACCCATCGCATACGGCACGACTCCATCGAGGAACTGGTCGGGGCAACGACTTGAGCACTTTCGAACAGACCGGGCAGCGGCAGGCGACGCCCCTGCGCACCACCCGCCCGGGCAGTGACGGCGAACATCAGGTCCAGCAGCGCATGGGCACCACGGAGCGCGCCGACAAGTTCTACGCCGAGCAGGTTCTGGACCGACTCAACACCCGGATGCGCGAGTTCGCGGCGCGACAGGAGATGTTCTTCCTCGCGACCGCCGACAGACACGGCGAGTGCGACAACACCTTCCGGGCCGGCCCGCCCGGCTTCCTCCACGTCCTGGACGACCGGACCCTGGCCTACCCCGAGTACCGGGGCAACGGCGTCCAGGCCAGCCTGGGCAACATCGAGGAGAACCCGCACGTCGGCATCCTGATGATGGACTTCCACCAGGACCGCATCGGCCTCCATGTCAACGGCACCGCACGGGTCGTGGCCGACGACGAGATGCGCCGCGCCCACGCCGGGCTCGCCTCCGACCCCGTGCCCGGCCGCCGCGCCCAGGTGTGGGTGGAGGTCGCCGTCGAGGAGGCGTACATCCACTGCGCCAAGCACATCCCGCATCTGCAGAAGGTGCCGCTGCACGGCACCGGCCGCGCATGGGGAACGGACGACTTCAGGCGCAAGGGCGGCGACTTCTTCGGCGCCGCCGCCGATGCGCCGGGGCGGGGCCCCTTCGTGCCCCCGCCCCGCGCGGACGCCGCGACCTGGCGGGCGGAGGCCGAGAAGGTCCTGGAGCGGGCCGAGCAGCGCGCGGCCGAACCCGATGACGAGCTGTTCAGCGGCTGGTTCCGCAGGAACGTGTCCGTCTGATCCACCCCCACCCGGCCGCCACCAAATCCCCTTGTCCGCCCGATGATCACGGGTTAAGGTCCCCGGGCACATATCGGGGGATCAGGACAGGCGGGGGAAGATGGCGGACGACACGGCGGTGCTCTCCAGACGTCAGGGCGTGCGACAGGCCGTCGCGGGCTTGCTCCTGGTGCCGGCGCTCTGCGCGGGTCTGTGGGTGTTGGGCGAGACGGTGGACTCGAACGGCGTGAACAGCGCCAAGGGGCCTGCCTCGTGCTCGGACGGGGAGCCCGAGAAGGCGCCGGTGGAGCCGGGGCAGGTGCCCGTCACCGGGACGCAACTGTGCGAGGTGTTGAACCGTCCCGACCTCGCTGAGCTGCTGGGCACGCCGACGGAGCCGGTGAAGTCCGCCCACGGCAGCGACAGCTCCTTCGGGATCGGCGACGAGAAGGTCGCCACGCCCTCGGCCGAGGTCGAGATCGGAACGTACACCGTGACGCTGTCGGCCACCTACGACGACCGTCCGGTGGGCGGGGAGCCCTCGATTCTGTGGAACGACGCGCAGCGACGGAAGCTTCTGGGCCGCCCGGCGGTCCTCTACTCGGACCGGACCATCAGCATCAGGTTCCGCCTCGACGGAAGCGACGCCCAGACCGGACCCGGCGTCCCGACCCGCACCGTCGTCGTGGCCCGGGACGCCAAGGACAGCGGCGGCTCCTTCGAAGTGACCCTGTGGCGCCAGGACGGTTGGGTACCGGACGACGCGGTGCTGCTCGACATCGCCGAGAAGGTCCTGCCGACGGTTCCGGGATGGTCCGCCACCGGGTGACGGCCTCCGGCACGGCCGCCCGTCATCGGGCGTTCCCCGGAGACCTCGCCTGATCCCGCGCGAGGCCGACCCGCCGCCCCGTCGGCTTCAGGCCCCCGTCACTGGCCCACCCTGCCGTCCACGCACTCGCGCAGCAGGTCGGCGTGTCCGCAGTGACGGGCGTACTCCTCGATCCGGTGCACCATCAGCTCCCGCACCGCGATCCCGTCCTTCGGCAGGCGCTCGCTCAGATCCGGGTGCTCGGCGAGCGCGGCGTCGGTCGCGGACTGCTCACGCTCCAGATCGACGAACGCGGCGTCGACGACGGCCTGTTCGGCGACCGCACCGTGGAAGTCCGCGTCCTTGACGCCGTACAGCTTCGGCACCGGATCGCCGCTGATCCAGCTGCGCCAGTCCCGTTCCACCTCGACGAGGTGGCGGATCAGCCCGAGCAGCGACATCGTCGACGGCGGAACCGACCGTCGGGCCAGCTGCTCCGCGTCCAGGCCCTCGCACTTCATCCGCAGGGTCATGCGATAGCCCGCCAGGAAGTCCAGCAGCGTGGCAAGCTCGCCCTCCGGACCGTCTCCGTCGCCGTCGCGGGGGTCGTTGTCCGGGTCGGTCCACATGTCGGCGTAGACGGTGGCCTGGGTCCATCGTGCGGGTTGCTCACTCATGCGTCGCATGATCATCTGTGCGGACCGGGCTCGCAAGTGGTTTTCGTCGACGTCCTTACGACACCGGGCTTCGACGCGCATGCCGCCGGGACGCTGGTGCGTCAGGCGTCCGCCGAACTCGACGCCGTGCTGCCCGGCCCCACGCCGACCGAGGTCGCCGCGTGGCTGCCCTTCCCCTGGATTTCGGGCGGCCCAGCTGAAATCGCGGGGTGTCCGCGGCGAGCCTAGGCTGAGGGAAATGGCCACCTCCCGGGCCCCACGCCCGCACGGCGGAAACTGAGGACCGACTTTGAGCGCCTCTCCCGAAGAGCAGGAACGACCGGAAGCGCGGGTGGGCCCCGAGCCCGACGCCGAGCCGGAGTTCCAGCCCTATCACCATCCGGCCGCCGGGTGGGGTGCGGCCAAGAGCGTGACGCGGTTCATGGCGCGCGAGGGCGCGCTGGTGGACGGGCCGCGGGCCATCATGAAGATGAACCACGAGAACACCGGGTTCGACTGCCCCGGGTGCGCCTGGCCGGACGACACCAAGGGCCTGCACCTGGACATCTGCGAGAACGGGATCAAGCACGTCACCTGGGAGATGACCCGCAAACGGGTCGGGCGTGAGTTCTTCGCCACCCACTCGGTGACCGAGCTGTCCGGGTGGAGCGACTACGACCTGGAGAACCAGGGGCGGCTCACCGAGCCGATGGTCTACGACCCCGACACGGACCATTACGTCCCCGTCAGCTGGAAGGACGCCTTCGATCTCGTCGGGCGTACTCTGCGCGCGCTGGACTCCCCGCACCAGGCGTCGTTCTACACCTCCGGCCGGCTCGGCAACGAGGCCACCTTCCTGTACCAGCTCATGGCCAGGGAACTGGGCACGAACAACCTGCCCGACTGCTCCAACATGTGCCACGAGGCCAGCGGCCGCGCCCTCCAGGCGGCACTCGGCACCGGAAAGGGCACCGTCGACCTCAAGGACTGGGAGACCACCGACGCCCTGTTCATCATGGGCGTCAACGTGGCCTCCAACGCGCCCCGGATGCTCACCGCCCTCTCCGAGGCGCACCACCGCGGCGCCCAGATCGTGCACATCAACCCCCTCGTCGAGGCGGGCGCCACACGCACGATCATCCCGCACGACTTCAAGGACATGGCCACTTTCCACTCGACCCGGACGAGCACCCTCAACCTCCAGCCGCGCATCGGCGGCGACATGGCGCTCGTACGAGGCATGGCCAAGGCGATCCTGGAGCAGTCCGACTCCGATCCCAAGGCGCTGGACCCGGAGTTCATCGAACGCCACACCACCGGCTTCGAGGAGTACCGCGCCCTGTGCGAGGCCGCGCCCTGGGACGAGATCGAGAACCAGTCCGGGATCGGCCGCGCCGACATCCTCAAGGCCGCCCGCGTCTACCGTGAGGCCGACCGCAGCATCATCAGCTGGTGCCTGGGCCTCACCCAGCACGAACACGGCGTCGACACCGTACGGGAGATCGTCAACCTCCTTCTGCTGCGCGGCAATCTGGGCCGGGAGGGCGCCGGACCCTCGCCCGTGCGCGGCCACAGCAACGTCCAGGGCAACCGCACCTGCGGCATCGACCACCACCCCACCGAGGAGTTCCTGGACCGGCTCGCCAAGGTCTGCAAGATCGAGCCGCCTCGCGAGCACGGCCTGGACACCATCGGCACCATCCAGGCGATGCACCGCGGCGACGTGAGGGTGTTCGTCGGCATGGGCGGCAACTTCGCCCTCGCCGCGCCCGACACCCCGTACACGCACGAGGCGCTGAGCCGCTGCGACCTCACCGTCCAGGTGAGCACCAAACTGAACCGCAGCCACATCGTCCACGGGCGCCGGGCGCTCATCCTGCCCTGCCTCGGCCGGACCGAGAAGGACGACCAGCGCAACGGCGTCCAGAGCACCTCCGTCGAGGACTCGATGAGCATGGTGCACCTGTCCGTCGGCATGAAGCGCCCCGCCTCCTCGCACCTGCTCTCCGAGCCCGCGATCGTCGCCGGCATGGCCCGCGCCGCCCTGCCCGAGAGCGAGACGCCGTGGGAGTGGTACATCGAGGACTACGACCGCATCCGCGACACCATGGCCCAAGCCCTCGACGGTTTCGAGGACTTCAACCGCCGTGTACGGCTGCCGCTCGGCTTCCGCATCAAGCAGCCCGCGCGTGAACTCGTCTTCCTCACCCCGTCCGGGCGTGCCGAGTTCTCCACCGCCGAACTCCCCGACGTCCTCCCGGACCCCGGGATGCTGGCGCTGGGCACCATGCGCTCCCACGACCAGTGGAACACCACCATCTACTCCGACAACGACCGCTACCGCGGCATCAAGAACCTGCGCACCCTCGTCTTCATGAACCAGGACGACATGCGCGAACGCGGGATCTCGAAGTTCGACCCCGTCGACATCACCAGCACCGCCAAGGACGGCAGCCAACGCCGCCTCAACGGCTATCTGGCGATTCCGTACGACATCCCGCGCGGCTGCGCGGCCGGCTACATGCCCGAGATGAACGTCCTGTGCGCGCTCGGCGACTACAGCACCCAGAGCGACCAGCCGATCATGAAACACGTCAAGGTCACCATCACGCCCGCCGCCTGAATTCCACATGTGATGCCGCCCTTTATCGCGTGATACGGAATTCCTCTTTGACGCACTCCGCCGGCTTCACCGAAGATTTCTTTCGAATGCAATGGAATTCGGAGACGGGAAAAGGTGAGCCAGTGCCCCCAGCACCCTCCGTCCGGAGTCCGCTCCTGGACCGCTTCGGACGGGTCCACACGGACCTGCGGCTCTCGCTCACCGACCGCTGCAATCTGCGCTGCGCCTACTGCATGCCGGCCGAGGGCCTGGACCGGCTGCCCCGGACGGACCTGCTCACCGATGACGAGGTCGTACGCCTCGTGCGCATCGGCACCCGGCGCCTGGGCATCACCGAGGTCAGGCTCACCGGCGGCGAACCGCTGCTCCGCCGCGGACTGCCCGGCCTGGTCGCCCGCCTCTCGGGCTCCGCTGTTGCGCCGGTTGGGCGGACACGTCGACGGGGCTCCGCGCCGAGCCGTAGCCGCCGCGCCGCTGCCGGGGCACGCGCGGGACACCCGGCTGCTGCCGGTGCGGCTCACCGAGGGCACCGCGGTGCCGCTCGCCTTCGACGGCCCGGCGATGCTGCGCGGACTGGCCCTCGCCGACGGCCTCGCAGTGGTCCCGCCGGGTGGACTCGCCGAAACCTCCGCGACAGAGGTTCTGGGCGTCCTGGCCGATGAGCGCCTGCCCTTGCGCGAGGACGAGAGCCATGGCGCGAAGACGAGAGGAAGAAGCACGGAAGTGACCACCGCGCCGGTCGGCACCATCCGTTACTGGGCGGGCGCCAAGGCCGCCGCAGTCACGCCGGAGGAGCCGTATCGGGCCACGACCCTGGCGGAGGCCATGGACGGGTCCGGGCCCTGCGCGCCGACGGGCCGCTCTTCGCCCGGGTCCTCGGGCACCGAGGAGTGGGTCGGCGCCTGCTGACGGCGGTGCCCGGACTGCGTCGCGGCGGCAGGCCGGATACGCTGACGCCGTACCCTTTGCCGCTGTTCGTGACTGAATGTCTGCCGGGAGTCACGTGGTCACCACGCAGCCCGTCGTCGTACCGCCGCCGAGAGCCGCCGTGTTCCTCGTGGCCACGCTGAACCCCGGCGGTGAGGCAGCCGTACGGGACGCGCTGGCCGATCTCGCCGGGCTGACGCGCTCCGTGGCCTTCCGTTCGCCGGACTCCGTCCTCACCTGCGTCGCGGGCATCGGCTCGATGGCGTGGGACCGGCTCGTCGGCGGACCGCGCCCGCGCGAGCTCCACCCCTTCACGCCGCTGACAGGCCCCCGGCACCGGGCGCCGTCCACCCCGGGCGATCTGCTCTTCCACGTACGCGGCCGCCGTATGGACCTCTGCTTCGAACTGGCCCGGCTCATCGTCGACGCCCTGGGCGCCGCCGTGACCGTCGTCGACGAGGTGCACGGCTTCAAGTACTTCGACGAGCGCGACCTCCTCGGTTTCGTCGACGGCAGCGAGAACCCGGAGGGCGGACAGGCGGACGAAGCCGTGTTCGTCACCGACGACGAGCCGCCCTTCCTCGGCGGCAGTTACGTCATCGTGCAGAAGTACGTCCACGACATGGCGGCCTGGCAGTCGCTCAGCGTCGAGGAGCAGGAACACGTCATCGGCCGCACGAAGGCGTCCAACGTCGAACTCCCCGACGGAGTCAAACCGGACGACTCGCACGTCGCGCTCAACACGATCGTCGACGACGACGGCACCGAACAGAAGATCGTGCGCGAGAACATGGCGTTCGGCGAGGTCGGCCGCGGCGAGTTCGGCACGTACTTCATCGGCTACGCGCGGACTCCCGCGGTGACCGAACACATGCTGCGCAACATGTTCCTCGGCGACCCGCCGGGCCTCACCGACCGCATCCTCGACTTCTCCACGGCCGTCACCGGCGGCCTCTTCTTCGTACCCAGTGCCGACCTCCTCGGCGACCTCCCCGCCCCGGCCTCCGGGACCGCCCACCGCGGCGATTCCCTGCGCATCGGCAGCCTCAAAGGAGCCTGAGCGTCATGACGAACCCCGCCGCCACCGACAACCTGCACCGCGAACTCGCCCCGATCACCCCCGCCGCCTGGGCCGAGATCGAAGAAGAGGCGCGCCGCACCTTCCGGCGCCATGTCGCCGGGCGCCGGGTCGTCGACGTCCCCGGCCCGGCGGGCCCGGGGCTCGCCGCCGCCGGTACCGGCCACCTCGACGAGATCGACCCGCCCGCCCCCGGCGTCACCGCGCGGCTGCGCGAAGCACGCCGACTGGTCGAACTCCGCGTCCCGTTCACCGTCAGCCGGGCCGCCGTGGACGACGTCGAGCGCGGCTCGCACGACTCCGACTGGCAGCCCGTGAAGGACGCGGCACGCGCCATGGCCTTCGCGGAGGACCGCGCCGTGTTCGACGGGTACGCGGCGGCGGGCATCGAAGGGCTGCGGTCGCGGACCTCCAACCCGGAGCTGGCCCTGCCCGCCGAGCCGCGCGACTACCCCGACGCGATCAGCAGGGCCCTGACGTCGCTGCGGCTGGCCGGCGTCGACGGGCCGTACGCGCTGCTGCTCGGCGCCGACGCGTACACGGCGGTCAGCGAGACCTCCGACCACGGCTACCCGATCGCGGCGCACCTGGGCCGGATCCTGGGAGGCGACCCGATCTGGGCGCCCGCGCTGCGCGGCGCGTTCGTCCTGTCCACCCGGGGCGGCGACTTCGAGCTGCTCCTCGGTCAGGACCTGGCGATCGGCTACACCGGGCACGACGCGAGCAGCGTCGATCTGTACTTCCAGGAGACGCTGACCTTCCTGACGTACACGGACGAGGCCGTCGTCGTGCTCACGTCCTGAAGCCTCGACGACCCGAACCCTGCCCGCCGCGCTACGACGAGCCGTGGATGTCGCCGAGAGAGAGGACGACCGCGGTCGTGCGGCCATCGGGCGCCCGGTAGGTCACCGTGTCGCCGGCGCGGTGACCGAGCAGCGCGTGCCCGAGCGGGCTGTCGGCGGTCACCAGGGTCAGGTCCAGCTCCTCGGCCACCTCGCCGACCTGGAGGGTCGACTCCGTCCCGTCCGCGAACCGTACGGAGACGGTGCTGCCCACCCCGATCACATCCGTCGCCGGTGCGCCCGCGACGGACGCCTCCCGGATCCGGCCCTCGATCTCGGCGATGTGCCTGTCCAGACGGGCGACCTCCGAGGCCCGCTGCAGTTCGTCCGCCTCGTCCGCCCTGTCGCCCACAGGGTCCTCGCCACGCAAGGTCGCCGCCGCCGAATCCCGTTCGGCGCGCAAGTCTGCGAGTTCCTGCTGGAGCGCCCGCAGAGCGACGGCGCTGATGGGCTCGGGTCCACCGGTCATTCCTGCTCCCGTGATACGCGGGCGAATCGGTCGTACAGGCAATTCAATTACCGCACTCCGTGGAGAGACCGGCAAATCGCGGCCCGGCGGACCCGGCGGGCCATATGGGCGCCGCTAATGTGACGGCCCATGAGACGTTGGCTGCCGCGGTCCGCGGTCTCCCGGCTTGTCTGTTCGGTGGCCGTCGGAGTGGTGATGGGCGTCGTCATCGGCGTCCTGACCGACGTGCCGCTGGGAGTTCTCGCAGGTATCGCCGTGACGGAGACGGGATTCGTCGTCGCGGGCTGGATCCAGATGTGGCCGCTGGACGCGGCCACCACCCGGCGCGACGCCCGTCGTGAGGACTTCCGGCCCGCGACGGACGAAGTCGTCATCGTCGCAGTCGCCCTGTGCGGACTCGGCAGCATCGTCGTCCTGCTCCTGCGCGGCGGAACCGACACCGGCCACGCCGCCGCCGCGACCGCGCTCAGCGGTGTGTTCATGGCCTGGGCGGCGCTGCACCTGATGTACGCCACCCGTTATGCGTTCCTCTTCTACGGCAATTCAGAGGGAGGGATCGACTTCAATTCCGATCGGCAGCCCGCGTATCGGGACTTCTTCTACTTCAGCTACAACCTCGGTATGACCTATCAGGTCTCCGACACCGACGTATCGAGTCCGACGATCCGCGCGGTGGTGCTACGGCATTCGCTGCTGTCCTACGTCTTCGGTACCAGCATTCTGGCCACAGCCATCAACCTCGTCGTCGGACTCGTCACCGGCTGACGTCGGCCGGTACGGCCCGGGACCGGGCTTGGAGGGTCGGCCCGTTCGGCGTCAGACTCGGACGTATGAGATCCACGACGCAGCCCTCGCCCGTTCCGCCCCTGACCACCGCCTCATGACGTCCGCGGTCGTCGTCGGCGGTGGTCCCAACGGGCTCGCCGCCGCTGCCCTGCTCGCGAAGGCAGGCCTGGAGGTCACCGTCCTCGAAGCCGCCGACGAGGTCGGCGGCGGCACCCGCAGCTACGAGGCGATCCTGCCGGGACTGCTGCACGACCACTGCTCGGCCATCCACCCCATGGCCGTCACCTCGCCCGCGCTCCGGTCGCTCGACCTGGAACGCCACGGGCTGCGCTGGCTGCTTCCGGACATCGACTGTGTGCATCCACTGGACGACGGGTCCGCCGGGGTGCTGCTGCGCTCCGTCGAGGACACCGCCTCGGGGCTCGGCGCCGACGGCAGCCGCTACCGGGCCCTGATAGAGCCTTCGGTACGGCGCTGGGAGGCACTCGCCGAGGACGTCATGGGCCCCCTGCTGCGGATCCCGTCGCACCCGCTGCTGCTCGCCCGCTTCGGTCTGCCCACCGTCCTGCCCGCCGCCGCCCTCGCACGCCTCTTCCGGACCCCCGCGGCGCAGGCGCTGTGGGCAGGCGTCGCGGCCCACGCCTTCCGCCCGCTGTCCCACCCGCTCAGCTCGGCGATCGGACTCGGCATCCTCACTGCCGGCCACACCGCCGGATGGGCCGTGGCCGAAGGCGGCTCACAGTCCATCACCCGCGCCATGGAGGCTCTGCTCCTGGAGCACGGCGGCACCATCCACACCGGGGTACGTATCACCGACGCCGCGCAGATCCCGCCCGCCGACGTCACCCTCCTCGACCTCGACCCCGGCCAGATCGCGTCCGTGTACGGCGACCGCCTGCCGCCCCGTGTACGGACCGCGTACCGCCGCTTCCGCCGGGGCCCCGGCGCCTTCAAGGTCGACCTGGCCGTCGAGGACGGCGTGCCCTGGACGAACGAACACGCCCGGCGCGCGGGCACCGTGCACCTCGGCGGGCCGCTCGCCGAGGTGGCGCGGGGGGAGAAGGACGTGACGGCCGGCCGGATGCCGGAGCACCCCTTCGTCCTGGTCGGCCAGCAGTATCTGGCGGATCCCTCGCGGTCGGTGGGGAACGTCCACCCCGTCTATACGTACGCCCACGTTCCGTACGGCTACGAAGGGGACGCCACCGAGGCGATCCTGCGGCAGCTGGAGCGCTTCGCCCCCGGCGTACGGGAACGCGTCGTGGGCCTGCAGAGCAACCGACCCGCCGACTTCGCCACCGCCAACGCCAACTTCGTGGGCGGCGACATCCTCACGGGAGCCAAGACGATCCCTCAACTCGTCCTCGGCGCCCGCCCGGCACTCGACCCGTACGCCACCGGCCTGCCCGGGGTGTTCGTGTGTTCGGCCGCCGTCCCGCCGGGCCCCGGGGCCCATGGCATGTGCGGCGCCGGGGCGGCGAGGTCCGCGCTGCGGCACCTCGGCATCCGGCCCGACTGACGTGACGGCGCGCCGGCCGACCGGCTCCTACGGGGGCGCGGGATCCCCGGGGAGGTGGTCCAGGGCGGCGGCGACATCGGTCTGTCGGGCGACGGCCGTCAGCGCCCGGGCCAAGACCGAACCGGGCTCCCGGGCGGTGACCACGAGACCGACCGGCACCGTGCGGGCAGGCTCGACCAGCGGCACCGCCCTCATGCCGTGCGGGACGCCGAAGACGTGCAGCCAGGTGTGCGGCACGACGCTGGCCCACCGGCCCGTCCTGACGTGGGCGAACAGGGCGGCCACCGAATCGGTCTCGACCCGGGGCGACGGCTCCACCCCGGCCTCGGCGAACACCTCGTCCAGCACCTGGCGGCCCTGCATGGCACCCGTCAGCAGGCACAAGGGCAGCCGGGACGCCTCCGCCCAGGTCGCCGTCGCCCGATGGACGGGCATGTCGGCGGCACTGGTCAGGAGCACGTACCGCTCCTCGTACAGCGGGACCGACCGGAAGTCCTCCGAGAAACCCTTGTGCAGATACGTGATCCCGGCGTCGATCTCGAAGTTCCGCAACTGCCGGAGGATGTCCTGCGACTGGAGGTCCGCTATCACCTCCACCCTCACCAGCGGATGGGCCACGCAGAAGGGGGCGGTCAGCAGGGAGACGGCGCCGACGGCGGTCGGGACCGAACCGATCCGTATCGTGCCGCTCAACCCGGTGCGCAGGGCGCCGACCTCGTCCTTGAGGGCGTCGCGGTCGGCCAGGATCCGCTGCGCCCACACCACGATGCGCTCGCCCTCGGGCGTGAGGCCCTCGTACGTGCGCCCGCGCCGGACCAGCGGCACGTCCAGCTCCTCCTCCAGCTTCCGGATCGCCTCGGAGAGCGCGGGCTGGGAGACGTAGCAGGCCTGGGCGGCCCGGGCGAAGTGACGCTCCCGGGAGAGGGCGACCAGGTACTCGAGTTGACGGAACAGCACGCTACGGGTCTACCTGACCACTCGTCCGAAAGCCAGCCTGGGCCGCACGTCGCGGGGCGCGGCGGACCGCCCTGGCCGTTGTCATGCCACGGGCAGCGGTTGCAGGCGCTCGGACCCGGTGTAGACGTTCATCGAGGCGCCGCGCAGGAATCCGACCAGGGTCAACCCGCTCTCCTCGGCCAGGTCCACGGCGAGCGAGGACGGCGCGGAGACGGCCGCCAGCATCGGGATTCCGGCCATCACCGCCTTCTGCACCAGCTCGAACGAGGCCCGGCCACTCACCATCAGCACCGATTCGCGCAGCGGCAGCAGTCCCGACCGCAGGGCGTGGCCCACGACCTTGTCCACGGCGTTGTGCCGCCCCACGTCCTCCCGCAGACACAACAGCTCACCGTCGGCGGAGAAGAGCCCGGCGGCGTGCAGGCCGCCCGTGGTGTCGAACACCCGCTGGGCCGCCCGCAGCCGGTCCGGCAGGGCGGTCATCACCTCCGGTCCGATGCGCAGCGGGTCCTCGGCGACGGACCACGCCGCCGTGGTGCGCACCGCGTCCAGGCTGGCCTTGCCGCAAAGCCCGCATGAGGAGGTGGTGTAGAAGTTCCGCTCCAGCGACGCGTCGGGGGCGGCGACGCCCGGGGCCAGGACGACGTCCACCACGTTGTACGTGTTGCCGCCGTCGGCCGTGGCGCCCGCGCAGTACCGGATCCCCGCCACCTCGTCGGCGGCATGCACCACGCCCTCGCTCACCAGGAACCCGGCCGCGAGGTCGAAGTCGTCGCCAGGGGTGCGCATGGTGACGGTGAGCGGGCGCCCGCCGACCCGGATCTCCATCGGCTCCTCGGCCGCCAGGGTGTCCGGTCGGTGCGAGGACACCCCCTCCCGAACGCGCAGCACCCGCCGTCGTACGGTCACTCGTCCCATGGTCTGCTCCTCTCGCCGGAGCCCTGCTCCGACGGTGTCGTGCGGTTGAGTTCGTTCGACGGTCCGTCGGGCGGGACCTGGGCGTGAGGCTGTGGACCGTGCCGTGGGGTCGTCGTGGGTCCGGTCCGACGGCCGACGATATGACCCGCGGCGAACCCCGCCCCGTTCCCACGCCATCACGGAAGGCTCCGGCGGCTGAACCGCGCGGTGATCACCAGGCACAGCAGCCCCACGGCCGCCAGGGCCGCCAGCAGGGCGGGGTACGGAGCGGCCCCGGCGGCCACCGCGAGAAACAGCGGCGTCAGGAAGCCGCTGTAGGTGGCGCCCTGGTGGAGGAACGCCGTCGAGGGCACGGCCTTCGGTGTCGCCAGGCGTTCGATCTCCATGAGCCCCGAGGCCAGGGTGAGGCCGTATCCGGCGCCCAGGAGGACCGCCGCTGCCAGCACCAGGCCCGCGGAGTTCCCGTACACGGCGCAGGCGCCCACCAGAAGTCCGGCGATCACGGTGACCATCGAGACAAGGGTCGCCCGCGCGCTGTGCGCGTGGTCCAGCCGGACGGCCAGGGGCTGGACGGCCATGCCCACGACGAGCGTCAGCGCCGTCACCAGACCGCTGAACACAGGTGCGTAACCCGGAACGCGGTCGGCCACCAACGACGGCAGCACGACATAGGCCACCGTGGCGGCGCAGAAGACGGCCGGGCTCGCCGGCAGCACCACCCGTACGAAGCGGCGGTGCGTGACGGCCGCCCGGCGCAGACGGGCGATGCGCGGCTCCCAGGGGACGACGGGGGAGGGCCGTGCGGTCTCCGGCACGGTGGTGGTCGCGCCGAGCACCAGCAGGGCCAGCAGGGAGTGGACGAGGCAGGGCAGCACCATCGGCTGCGGCAGCCATTCGGCGAGGACGCCCGCCGTCAGCGCCCCGGCGGCGAAGCCGCCACCCGTGGCGTACGTCGCACGGCGGGCACCGGCGCCCGGGCGCTTCGCACCGGAGGACAGTTCTTCCAGCCATGGGGTGCCGGCGGTCAGGATGACGCCGGCCGCGACGCCGGTGGCCAGACGGCTGACGTACACGGCGTTCTGGGACATGTCCGCCGCCGCCAGTAGGGCGCTGGCGGCGGCGGACAGTACCAGCGCATGCCGCACCACGCGCCGCCTGCCGAGCCGGTCCGCGAACGGGCCGCCGAGCAGCAGACCGGGGAGGAGCCCCAGCAGGTAGGTGGTGAACATGGCGGCGACCGGGACGGAGGGCCAGTGCTCCTGCGTCCGGTACACGACCGCGAGCGGCGTGAACTGGTTCGCGCCCCACCCGGCGGCGAAGAGCGCGGCCGCCGCCGGAAGCCAGCCGCGCGCGGCGCGATCTGCGGGCATGGGGACGGGTCCTTTCGGTGCTCGGCGCGGGATCAGTCGGAGTCGCGTGCCGGTTCCAGACGGACCACCACGCCCTTGGACGTGGGGCAGTTGCTGATGTCGGCGACGCTGTCGAGAGGGACCAGGACATTGGTCTCGGGGTAGTACGAGGCGGCTGAGCCGGGGCTGGTCGGATACGCCACGACCCGGAACCCGGGGGCTCGGCGCTCGACGCCGTCGTCCCAGACGCCGACGAGGTCGACGAGGTCGCGGTCGGCGAGGCCGAGGTCGGCCAGATCGTCGGGGTTGACCAGGACGACGCGGCGGGCGTTGTGGATGCCCCGGTAGCGGTCGTTCATCGCGTACGGGACGGTGTTCCACTGGTCGTGGGAGCGCAGCGTCTGCAGGATGAGGTGCCCCTTGGGCGCGCGCAGCATCGTGAACTCGTTGCGGGTGAAGACGGCCTTGCCGCTGGGGGTCGGGTACACGCCGTGGTTGACGGGGTTGGGCAGGGTGAAGCCGCCGGGCCTGTCGACGCGGGCGTTGAAGTCCTCGAAGCCGGGGATCACGCGCGCGATGCGGTCGCGGATCGTGCCGTAGTCCCGCTCGAACAGCTCCCAGGGGATGTCCACCGAGTCGCCGAGCGTGCGCCGGGCCAGACGCGAGATGATCGCGACCTCGCTGAGCAGATGCGGAGAGGCGGGGGCGAGGCGGCCGCGGGAGGCGTGGACCTCGCTCATGGAGTCCTCGACGGTGTAGAACTGCTCGCCGCTCTCCTGGATGTCGCGGTCGCTGCGGCCCAGGGTCGGCAGGATCAGCGCCGTTTCACCGCACACGGTGTGGGAGCGGTTGAGCTTGGTGGAGATCTGCGCCGTCAGCCGGCAGTTGCGCATGGCCTGTTCGGTGACGGCGCTGTCGGGAGTGGCGCGCACGAAGTTCCCGGCGACGCCGAGGAAGACATGGGCCTTCCCGTCGCGCATGGCGCGGATCGAGTCGACCGCGTCCAGGCCGTGGTGGGAGGGAGGCGTGAAATCGAACTCGCGGCCGAGGGAATCGAGGAACGCCTGCGGCATCCGCTCCCACACACCCATGGTGCGGTCGCCCTGGACGTTGGAGTGGCCGCGGACGGGGCAGACGCCGGCGCCGGGCCTGCCGATGTTGCCGCGCAGCAGCAGGAAGTTGACGATCTCGCGGATGCTGGGAACGCCGTGCTTCTGCTGGGTCAGACCCATCGCCCAGCACACGATGACGCTCTTGGCGTTCAGCACGCGCTGGTGGACCTCCTCGATCTCCTCACGGGTCAGACCGGTCGCGGCGATGACGTCGTCCCAGCGGATCTTGCGGGCGTGCTCCGCGAACTCCTCGAAGCCGGTGGTGTCGGAGTCGATGAAGGACCGGTCGAGGACCGTGCCCGGAGCGGCGTCCTCCGCCTCCAGGAGCAGCAGGTTCAGCGCCTGGAAGAGGGCGAGGTCGCCACCGGCGCGTATATGGAGGAACTGGTCGGCGATCGGGGTGCCCTTGCCGATCACGCCCCGCGCCCGCTGTGGGTGCTTGAACCGCATCAGACCGGCCTCGGGCAGCGTGTTGACCGCCACGACCTGGCCGCCGTTGCGCTTGGTCTCCTCGAGGGCGGACAACATGCGCGGGTGGTTGGTGCCCGGGTTCTGCCCCACGACGAAGATCAGGTCGGAGTGGTGGATGTCGTCGAGCGACACACTGCCCTTGCCGATGCCGAGGGTCTCCCCGAGCCCGAAGCCGCTGGACTCGTGGCACATGTTGGAGCAGTCGGGCAGGTTGTTGGTGCCGTACGCGCGGGCGAACAGCTGGAGCAGGAAAGCGGCTTCGTTGTTGAGCCGGCCGGAGACGTAGAAGAGGGCCTCGTCGGGGGAGTCGAGGCGGCGCAGCTCCTCGGCGAGAATGCCAAGGGCGTCGTCCCAGCCGATCGGCTCGTAGTGCGAGGCACCGGACCGCTTGACCATGGGCTCCGTGAGCCGGCCCTGCTGGTTGAGCCAGTAGTCGGACCTACGGCCCAGCTCGGCGATCGAGTACGCACGGAAGAAATCGGCGGTGACGCGTCGAGAGGTGGCTTCGTCGGCGATGTGCTTCGCACCGTTCTCGCAGTACTCGTTCCTATGCCGCTCACCGGGCGCGGGCTCCGGCCAGGCGCATCCGGGGCAGTCGAATCCCTTGGCCTGATTGATGTTCAGCAGGGTCAGAGCGGTACGCCGCACGGACGTCTGCCCCAGCGCGTACTCCAACGCGTGCGTCACGGCGGGAACGCCGGTCGCCCAGGTCCTGGGCGGGGTGACCGAGAGGTCGTCGCTGGGGTCCTCGATGCTGGTCATGATGGGGAGTGCCTCTCTCTGTCACGGCCCCGGCGGACCGATACCGCTGTCCGGAGAAAAAGGCGGCGGCCCATTCCCTTTTCGGTTCGGGATTGTCCGCGAGCATTCGAATCCGCTGCGAGAGAGCTTCCGCTGTTTTCCTGGTGGGTGTCAAAGAGGGCTTTTCGATGAGTCGATAGGTGGTGCTTATCGCACGGGAATGCCTCGCCAATTGCCGGGAACGGGGCGATCGAAATGCCCCGACGCCCCGGGAAGCCCGTCGATGCCGGAAGGCGGCAGGACCACGCCTTACCGTGGGCTGATGCGATCCGTTCCCAGGTGGTCCCTTCTTTCGTCGGGGTGTGCCCCCGTCCTGTTGGCCGGAGGCTGGATGATCGCGGCGGACATGGAGGGGTCCGCCTACGATCCCTTCACCCAGACGATCAGCGTCCTGGCCGCCTACGGAGCCGCGGGATTCTGGGTGATGACCGGCGCCCTGCTCGCGTTGGGCGCCTGCCATCTGTTGACCGCCTGGGGGCTGCGCCCCGCCGCGCTCGCCGGACGGCTGACGCTGGCCGCCGGCGGAGTCACGGCGTTCGTGGTGGCGTTGCTGCCGGTGCCGAGCAGCGGGGGTTCCCTGCGCCACGGTTCGGTCGCCGCGGTCGGCTTCGTCCTCCTGGCCGTGTGGCCGGTTCTGGCCGCCGTCCGCGGCGGAGCCGCACCGTGGGGCCTACGACCCGCGCCCGCCCTCGCGGCGACCGCCCTGATGGGCCTCGGCGCGGCCTGGTTCCTGGTCGAGATCAACCGCCACGGCCCCGCCGGTGTCGCCGAACGCCTCGTGACCTGTGTGCAGTCCGTGTGGCCTTTCGTGGTCGTCGCGTCCTGCCTCCTCCATCGCGAGAACGACACTTCCGCGGAGTGACCGGGGCGGATCCTCACTCTCGTTGAGCGGCGGCACCCGTGAACCGCGGGGCCGGGTCCCGAGGCCAGGAGGTGTCGGGCGCGGTCCAGTACCGGCTTGTCGACCATCTGGCCGTCGACCGTGGTGACCGAGTCGCCGGCGTCGAAGACGGCACGGGCCCGCCGAAGTTCCTGCGCCGACGGCGCGAACCCTTCCGCCACCGACGGAAGTTGTGCCGGATGGACGCAGAGCTTGCCGGTGAAGCGCAGGCGGCGCACGTGGGCGACGTCGGCCCGCAGCACCTCCGTGTCCCGTACGTCCGTGGTGTCGCCGCCGATCGGCGGGCAGATGCCCGCGGCGGCGAGGCGACGACCAGTCGGGAGCGGGCGTGGGCCAGAGCCGCGTAGCGCAACGTCATCGCGAGCCAGCTCGTGAAGCGCGGAGGCCTCGACGCGTGACGGAGGGGCCGCGCTCCTGATTCGCTCATGCATTCGAATCGTCGTTTACGCTGGGACCATGACCGCACCGCGACCACAGATGCCCGGCTTGCAGGGCTCGCTCTTCGATCAGGGCGCCGACATCCGGCCCGGCCCACTGGGCAGCGTCCGGCGGGTCGCGCTCGACGGCGGGGCCTGGGTCGACCACCTGCCCGGGTGGTTCCACGGGGCCGACGCGCTGTTCGAGGAGCTGGCCGAGGGCGTCCCGTGGCAGGCCGAGGAGCGCAAGATGTACGACAACGTGGTCGCCGTACCCCGCCTCCTCGCCTACTACCGCGAGGGCGCCCCCCTCCCGCACCCCGCTCTCGTCGAAGCTCGCGAGGCTCTGAGCGCCCACTACGCATCCGAGCTCGGCGAATCCTTCGTCACCGCCGGCCTCTGCCTGTACCGCGACGGCCGCGACAGCGTGGCCTGGCACGGTGACCGCATGGGGCGCTCCGCCACGCAGGACACCATGATCGCCATCCTCTCCCTGGGCGACCCCCGTGACCTCGCCCTCCGCCCCCGCGGCGGCGGTCCCGTCGCCCTCCGGCTCCCCCTGGGCCACGGCGACCTCGTGGTGATGGGCGGCTCCTGCCAACGCACCTGGGAACACGCGATCCCGAAGACGACCCGCGCGGTCGGGCCGCGCATCAGCGTCCAGTTCCGCCCCCGTGGCGTGGGCTGACGGCGGGCGGGGACCGCGCCTCACGGTGCGCAGCCGTCACGGAGCCCTACCGCCAACGTGTCAAGATCATCTCCCCCCTCGGAATGCATTGACACTCGGTACTGCGTTCGAGGAAGCTACATCGCTGCTTCGGGGAGATCCCCGATGGCCGCTGAGCCCAACGCGCCTGCCCTTTGGTCTCGTTCGTGGTGCGGTCGGCAGCCAACTGAGAGAATCAAGGGAAACGCTGTGTCACTCAAGCGCATGACCGTAGTCGGAGCCGTCACTCTCGCCGTTCTCGGCGCGAACGTTGTGGCGGCGACCGGAGCGGCGGCATCACCGACGGCGACGATCGCCAAGGATGGTTGGTGCGACACGGAGGAGGTCTGCCTCTATTACAACTCGAACCTCGGGGGCGGCATGCTCGACGTCACCTACAACTTGCTCACTTACGTCACCGAAGACTTCAAGTGTTCGCTTGACGGCAGCGGCGGGCTGGACATCTGTAACGGATCCGGCAGCAGTGTCTGGAACAACGCGGCCTCCGTGCGCAACAAGAGCCGTTGCGACGTGGTCATCTACTACAACACCGGCCAGCGCGGCCCTTCTCAGCTCATTCCACGCTTCAGCTGGGCCAATCTGAATGCCACGTTGAAGAACAACAACGCATCGCACAAGTTCGTCAACTGCTGAGTCTGTTGCCGCAGCAAGGTTTCGTGAGACGTATGACCTGTGGGTGTGATCCGTAGAGTTCTCCCGTCGACGGACATGAACTCCCCGCAGGGTCCCGGCGGGCGGTAGCCGCGCGGCCCTGGCGGAGGCGGGTTCGGCCCGTCCATGCGGCCGATGCCCGCCATCCGCCCCGCTCGCGCTGACGCTCCTCTGTGTTCGCCGCCTTCCTCGCGCCGCGGCCGTTCGGCGCCTCCTTCCCGGCCTGATGCGACCTTCCCGGTCAGTATCGGAGGGAGGCGACGAAATCCGCACCTGAAGTAGCTCATGGCCACTGATTCGTAAGTTACTTCAGGGTTTTGCTTAAAAAAGCATGGCCTGCTGTCTTGCGTGCTGCCGTACCTGTCCGCAAGGATCTGTGTCCGGCCCGGGCCTCCATGGCCCCGGTCCCGCACGCCTCCATGTCTGGATGCCTGGCCGCGCACCGGTAACCCCGTGCCGCCAGCCGGTGAACCGCCTGATCCGCGCGGCCGCCCGGATGCCCCTTCGAGGCTCTCCCGCGCGACCCGGCGTCGCGCCTCTCATTCACCTACCCTCAGGCAAGGCAGAGATGGCACCACTGGCCCCGCGGAGACGACCCCGCACCACCACGCATCCGGTGGACGAGGTCCTCCCGCTCCCCACCCTCTCGCTCTACGGTTTCCAGCACGTTCTGGCGTTCTACGCCGGTGCCGTGCTCGTGCCGGTGATCCTGGGCAACAGCCTCGGGCTCTCCCGGCAGGAGCTCGTCTACCTCATCAACGCCGACCTGGTCACCGCCGGGATCGCCACCATCATCCAGGCATGGGGCTTCTGGCGGATCGGCGCACGGCTGCCGCTCGTCCAGGGCGCGACCTTCACGGCCGTCTCGCCCATGATCGCCATCGGGCAGGGAGCCGGTGGCGGCACCGCCGGGCTGCTGGTGGTGTACGGCGCCGTCATCACCGGCGGTGTCGCGACCTTCCTCCTCGCCCCGTTCGCGGGCAGGCTGACGGCGTACTTCCCCCCGATCGTCACCGGCACCCTCCTCACGGTCATCGGCATCGTCCTCATACCGGTGGCACTCCAGGACGTCGGCGGTGGTGCGGCGCTGAGCGGCGGGCCCCGCTACGGGGACCACGTCAGCCTCGCGTACGCGGGAGGGACGCTCCTGTTCATCCTGCTGGTGGTGCGGTTCGGCGGCCCCTTCCTGCGCAGCGTCGCCGTGCTGCTCGGACTGGTCGGCGGAACGGCCGTCGCCTGGCTGCTCGGAGACGCCGACCTCGGGGCGGTCGAGCAGGCCGAGTGGCTCGGCGTCAGCACCCCCTTCCACTACGGGCTGCCGCACTTCTCGGTCTTCCCCATGCTCGCGATGGTCGTCGTCATGCTCATCACCATGGTGGAGACGACCGGAGACGTGTACGCCATGGGCGAGATCACCGACCGGCACGTCGACGGCGAGACGGTCAGCCGCGCGCTGCGGGCCGACGGCGTCGCCACGGTGCTGGGCGGAGTGTTCAACTCCTTCCCGTACGTGGCGTTCGCGGAGAACATCGGTCTGGTCCGGATATCCCGCGTCACCAGCCGGTTCGTCGTGGTGGCAGCCGGCGTCTTCATGATCCTTCTCGGCCTTGTGCCGAAGGCCGGCGCGGTGGTGGCCTCCGTACCCCACCCGGTGCTCGGCGCCGCGGCCGTCGTGATGTTCGGCATGGTCGCCACCGTCGGCATCCAGATCCTCGCCAAGGTCGACCTCAGGCAGGAACGCAACGCCCTCATCCTGGCCGTCAGTCTCGGCGCCGCGATGCTCCCGACCGCCGTCGCACCGTTCTTCGAGCGGATGCCGACCGAGGTGCGGGCCGTCCTGGGCAGCGGGATCACCCTCGGCACACTCTCGGCGGTCCTCCTGAACCTCTTCTTCCACGTGTTCGAGAGCCGCCGTGAACGGGAGGACATCGACTGGGACGGACTGGCCGCGTACGAGGACGGGGCAGGTCCGCAGACCGGCACGGCCCGCTGACAACGTCCTGTGCTCGGCGGAGCCCGCAAGTCGGCGGAGCCCGTATCTCCGTGGAAGCTCGCTGCTCCGCCGAGCCGTCACCCGAGGTGATCCGTACATGTCTCACCCTCCGTTCTCTCCCGACCATGCCCGGGCCGCCCGTCTGCGCATCGGCCTGGCCCCCGAACAGGTCGTCGCCGCCATGGGACAGCTGGGGGTGCAGCGCCCGGTGGCCGCGGTCCTCTCCTGGGAGGCCGGGGTGGTAGCGCCTTCGGAGGCCGAACTCTTCGCGCTGGCCGACGCGTTGTGGTGTGCCGTCCCGGAACTCATGGCGTTGCGACCGAGGTCCCTGCGCGAGCACCGTCTGGCCAGGAAGTTCACCGCGGTGAGGCTGGCCCAGCGCATCGGCATGGACGCGGACGAGTACGCACGCGCCGAGAAGGACCACCGCTGGGGCGGAACCGACCGGCAGACCCTGTGCCTTGCGGACGCCCTGGGGCTCGAGCCGGACGAACTGCTGAGCGTCATCCGTCGGGCGGGCGACCTCGACGGCCTGCTCCGCCAGGCCGTCGAAGGCCGCTGGAAGCAGCACACCACCCCGCTCGCGCGGCTCGCCGGCGCACCCGAGCACCGGGTGGCGCAAGCGCTGCGGACCCTGCACCAGGAGTACGCCGGCTTCAACGAGCGCTACATGGGCCATCTCGTCGCCCGCAACGACAACGCACGGCTGCGGGAGATCGCCACGGAGCGGGCCGGTTGGCTGCACAACCTGACGGACCGGTTCCTCCACCTCGTCGGCCACGACGCCGGACCCCCGCTGTGAGTGGTGGGGGACGGGCGGCTCGAAAGGTCTGTCGCTCCACATGGCTGCATGGTGCTGGAGACTGTCGACATGGAGTTCTTCTGTTACCACCGAGACCGGACCGCCTCCGAGGTGTTGAGGCGTGAGTTGCTGGAAGACCACTGGTCCTACATGGACGAGTACGCGAAGGAGATGATCGCCCGCGGCCCGACCCTCACCGGCGATCGGGAGCTGCCCACCGGCAGCGTGCACATCGTCGATCTGCCGGATCCGGCTGCCGCCCGCGCGTTCGCCTTCGACGAGCCGGGCTACCAGGCCGGGATGTACCGGGACGTGATGGTGCGCCGATGGCGCAACCTGCTGGGGCGCACCATGTGGGAATTCCCCGGCGGCCGGGAGGGTGACGATCGGTACTTGGTGCTCGGCCTCGGCTCGGGGCCGGCCGCCGACCTCGCGCTGCCGCCCGACCGGGACGAACTGGTCGCCTACGGGCCGCTGCTGTCCGACGACGGCAACACCTGGCTGGGTACGGCGGCGCTGGTCCGCGCCCCGGACGCGGACACGGCCCGCGCCGTCCTGACCCCGGACCGGTACGCCGACATCGAGGTCCACAACTGGCAGTTCGGCGGGCGTCCGTCATGAGCTGCGAGGACGGTGCCGTTTCGACGCTCACCGCGGCCGACGGGACGGAACTCGCCTACCACGTCCTAGGTGAAGGCGAGCCGCTGCTGTGCCTGCCCGGGGGGCCGATGCGCGCGTCCGCGTACCTCGGAGATCTCGGTGGGCTGTCGAAGGGGCGGCAGCTGGTCATGCTCGACCTGCGTGGCACGGGCGACTCCGGCATCCCCGCCGATCCGGCCACCTACCGCTGTGACCGGCAGGTCGACGACGTCGAGGCACTGCGGGAACACTTCGGGTGGGACAGCGTCGATGTCCTCGCGCACTCGGCGAGCGGCGATCTGGCCATCCTCTACGCGGCCCGGTACCCGCACCGTGTCCGTACCCTCAGCCTGATCGCGGCCCGCGCCCGCGCCCTCGGCGTCGACTTCACCGTCGACGCTCGGCGCGAGGTCGTCGCCTTGCGCGCGACCGAGTCGTGGTTCGAGACGGCCCGCGATGCCTACGAAGCCATCTGGTCCGGATCCGCGACCGACGCCGACTTCGACGCCGCCGTCCCGTTCTTCTACGGCCGTTGGGACACCGCCGCCCAGGCCCATGCCGCAGCCGACGTCGAACAGACCAATGAGTCGGCGGCGGACATCTATGCGTCGTCCGGCGCGTTCGACCCTGCCGCTGCGCGCGCCGCGATCGCTCGCTTGGCCGCGCCGGTACTGGTACTCGCGGGGGAACTGGACGGCGGCCCGCGCCCTCATGTCGCCGCCGCCATCGCGAACTTGTTCCCCCGTGCCGAACTCACCGTCCAGCCGGGCGCCGGTCACTTCCCATGGCTCGACGACCCGGTCACCTTCACCCGGACCGTCACGACCTTCCTCACCAGAGGAGGAGGTGAATCGATTCACGCCGCCCAGGTCGAGATTCAGGGGCTCTCGACCTGAAACCCTTGACGTGACCTGTGCTCCATGCATAACGTCCCGACCGACCAAGTGAAACCATTCACTCCCGGGGCGGTACGCCATGCAACGCGTCTGTTTCCTCCTCAAGGTCCGTCAGGACCGGCTGGAGGAGTACCGCGAACGCCACGCCGCCGTGTGGCCCGAGATGCTCCAGGCGCTCTCGGCCACCGGCTGGCGGAACTACTCCCTCTTCCTGAGCGACGACGGCCTGCTCGTCGGCTGTCTGGAGACCGAGGACTTCGAGGCCGCCCTGGCCGGCATGGAGGCCACCGAGGTCAACGCCCGCTGGCAGGCCGAGATGGCGCCGTTCTTCGAATCCCTCGACGGCGCGCGACCCGACGAGGCGATGAAGCCGCTCACCGAGGTGTTCCACCTCGCGTGACGTCCCCTCGCGTCGGAACGACGTACGCTGCCCGCCGGCGGCCCGACGATACTGTGAAGGCAACCCCGCCGCCCCGTCTCCCAGGAGGTCCCTGTCCGATGGCCCAGCCGGTGGGTATCAAGGACGTCGCACGCGCCGCCGGAGTCGCCGTGGGCACGGTCTCGAACGTCATCAACCGTCCCGACACCGTCGCGCCCGAGACCCGGGAACGGGTCCTTTCGGCGATCGACCGGCTCGGCTACGTCCGCAGTGAGTCCGCGCGCCAGCTGCGCGCCGGCCGCAGCCGGATCATGGGGCTGCTCGTCCTCGACATGGGCAACCCGTTCTTCGTCGACGTCGCGAGGGGCGCGGAGCGGGCCGCGCGCGAGGCCGGCCTCGGCGTGATGGTCTGCAACAGCGCGCAGAGCCCGAGCGAGGAGGCCGAGTACCTGTCGCTCTTCGCCGAGCAGCGGGTCCGGGGCGTGCTCCTGACTCCGGCCGACGCCACCGGCCGCAACATCAAGGCGTTCCGCCGCCACAAGATCCCCTTCGTCCTCGTCGACCGGGTCGCCGAGGATGCCGCCGAGTGCTCGGTCTCCGTCGACGACGTGGCGGGAGGTGCGCTGGCCGTACGCCACCTCGTGGACGCGGGGCACCGCTCCATCGCGTACGTCAGCGGTCCGCCCGGCCTCACCCAGGTACGCGACCGGCGCACCGGCGCCCTGAACGCGCTCGCCGAGGCCGGCCTCGGCCCCGACGCCCTGCGCGAGCTGCCCACCGAGCGACTCGACGCCGCCGCCGGCCGTGACGCCGGTGCCCGCCTGCTCGGGCTCGCCGACCGTCCGACCGCCGTCTTCTGCGCCAACGACCTGCTCGCCCTCGGGGTCCTGCAGGCCATGTACGACGCCGGCGTCCGCGTCCCCGACGACCTCGCGATCGTCGGCTACGACGACATCGAGTTCGCGGCCGCCGCGGCCGTCCCGCTCACCTCCGTACGGCAGCCCGCAGTCACCATGGGAGGCATGGCCGCGGAACTCCTTCTGGAGGAGTCGGAGGCGCAGGCCGGAAAGGGAGAGCACGAGCACCGTCGGGTCGTCCTCCAGCCCGAACTGGTCGTACGGCGCTCCAGCCTCTCCGCCCGCTGATCGGGGCTCCAGCCTCTCCGCCCGCTGATCGGCGGTCCGGTCAACCCCTGCGCGTCGCCCGGGACAACGTCCGCGCACACATCCCGACCACGCCCGGTCCGTGGCGCGAGCCGTCGGGGACGCATGTGCTGGTTGGTCGGCTTCAGCGGACTCGGTCGTAGACCATGGCCATCTCGCCCAGCTCGCCGGTCTCCTGGTGCGTGAGCTTCCACTGCGATCCGGGCAGGCCGTCGTCGAACAGCCGCTGCCCACCCCCGACGATCTCGGGGCAGATCAAGAGGTACAGCCGGTCCACCAGGTCCGCGGCGAGCAGCGCCTTGAGGATGCTCGGGCTGGTGTTGACCAGGATGTCCCCCTCGCCGGTGGCCTTGAGCTCGGTGACCACGTCGGCGACCGGGGCGTTCACCATGCGGGTGCGTTCCCACGGTGCTTCGGTCAAGGTGGTCGAGAAGACCACCTTCTCCGTGTCGACCAGCCACTTCGCGTATCCACGATCGCGCGGATCGGCGTTCTCGTCCTCGGCGACCGTCGGCCAGTACCCCAGGAATCCTTCGGAGTTGAGCCGACCGAGCAGCGCCGTCGTCGCGCCTTCCCAGATGCGGGTGAGGTGGTCGCGCGCGACCTCGGTGGTCGCGTAGCGGACGATCGAGCCGATGTCGCCGGGCCCGCCGGGGCCGTTGTAGCGCCCGTCGAGGGTGAGTGCGATGTTCGCGGTGACCTTGCGTCCGGTCGGGCTGGTCATGGCTGTACTCCCTTGTCCTCGGTGTGGACTGCCTCGGTCGTGCTCCGAGAGGTGCCGAGGGCGTCGGCGAGCTTGTCGAGGCTCTGGCCGAAGCCGATCTCGATGCCCGCGATGAAGTCCGCGGAGTCGACCGTGCTGTCGGTGACGCGGAAGTCGACGTCGAGCTCCGTACCGGTGTCGGTGGGCCGGAGGTCGATGCCGACGTGGGCGGTGAAGGCGGGGCTGCCGTCGGGAAGCCGAGGGGAGAGCCGGTAGGCGAGGCGCTCCCCGGGGCGTGCCTCGTCGATGACGCCTTCCCCGTGCCCGGCCTCCAGGTCGGAGCCGTCGATGTCTTCGGCGTCGCGATACCCCAGGACGATCCGCCCGCCCGGGCGCGCCTCGAAGACGAGCTCGGAGACGCGGAGGTCGTCGGGAGTCCACCAGCGGGTGAGCAGGGAGGGCTCGGACAGGTGGCGCCAGACCAGCTCGGGGCTCCCGGTCAGCGACCGGTGGAACGTGAACGAGCGGCCGTCGGCCCACCCCGGCTCCTCCGCGGCGAGCCGCTCCGTGTCGAGGCTGAGCCCGTAGCGGTCGTAGGTCTCGCGCGGACCGCCGGCCCGGTCCGCGGTGTCCGCGAGCCGGTCGAGTGCGGCCGCCAGGTCCCGTAGGGGAGCGGACCGGAGTGCGTAGATGCGGCGCCGGCCGGTGCGCTGGGAGGTCACGAGGCCCGCGCGCTCGAGGGTCTGCAGGTGCTTGGTCGTCTGCGGCTGGCGCGCCTCGGCGAGCTGGGCGAGGACACCGACCGGGCGGGGCCGCTCGGCCAGCAGGGTGACGAGCCGCCGGCGGGCCGGGTCGGCCAGTGCGGCGAGGAGTGCGTCCATGGAGACGAGTATTCTCTGTCGAGAATATTCGTGTCAAGGAATATCTCTGGATGGATCGGGGTGAGGTCAAGCTGACCGGCCCGGCCGCGACGCGTGTCCGGCGTGATCGGTTCCGTGATCACCATCACTCTGTTGACTCGTGGTCTGTGTCAACCGGACGCCTGGTGCCAGGCGTATGCGTGGTGAAGCGAAAGATCCGGGAGTGAGTGTTGACCGTTGAGGAGTTCGAGGCGTTCTACGAGCAGGCGGTCGCGCGACTCACAGGGCAGCTGTACGTGATGCTGGGCGATCTGCACGAGGCTCAGGACGTCGTACAGGAAGCGTTCGTCAAGGGGTGGAGCCGACGACGGCAGCTCGACCGCGACGGGCAGCCGGAAGCGTGGATCCGCACGGTCGCCTGGCGCCTCGCGGTGAGCCGTTGGCGTTTCCGGAGGCGCGCGTCGGACGCCTGGGATCGCGCGGGCGCCCCGCCGCCCGTCGAGGGTCCCGGCCCCGAGCATGTCGTGCTCATCGACGCGCTCCGTGACCTGCCCGCTCAGCAGCGCCGCACGGTGACTCTGCACTATCTGTGCGATCTGAGTGTGGAACAGATCGCCGGCGAGACGGGGCAGTCCGCCAGCACCGTCAAGACACACCTCGTCCGCGGCCGGGTCGCCCTCGCCGATCGTCTGCGGCCCCGGCACATCGAGGAGGACCCCGGTGCTTGAACCCCAGGAACCACAGGACCCTCTGCGCGAGATGTTCCGGCAGGCGGCCGCCTCCGGACAGTCCCGCGCCCGTGCCGTACCGGTCGCGCGGATCGCCGAACGCGCCAGACGCGCGCACCGGCGCCGTGTCGCCGTCGCCGCGGGGGCCGCGTGCCTGCTCTTCGCCGGCGGGGGTGTGACCGTGGCGGCTCTCCTGTCGGACGCACCGACGCCCGTCGTCCCGGCCACCAGCCCCTCGCCCGATGCGCCGTCTCCCTCGGAGACCACCCGGCCGCCGCTGAGCAGCACGACATCGCCGCCACCCACCGGCGAGGGCCCCTCCAGCACTCCGTCGGCCACCGCGACGCACCCGTCGGGGCGGGCGACCACCACGGCTCCCTGACGTCCGCCGCCGTTCGACGCGACGCGCCGTCGTCGCGCGATCCGCCCTGCCTTCCCGCACTCACGAGAGTCCCCTATGTCTGTGATATCCCCCCGGTCCCCCCGATCGCGGGAAGGGACGACGGCCGTCTCCCCACCCTCCTCCCGCCCGGACCCGGTCGTCCGTCGCTCCGTCCGCCCGCGGCTGAGCGCCGAGGACCGGGACGTACTGTGGCTGTATCTGCTCACCCGCGCAGCCATATGGACCACCGCCTACTGCGCGCGATGGCTCTTCCCCACCGATGCCGACGCACGCGACCCGGGCTCCGTCCTCGCACCCTTCGAGCGATGGGACTGGGGGCACTTCCTGAACGTGGCGCGCGACGGCTACTTCCCCGCGGAAAGCGGCCCATGGGACGCCGACTGGGACAACCGCGAGGCGTTCTTTCCCGGCTTCCCCCTCGCCCTACGGGCCGTACACACCGTCGTCCCGAGCTGGACCGCGGCCGGGCTGCTGATCTCGTTCGTCGCCGGCGCCATCGCCGTACTGGCGCTCGCGCGGGTCGCGCGCCTGTACCTGCCCGACGCCGGCGCCGACCGGCGGACCGTACAGCTCCTGCTGCTCTCGCCGTGCGCGATCTTCCTCGCCACCGGCTACAGCGAGTCGCTCTTCCTCGCCCTCGCCCTGCCGGCCTGGCTCGCCGCCCATCGCCGCAACTGGCCCCTCGCCGCCACACTGGCCGCCCTGGCCACGACCGTACGCATCAGCGGTCTCTTCCTCGCCGCCGCCCTCGCCCTGCACTTCGTCCTGACCGCCCGCACCCGCGCCGACCGGCGACCGCTGCCCTGGCTCGCCCTGCCGGCCCTTCCCGCCGTCCTCTACGCCTGGTACCTGCACTCCCACACCGGCGACTGGATGGCGTGGAAACACGCACAGGAACGCGGGTGGTACCGCCAGTTCCACCCACCCTGGGAAGCCTGGAGCAACACCTGGGAGTCCGCGTTCGACCACGTCCAGACCACCGGTTACGCCTTCATGTTCCAGGCCGAACTCCTCGCCATGGTCGTCGGACTGGCCCTGGCGGGCGTCCTGATCCGACGCCGCCGCTGGCCCGAGGCCGCCTACATCGGCCTCAGCCTATGGGCGCTCGGCACCTCGTACTGGTACACCTCCATCCCCCGAGCCACCCTCCTGTGGTGGCCGCTGTGGATCACGCTCGCCGCCTGGAGCCTGCGCTCACCGCGCTTCAGAACCGCCTACTTCTGCCTCGCCGCGCCTCTGTCGACGCTGTTCGCCCTCACCTATCTGACAGGGCGGTGGGCCGGCTGACACCCCGACGATCTTGATCGCGTCGAGGCAACCTCCGACCGCGAGGTCACGTCCTAGGGAACGTGATCGAGCTCTCTGACTCCGACTCTCCCGGCCCCGACACCGACGAAGAGACCGTGCGCCCGGGCCCGTTCTGGCGCCACGCGCTCTGGGTGCTGGGCATCACCGCCGCCGCGGTGGCGGCGGGTTGGGCCACCTCTCTGTTCCGGATCGGGCCCGAGCAGTACGGACTTCCGCCCGCCGCTCCCGGTGCGCTGTGGCCGTACCTGGCCGCCTGGGCCGCGATCGGCCTCGTCGTGGCGGGCGTCCTGCGGACCGCCGCCGCGAAGGTTCCCGTCTACGCACCCGGACGGATCGCGGCCGCGCTCACCTACGGGGGCACCCGGCTCTCCCTGGGCTGGCGCCCGGAGGCACCCTTCCTCGGCGGGATGGCCGCGGTCGCGCTGATCGCGGCGGCCGTCTGGTGCGCCCTCGCGCTTCGCTCGCGTCAGCGGGCGCCGAAGGAGTGCACCGTCGTCGAACGGTAGGCTGCCCAGGGCGCCTCGATCTCCCGGGCGGAGCCGGCCGCACCGCGTTCGAGCACTCATTGAGCATTCCCCGCAGAATTCTTCGTACTTTCCGTTATCGAGCACACGCCTCGCGGTCTCCCAGGTGTTGGGCATCGACAACAGGCAGGACGGACAGGGTGGATCAGGGCATGGGCGCACAGCACGGTACGGAGCTGGTCAGGGCGGCGCAGAGCGGGGATCTGTGGGCACAGGACCGGCTCATCGCCGCCTACCTGCCCTTGGTCTACAACATCGTGGGCCGGGCGATGAACGGCCACCACGATGTCGACGACGTCGTGCAGGAGACCATGCTGCGGGCGCTCGACGGGCTCGGCGGCCTGCGCTCGCCGGACAGCTTCCGGTCCTGGCTCGTGGCCATCGCCATGAACGGCATACGCAACCACTGGCGCGCGCAGCAGTCCGGCCTCCATGCCGATGTCCTCGACGACGCCCGCGACCTCGCCCACCCGGGTGCCGACTTCGTCGACCTGACCGTGGTCCGGCTGAACCTCTCCGGTCAGCGGCGCGAGACCGCCGAGGCGACCCGCTGGATGGAGCCGGACGACAGAGCCCTGCTGTCGCTGTGGTGGCTGGAGTGCGCGGGTGAGCTGACCCGGCACGAGGTGGCGGCGGCGCTCGAACTGACCACGGAGCACACCGCGGTCCGGGTGCAGCGGATGAAGGCGCAGCTGGAGGCCGCCCGCGTCGTCGTACGGGCCCTGTCGGCACAGCCGCTCTGCGCCACCCTGCGGTCCGAGCTCGGCGGGTGGGACGGCCGCCCGTCCGCGCTCTGGCGCAAGCGCATAGCCCGGCACGCCCGCGCCTGCGCGCACTGCGCGGGCCTGTGGAGCGGCCTCGTCCCGGCCGAGGGTCTGCTCGCCGGACTGCTGCTGGTGCCCCCGACGGGGCTGGTGCTCGCGAGCGTCCGCGAGAGCGCCGGCTTCGGGCTCGCCGCCGCGACCGGGCCGCTGTCGGCGGTGCCGTACGCGGGCGGGGGTCCGGCCGCACCGGAGGGGCCGTACATGCCCGCCGTGACGGAGACGGCGCACATGCCCGCCGTGTCGGAGGGAGCGCACCGGCCCGCCGCGACGGGTGGGCGGCACAAGGCCAACGGTTCGCGTGGAGCGCAGGGCACCCGCGGCGACCGCCGTAGGCAGGAGCAGCAGAGGAAGCGCGGTCGTCGCCGTGCCGTCGTCGCCGCGGGTATCGCCGTGGTCGCCGTCACCGGTGGGTCCTTCTACCTGATCACCGGCCCCCAGGACGACGTCGAGGCCCTGGACGCCGTGGACGCGACACAGGCGGGGGCTCCCGGGAACGCCCTGTCCATCTCGCCGTCGCCGACCACCGCCTCCGCCTCGGCCACCGCGTCGAAGTCCACGACGCCGAGCCCGAGCAAGAGCGCCTCTCCGTCCCCGAGCCGGACCGCCACGCCCCGGCCCACGAAACCGGCCCCCACGCGCACCACCTCACCCGCGCCCAAGCCGAAGTCCACGAAGACGACGGGCGGTTCGGGCTCCGACTCCACCGCCGGCGAGGTGGTCGCCCTCGTCAACTCCGAGCGCGGCAAGGCGGGGTGCGGTCCAGTGACCGAGAACTCCCTGCTGACCCAGGCCGCTCAGGGCCATTCCGTCGACATGGCGGCACGGGACTTCTTCGACCACACCAACCCGGACGGAGACGGCCCGGGCGAGCGCGTCACGGCCACCGGCTACCGCTGGTCGACGTACGGCGAGAACATCGCGATGGGCCAGCGCACCCCGGCGCAGGTGATGGAGTCCTGGATGAACAGCCCCGGTCACCGCGCGAACATCCTGAACTGCTCCTTCAAGGAGATCGGGATCGGCATCCACACCGACGGCGGCCCCTACTGGACGCAGGTCTTCGGAGCGCGCTGACAGCCGGCGGCGCCCTGTTCTCGACCCCGAACCGGTGAACCCGGCGGGCATCGCCCGGTCACAGCCATCCGCAGCGCTGCGCCTGCAAGGCCATCTGGAAGCGATTCGCCGCGCCCAGTCGGGCCATCAGGATCTGCAGGCGGCGGAAGAGCGTGCGGCGGCTGATGCCCAGCTCGCGGGCGATGACGTCGTCACTCGCGCCGCCCGCGAGCAGCCACAGCAGGCGGCGGTCGGCCGGCGGCAGGCCGCCCGGGAGGCTCGTGCCGCCGTGGAACGGCAGGGCGTTCTGCCAGGACTGCTCGAAGAGCGCGATGAGCGCGGACAGCAGCCCACACGGCTGGACGACCAGCATGGTGTTGTGGACGTCGGCTTCCTTGATCGACAGCGACACGAGCGCGTACGCCTCGTCGATGATCACGAGCTTGACCGGCAGCGACGGCAGCACCCTCGCCTGCTCGCCGGCCTCGATACACGGTTCGATGGCCTCCTTCAGATGGCCTGGATGCTCCAGCGACTCCCGCGAGTACACGACGCGCTGCCGCACGCCGCGGGCGAGCGTGGCCAGCGCGTCCTCCGTCGCGCCGGGCAGGGGGAAGTACGGAGGCGACTCGAACTGACGGATCTCCTCGCGGGCGCTGGCCCACGCGTGACGCATCCTCGGGCCGACGGCGTCCCCGGTGACGACCTCGACGAGATGGTCGTTGTACGCGGCCAGCCGTTGACGCCGGAACGACTCGAACGCGCCGCCGACGGCGATGCGTGACTCCTCCAGCTCGGCCGCCCGATGCCGGGCGAGGATCTCCAGACCCGCCGCGGGCGGAACAGGGGCCACCATGTCCCCGCCCTCCTCCGCGGCACTGGCCAGACCGGCTTCGACCAGAGTTCCGTACGCCGCGGCGAGCTCCGCGTCGCCCAGACGGGCGGCTGCCCCGATCGCGCTGAGCGGAGCGGGCGCCAGCTCGAGCAGTGCCAGATAGACCCGGCCCGCGGCCTCGTCGATGCCCAGAAGCCGAAGGGCCTCGCCGAGTTTCGCGTTCGTCATGCGTCGCATTATCGACGCCCCTCAGGCCGGATGTGGCCGATCTGTGCCAGTGGCACTTCTCGGCCCCCGGCGAGCGCCGTGGGGGCTACTGTCCAGGCGCCGCCCAGGACGGGCGGCCGCGAGGAACCCACCGGGATGAAGGGGCACGCCGTGGCCAAGGGCCGAAAGAACGGTCTGTACGCAGGGATCTCCGACGAACTCTCCGCGCTGATGCGAACGGGCTGGGCGGACACTGAGCGGCACGATCTGCAGCTCGACGAGCAGGCTCCGTACGCCGCCCGCCGCCGGGCCGCGCTCTCCGCTCGCTTCCCCGGCGAGCGCCTCGTGATCCCCTCGGGGAACCTCAAGGTCCGCTCGAACGACGACACCTACCCCTTCCGGCCGTACTCCGGCTATGTGCACATGACCGGGGACCAGACCCGGGACGGCGCGCTCGTCCTCGAACCCCGCGCGGACGGGAGCCACGACGCCTACTGCTACCAGCTGCCGCGGGACGGCCGGGACAACGACGAGTTCTGGACCGGCCCCACGGCGGAGCTGTGGATGGGCCGCCGCCGCTCCCTCGCCGAGTCGGAGCGGGTACTCGGTCTGTCCTGCCGTGACGTCCGTACCGCGGCCGGCGACCTGGCCGCCGCCACGGGGGTGCCCACCCGGATCGTGCGCGGCGTCGACCCCTCGCTCGAGGCCGCCGTCACCACCGACGCGGAGCGCGACGACGAGCTGGAAGAGGCGCTCAGCGATCTCCGGCTCGTCAAGGACACGTGGGAGCTGGCCGAGATGCGGAAGGCCGTGGACTCCACCGTGCGCGGCTTCACGGACGCGATCGGCGAGCTGTCCCGGGCGGTCGCCTCGTCCGAGCGCTGGATCGAGGGCACCTTCTTCCGCCGGGCGCGCCTCGAAGGCAACTCCGTCGGCTACGGTTCGATCTGCGCCGCCGGCGAGCACGCCACGATCATGCACTGGACGGACAACGACGGCCCGGTGCGCCCGGGGGAGCTGCTCCTGTTCGACGCCGGGGTGGAGACACGCACGCTCTACACGGCCGACGTCACGCGCACGCTTCCGATCAGCGGCACTTTCACTCCTGTGCAGCGCAAGGTCTACGACGCGGTGTACGAGGCGCAGGAGGCGGGCATGGCCGCTGTGAAGCCGGGCGCCCAGTACCGGGACTTCCACGAGGCGTCCCAGCGTCACCTGGCGGAGCGGCTGGTCGACTGGGGGTTCATCGAGGGCCCCGCCGACCGCGCGTACGAACTCGGCCTTCAGCGCCGTTTCACGATGGCCGGCACCGGTCACATGCTCGGCCTGGACGTCCACGACTGCGCGCAGGCCAGGAACGACGACTATGTCGACGGGGTGCTCGAGCCGGGCATGGTGCTCACCGTCGAGCCGGGCCTCTACTTCCAGCCGGACGATCTCACCGTGCCCGAGGAATGGCGCGGCATCGGCGTTCGGATCGAGGACGATCTGGTCGTCACCGACGGGGGCCACGAGAACCTGTCGGCGGGTCTGCCGCGGTCCGCGGACGACGTCGAGGCGTGGATGGCCCGCATCGCGGGCTGATCAGGACGTGAGAAGGCCCGGTGCCGGACACGGGGGATACCCGGCACCGGGCCACGGTTGAAGATTCTACAAGCCGTCGAGGGGTCCGTACGCCGGCGCAGGTTGTCCACAGGTTCGCTCGGTGGGGCCGGGGGTGTCGGCGGACGCGGCTAGGCTTCAGGAATGGCCCTCTCTGATGCTTCCCCCGAGACCTCCGACGCTTCGCAGGTGCTCCACCGCGTGTTCGGATACAGCTCCTTCCGGGGCGAACAGCAGGAGATCGTCGAGCAGGTCGTCGGCGGCGGCGACGCCCTCGTCCTGATGCCGACCGGCGGCGGCAAGTCGCTCTGCTACCAGATCCCGGCGCTCGTCAGAGAAGGTACCGGCGTCGTGATCTCGCCGCTCATCGCGCTGATGCAGGACCAGGTGGACGCGCTGACCGCCCTCGGCGTGCGGGCCGGATTCCTGAACTCGACACAGGACCCGTACGAGCGGCAGGCCGTCGAGCAGGCATTCCTCGCCGACGAGCTGGACCTGCTCTACCTCGCCCCCGAGCGGCTGCGCACCGAGGGCACCCAGCGGCTGCTCGACCGGGGCACGGTGTCGCTCTTCGCGATCGACGAGGCGCACTGCGTCGCCCAGTGGGGCCACGACTTCCGACCCGACTACCTCGCCCTGTCCATGCTGCACGAGCGCTGGCCGAAGGTGCCCCGGATCGCACTGACCGCGACCGCCACCGAGGCCACCCACGCCGAGATCGCGGCCCGGCTGGGGCTCGAGGACGCCCGGCACTTCGTCGCCAGCTTCGACCGCCCGAACATCCAGTACCGCATCGTCCCCAAGAACAACCCGACCAAGCAGCTCCTCGAGCTGATCCGGACCGAGCACGCGGGGGACGCCGGCGTCGTCTACTGCCTCTCCCGGGCCTCGGTGGAGAAGACCGCCGCCTTCCTGGTCGAGCACGGCGTCGACGCGGTTCCGTACCACGCGGGCATGGACGCCCGTGCGCGTGCGGAGAACCAGTCCCGCTTCCTGCGCGAGGACGGGGTCGTGGTGGTGGCCACCATCGCCTTCGGCATGGGCATCGACAAGCCGGACGTGCGTTTCGTGGCCCACCTCGACCTGCCGAAGTCGGTCGAGGGGTACTACCAGGAGACCGGCCGGGCCGGCCGCGACGGAGAACCGGCCACGGCGTGGCTGGCGTACGGCCTGCAGGACGTCGTCCAGCAGCGCAAGCTCATCGACGGCTCCGAGGGCGACGAGGCGCACCGCCGCGCGCTCGCCATGCACCTGGACGCCATGCTCGCGCTGTGCGAGACGGTCGACTGCCGCCGTGTGCGACTGCTGGCGTACTTCGGTCAGCGGGGCGAACCGTGCGGCAACTGCGACACGTGCCTGACCCCGGGCGAGTCCTGGGACGGGACGGTCGCGGCGCAGAAACTGCTGTCCACGGTGTGGCGGCTCGCGAAGGAACGGCGTCAGAAGTTCGGCGCCGGCCAGATCATCGACATCCTGCAGGGCAAGAAGACGGCCAAGGTCATCCAGTTCGACCATGACGCCCTCTCGGTGTTCGGCGTCGGGGCCGATCTGAGCACCGCGGAGTGGCGTGGGGTCGTACGCCAGCTCCTGGCGCTGCGGCTGCTCGCGGTGGAGGGCGAGTACGGGACGCTGGTGCTGACGGAGGAGAGCGGCGAGGTGCTGGGAGGCAGCCGCACCGTCCAGCTGCGCAAGGAGAAGGCGGTCCCCGCTCTGGCCAGGAAGGAAGCGCGCTCGGGGAAGGGCGCGCGCGTCCCGGTCGACCTGCCGGCCGCGGCCGTGCCGGTCTTCGAGGCCCTCCGCGCCTGGCGTGCCGCCACGGCGAAGGAGCAGGGCGTACCGGCGTACGTCGTCTTCCACGACGCGACGCTGCGGGAGATCGCGACCCGACTCCCCACCACGATCGCCGAGCTGGGCACCATCGGCGGTGTCGGCGAGGCCAAGCTCACCAAGTACGGCCAGGGCGTGCTCGACACCCTGGGCCAGAGCGACGCTCCCGAGCCCGCACCCGACGCCCCGGCGCCGGCGGCGGCCGCGTCGAAGTCCTCGGCACCGCTGTTCGACGACGAACTGCCCCCCGACCCGGACGAGGAGATGGAAGAGCCGCCCTGGGACGACTGGGAGTAGGCGGGCCGAGGTCCCTACCTCGTCATCGCGCGCCGTAGGCCCACCCGGGCCAGTTCCGTCAGGGCCTCGGCGCGGTCGCGGAAGCCGTGGGCGCCGTACGGCTCCACCGACGCGAGCGCCCGGGCCGCGTCGCGCAGGCCGAGTTCCAGCTCCGTCGCGTGCCCGTCGCCCGTCCGGAAGGCCACGCGGCGGGCGTCGGACCGCAGGTCCAGGCCCGCGTCGTCCGCCAGGTCGCGCCGTGCGCGCACCTCCTGCCAGCCACCGTCCAGCCGCGCCCGCGCCACGTACTCGACCCCGGCACCGTCGGCCTCGACCCTGCCGTCGGCCAGCAGCACCCGGCCACCCCACGGCTCGTGGTCGACGTGTCCCACCAGGCGCACGCCGGGCGAGGGCGCTCCGTCGGCGGGCAGCGGCAACTCGACGGTGACGTCGAGGACGAGTTCGGCACCGCCCGCCTCACCGCGCATCCGTTCCCGGAACCGCACCCCGCGCGGCGGGTCCTGCATCACCGTGCACGTGGTGTCCTTCCGTACGCCCGACGGTTCGGCGGAGCCGAGGTAGTCCCATGCATCCCGGTAGCCCATCGCCATCAGGGTGTCGGCGGAGATCCGGCCGGCCAGGAACTCCGAGTCGAGCGGCAGCGGATACCGCGGCTTGATCACATGCAGGGTGAACGGCCGGCCCGCACCCTCGGCGGCCTCCAGTTCGGCGAACAGCGCCCCGTTGGCGCTCAGCTCGATCATGTGCACGTACTGCTCCAGGGGACCGTCGCCCCAGTACGAGGAGTTCCCGATGCACCACACCAGCCACACCTCGTCGGCGCCGCGGCGGAGCGCCTCCGCCACGTTGGCGTCCTTGATCCACACCGCGTCGGTCCAGACTCGTGCTCCCCGGCGCAGCGGCGGGATGAACAGCGGCAGTGACATGCCCGCGGCCATCAACTCCAGGTCGATGTCCGTGTGCGGGACCGCCACGCACGTCTTCGTGGCGAAGTCGGCCACGTTGAAGGTCCCCGCCACCGCCGAGGACCGGACGGCGTCGACATCGACGCCGAGCGCGGGCAGGACCTTGCGGACCACTCCGTCGGCGTCGCCGAGTGCGGGCAGCGCCCAGGGCCCCTTGAGATAGTCGGTGAGCGGCAGCAGCGAGCTGAAGTCCCGTACACGGAGCGCGGACCAGCGCCGGCCCATCTCCGCCGGATCCTGTCCCGACAGCAGCATCCCGGTGGTCATGATCCCGCCCGAGGTCCCGTCGACATGGTCGAAGGCGAGGCCGTGCTCCCGCAGCGCCCGCACCACGCCGGTCTGCCAGGCCACACGCATCCCGCCACCCGCGAGCACCAGGGACCGCCTCATCTCGCGGCCCCCGCGGTGTGCAGGTCCCCGGACCGGGACGCCAGCCGGCGCGCCATCAGCCAGCAGAGCAGGGCGGTCGCCAGGTCGAAGAACGCGACGAGGAGGGCGAGCGTAGCGAAGAGGTCCCGGAGGACCCCGATGCCCACCAGCACGAACGCGCCGAACTTCTGCAGCCCCGCCCAGAACAGCAGGTACGGAGGCGGGGCCGGGGTCAGCAGTCCCTGGACCAGGAGTCCGCCCACGACGACCATGAACATGCCGACGGTCGCGAACAGATGCCTGCTGATCCCTGTCGAGTCCGCCGACAGCTGGTCCAGCACGAACCCCGGCGCGAACAGCTGGCACGCGCCGGTCAGGACCGTCACCACGCCGATGAGCACGAGCACAAGACGCAGCGGGTCACGCGTGACATGGGCCGGCAGCACGCTCACTCGAGCGCTCCCAGCAGGTCGCCCTTGGCGACGATGTACCAGACGATCGCCGCCCAGGTGATCGTCGCGCCGACGAATCGGATGTCGTTCAGCTTCATCCAGCGCACCAGCAGAGTCGTCAGCCCGGCCGGTCCGTCGAACTCCCCGCCCCGGATCTTCTTGTTGACCGGGATGATGATCCCCTGGCCCACCCAGGTGAGCAGGAGGATGCCGGCCAGGCAGACCGCCGACAGGACGACGTACCACTCGCCCCACTCGCTCCACACCAGCACGATCCCGGAGACGAACATCAGGGGCACGACGACGGTGAAGAACTTGGTCGCCTCGGTCGTGGGCACACCGAAGTGGTCGTCGACGTTCTCCGGGGTCAGGGTGTGCCAGGTCGGATAGAGGAAGAACCGGAGCACCCACATGGTGCCCATGTACATCGTCGCGCCGAACAGGAAGTACAGCGCGTTGATCAACAGCATGGTCTCCTTCACGAGTCCGCTCCCACGTCGATACGTGGAGGAGCGGGCCAGTCCTCCGACAGTCCGAGCCCGACGACGCTGTCCAGCGGCTCCCCGTAGGTCCGCCCCGGGTCCTCGCTCGTGAGGAACCAGCACTCGAAGTGGTCGTCGAGCACGCCCTGGGCCGACGGCAGAAAGACGGTGAACAGCGGGTCCTCGGCGATCCCCAGGCCATGCAGCCCGGCGACCTGCGGCGCGTCGCCCACGACGAGACGGGCGCGGGCCCGCCTGCCGAACGCGATGTCGGCCGGTCCGTCGAGGTAGATGAACGACTTCATGAGCATCCCGCGGAACGCGCAGTAGTTCACCGCCCCCGCCTTCAGCGGCAGCGCGGTCGCCGGCGGGCGTTCGATCTCGATGTACATCCCGAGCCGCCCGTCGACCTCGTACTGACTCGACACCGCGGAGTCGCCGACCTTGAAGTCGAGCTGGGCCTGGTGCTTGGGCATCCCCCAGATGCCCTTGCCGCCCTTGACCGAGATCTCGCTGCTCACGGGCAGGTCCACGACGTACTGTCCGGTGCCGAACGTGCCGCGCAGCAGCCCCGGCAGCAGCGGTGGAGCCGGTCGCGCCCCGTGCGTGCACGCGATCGCGATCGAGTACTCGATGTACCGGCCGATGTCCGTACGCAGGTAGTTGACGACCGTGATGAGGAGCAGCCCCTTGCCGCCGGGCAGCGCCACGGGGTGCAGCTCGTCGCCCGGCAGCATCCGGGCGGCCGCCGCGCGGTCGATGGTGAACGCGGCCATCAGGGCGGGCGTGTCGATCGAGTCGACGGGCAGCTCGAAAGGGATGCCGTCGACCAGGGCATGACGTCCGGTGAGCAGGCGCTGCCGGCGGGGTACCGGTGACGGTAGGGCCGACAATCCCAGCCGGGCAAGGTGCAGAATCCGATTCATCGGGCGAGCTCCTCAAGGATCAGCGGGTACGTGTCGGTCGCCGCACGGCAACCCAGGAACACGTCGAGGTGGCCGTAGCCGGGCAGCATGTGCAGGCTGTCGCGGCCGGGTCGGTGTCTGTTCAGGAAGTCGTACGTGCGCTGCTGGCTCTCGGCGAGGAAGCACCGGTTGTCCTCGCCCGCGAAGAGCGCGATCCGCGCGTCGGTCCGCGGCGCCTGGTCGGCGAAGGTCCGCGGGAGTCCCTCGATGCCCTCCGTCGACACCAGCTGCCCGGCGCGGATGCACCGGTTCATCTGGGTGAAGAACGTCATGGGTACGTCGGCGAACTCGCCGCGGATCCAGTCGTGTGTCTCCTCGTCGAGATTCGCGTGGGACCAGAGGGCCGGCCACCCGCTGCCGTAGGTGTGGCTGACCATGCGGCAGACCGAGTTCCGGCACTCCCAGTGCGCCGCGCACACCAACCGCACCATCAGCCAGGAGAGCGGGCCCGCCGGCCGGTCTCCCCAGGCCGGCGAGATGAAGGGCATCATCGGTCTGATGACCGGCGCGAGGCGGGCGATCTTGAACGTCGAGAAGCCGGGGACGACCGGGTGCAGCGACACCGCGTTGCTGACCACCGTCTCCACCTCGGGGAGCAGCCCGGCCGACAGGGCCATCATGAACGACGTCGACCCCTGGCAGTGCACGACGGCCCTGAGCCGGTCCGTGCCCGTCGCCTTCAGCACATGCGCCACCGCCGCGGGATGGTCGTACGCCGCCGCCTGGTCCAGCGTCCAGGGCACCGGATCGAGGTCGATCGACGCACGCCAGTTCAGCAGCCACACGTCCCAGCCTTCGTCGATCAGGGCGTCGACGAAGGTGCGCCGCAGCGGCGGCCGGAACAACTCGGCCCGTACCCCGGCACCGTGCACGACGAGGACGGGACCGCGGGTGGGCGGGCGGCTGCCCCGTACATGCACCAGCGTCAGCGGACGTCCGTCGAGCGCGGTCAGCGGCCGCACCTCGGTGATGTGGTCACGACGGGTCGTCGGCCGGGACGGCGCGCTCGGCTCGGGTGTGCCGGTCATGGCGTTCACGCTCCCCGGGAGATCACGACGGGATCCTCGATCAGCCGCACGGCCGGCCTGCCCGCGGGCACGGGCCGTTTCCCGCCGGAGGGTTCGTCGCGAAGGTCCCAGTCGCGGCAGATCGTCTCCAGGACCAGCGGATAGAGGGTGAGGTCGCCGCCCGGCGCGATGCGCAGGCGGAGGAACCCCTTGTGGTCCTCGATGGACTGGCCGGACATCTGCCACTCCGCGACCTGGCCGCCCTTCGCGGACAGCACCCACAGGGCGAAGACCCCCGAGCCCACGACCGCGCCCAGGACGGCGGCGACGGCCAGGCACAGGAAAAGGACGAGCCATCCGTCCCAGGAGGCCGGGAACGGGATCGCCACGGTGACGGCGAGCGCGGCGAGAGCGACCAGGGCCTGGGACAGCGTCGCGACCGCCGGGCCGGAGGGCGGGGCCGCCTTCCGTCGGCGGAGCAGACGGCCGAGGAACCCGAGCACGAGCAGCGCCGCGGTCACGCCCAGGCACACCGCACCGAAGCCCCAGAAGTCGCCGAGACCGGACCGGCGGACGGCGTCGACGGGCCGCAGCACCCCCTCCGCCAGGGCGAACAGGAAGCACAGCAGGAGGAAGAGACCGGCGTGCAGGCCGGCGGCCAGCTTGGCGAAGCCGAGGTTGCGCCACGGCAGCCAGCGCCCCGACCACGGCACGGCGATGCCCCGCGCGAGGCGGCGGGACTCCGCTGCGTCCGGGTACGTCTTCCCCATCCGGGCGAACTCCACCGGCGGGTCGTCCTTGTCGCGCAGCCGCGCCCCGCGGGGCGGCAACGGCAGCACCGCGGGCAGCCGGTGGGTCGCCGCCAGATACGCGCCGCCCATCCCGCAGGTCACCATCTGGCGCCGCCGCGGGTCCGGTGCCGGGACCCCGGTGCCGGGTGCGTCACCGGGAAGGCGTTCGGCGTACCGGGCGTAATGGTGGTGGTCGCCGGTCAGCCACAGCCGGACGGACGCGTTCGTCGGAACGCGGTTCTTGGAGCCGGGAACGACGCGGGTGCGGATGATGTTGCGGTCGAACCAGTGCAGGGCGTTGAAGGCGTCGGCGTTCGTCTCCACGCTCTCCAGCCAGGTCGGCTCGGCGGAGCACACGATCACACCGTCGCCGGGTTCCAGGTTCGCCGACAGGTGCTTCTCGAAGTAGCGCAGCTGGGGGTCGTCGAAATACGAACCCAGCTGGCTGTCCAGGCCCACGAGCCACCAGCGTTCGGGCAGGCGCACACAGAAGTAGCTGCGGGTCTGCCGGGTCTGCCAGGCGCCGATCGACCGCTGTTGCGTGAACATCCGCAGGAAGGCGGTCAGACCGTCGTACCAGTCGTGGTTCCCCGGCAGCGCGACCATCAGCGGCGGATCCGCCGCTTCGGGCAGGGCGGCGCGGTAGGGGCCCTTCATACGGTCCTCGTACGCCATCGCCGAGGCCGCCGGGTACACCTCGTCGCCGCCGAGGACGAGCAGGGAGCCACGGCTCAGCCGCAGGTCGCCCGGTGACGGGGAGAGACCGTCCTCCTGGACGGCCGGCGGGACGACGAGCTCCTCCTCCGCGAGTGTCCACGCCACCGAACTCGTCGCGTCGAAGCCGTCGCCGACGTCGGCCACGTAGTCGATCCAGATCTCCCGCGCGTCGGGCCTCCCGAGCGGGGCCTCCAGGAGGCCCGCGTCGAGCACCTCCTGGACCTCGCGCTTGTCCGAGTAGTCGGCGAAGACGGCCGCCAGCACGGCCTTGACCGCCGTACGGGCCAGTTGCCTGGGCGCAAGCCACCGCACCTGGTCCTGGGGGGTGAAGTCGAGTTCCCTGGCGTGGTCCCGCAGCTCTCGTACCTTCACGCGCGCTCCCCGGTCGGCGTGAAGTGGGAGCCGTAGACGTCCCACAGCTCGCCGAGGAAGAGGCGGCCGAAGCTCTGCAGCGCCCGTGCGGGATGGGGCCCCGAGGCGCGGAACGTCGTCAGCTGCTGGGCGAAGTCCCCGGCGAGGATGACGATGATGCCCGTGCCGAGCAGCGGGGCGTGCTCGTCGCCGTCCGCCGTCACGTGTCCGGCCACCATGCGGACGTACAGGGTCGAGGTGTCGCTCCAGATGTCGAACCCGGGGTCGTCGTGCACCTCCTTGTGCCCGACCAGCGTGAGCGGATTCCCGCCCGGGTCGCGCAGGTGCAGGCGGTACAGCATCCGGCGCCGGCTCGGATCGTCGTCGCGGGTGAACAGGTTGAACCAGCCCTTCTCGACGGGCAGTCGGCCGCCGAGGACATCGCACTCGACGTGCCCGGTCGCTCCGGCCTGGTGGAGGGGATCCGCGACGAACCGGTCGACGTCGTCGGCGGTGATCGTGAGACGGAACATCAGCCGCTGGTTCCGCGCCCGGCCGAGCGCCTGCCCCTCGTGGGGGTCGGCGACGTCGAGCGCGATGTGTCCCTTCATCTCCTCGGTGAAGGAGAGGCTGGTGGGCCGCTCGCCGTCCGTCGTCGCGGCTCCCGCCACCGTCGGCGCCGACGCCGACGCGGCCCGCGGTGCGAGGGGCTGCTCGAGGATGCGGTGGCAGGCGCGGTCGGCGAAGGCGGCGATGGTGAGCGACGGGTTCGCGCCGACCGGTCCGGGCAGGGCGGCGCCGTCGAGCACGTACAGCCCCGGATGTCCGAAGACCTCGCCGTACGAGTCGCAGACGCCTTCGGCGGGGTGACGGCCCATCGGCGCGCCACCGAGCGGGTGCACGGTGATCACCCGGCGGGTCCACCACAGCGGGTTGTCGTGGAACTCGCCACCGAGCGCGTCGGCGACGTCGCTCATCGTCCGCCGTACACGCTCGAAGTAGCGGCGCGAGGTGAGCGTGGTCCAGTCGATGTCGAGATGACCCCGGCGCAGGCTCATCCGGCCGTCCGGGACGTCCCGTCCCATGCCGAGCAGCGGCAGCGCCGAGTCGGAGAAGACCCCCGGTCCGAGGAGGAGCGCGAGCCGGCCGCTGATGTTGCTCTGCGGGGTGAGACCGAGCCGGGAACGCAGCCGGTGGAGGCCGAATCCCGCGGTACGGCGGACACTTCCCGGCACCTGCGCCACTTCGGCGAGCCAGTCCACGAAGGCCGGGTAGCCGGCGTCCTCGACGTAGTGGCCGCGTCCCGTGGAGCCGTCCTCGTCGAGTGCGTCGCCGACGCGGATGGCACTGGTGATCACCGGTCCCGTGCTGCTCGCCAGCTTCCGTGGCCCGCTTCCCGCGGAGCCACGGGTCGCCTTGAGGACCAGGCCGAGCAGGTCGCCGTTGCCGCAGAACCGGTTGCCGAGCGTCGGGCTGATGCCGCGCAGCGCGGAGCGGTTGCGCAGGAGCAGGTACGTCGATCCGAACGCACCGGCCGCGAGGACCAGCCGCTTGCAGTGGATCCGGCGCAGCGGCAGCCGACCGGTGGGGGTGCGGTGTCCCTCGCGTGCCGGGTCGTGGACGACGTAACTGACCTCGTATCCGCCACCGGGCCGGGGCGTGAGACCGCGTACCTCGCAGCGGGTGCGGATGTCGGCGCCGCGGTGGCGCGCGGCCGACAGATAGGTGTGGTCGAGGGTGTTCTTGGCGCCGAGGTTGCAGCCGACGTCGCATTCGCCGGTCAGCCGGCAGGTCTCCCGAGGCAGGCCGTGGATGTTGCCGTACTCCGGCTCGGGGAGGGGAGCACCGGGGACGGGTGCCTCGTCGGGCCCGGAGGCGAACGAGACGGCCAGCGGCGGCCGGGACACCTGCAGCTTCAGCCGCTCCGCGGCCTCCCGCATCGCGGCGGTCTTCGGCGTGTCCTCGTAGGGGTACGGCGTGGCGCCGAGCATCCTCTCGACGTCGTCGTAGTGCGGATCGAGGTCGCGGCGGCCGATCGGCCAGTTCTCGTACCCTCCTCCGGGCAGCGGCGATTCATGGACGAACCACTTCTCGTCCTTGCGCAGCAGCACGTTGGCGTAGATCAGCGACCCGCCGCCGAGGCCGCTGGAGACGATCCCCTCCAGTCCGCGGAACGACCAGATGTCGAACAGCCCGTGCAGGCCTTCGCTGGGATCCCAGAAGTTGCGGGCCATGCCGGCCGGCGTACGGGGGAAGCTGCCGGGCGGGTACGGCTTGCCGCGCTCCAGAACCACGACGGACAGCCCACCGTCGGCGAGCCGGTACGCGGCGACCGAGCCGCCGAAGCCCGAGCCGACCACGACGACGTCGACTTCGCCCTCGACTCGGGCGTCGTTCTCCGGTCCGGCTGGGAACGGGGCTTCGTGCGTCATCGGCGATCCCCTTACGGGTGATGGTGATCATCCCGCCCCGTAAGGAGACGCTAATGCCCGTTGCGCCGCCGCACGAGGCAGACGGCGCGTCCGGGGGAAGCGCGGGGTCGTACGGCCCGCTCTCGGGCCCCTGAGGCCTCCTACAGCCGCTTGGTGCGGCTGGCGACGAGCTCGCCGCCGGCGAAACCGTCCACGCGCACCGTCTCGGCCGTCGTGGCCCCCGGCACGTTCACCTCGGCCTGGCCGTCGGGGATGTCCACGGAGGTGCGGGGGCGCCGGTCGAGGAAGACGTCCACGCGGTCGACGTTGGCGGTCCTGAGCATGAGGCGGAGCGAGCCGTCGGCGCGGATGGCGTCGGTGATCGTCAACTCTCGTACGGGCTGTGCCTCGAGGAGTTCCCCGGCGCGTGCCATGAGATCGGCGTTGGCCTCCAGGAGGTCGCGACGGGTCATGCGATGGCGTACGTCCGGTACGACACCGAGGTCCTCCAGGGGCGTACCGGCTCGGTCGCCGACCCGCAGGGACCTTCGGATCGCCACGCGCATCCCCGCCCCGTTCGGCAGGGGGCGGTACGGCGAGGCGCTGATCGGGAAGAACGTCATGATGTCGCCCTGCGCCCAGACGTTCGCGCCGCCCGCTCCGGTGTTGTCGTCGGTGCCGAGCACGGTGCCGATCCGGTGGTCCTGGAAACCGGCGGCGAACATGTCGGTGGCGGAGTAGCAGCGGGCATTGGTGATGAGGACGACCGGGCCGAAGTACTGCTGGCCGATGTCGTTGGCGAGGGACTCCGGAGTGAGGGGCAGGGCGGCGGAGAAGGCGGCCCCGATCTCGATCGCCTGTTCCATCGACCTCACCCAGGGGCTGAGGCTGGGGCTGCTGCGGCAGATGCGCAGATTGAGGGGGGTGTTGATGAACTGGAACGGCTCCGGCGTGATCCGGCGCGGCGTCAGGGTCTGCAGGGCGAGCTCCGACGCCCAGACCAAGCCGCCGCCGTTGTCGCGCACGTCGACGATCAGACCGTTCTGCGGCAGCTGACCGAGGAGCCGGACGAACTCCCCGACGAAGGCGCCGGCGTCGTCGACGCTGAAGGTGTGGATCCGGATGTGGCCGAAGGTGCCCGACGGGGTCTGGACGGTGCGTGCCGTGAAGACCTTCGGCATCATGCTCACGATCTCGCCCGCCGCGGCGGCGGGGGATTCTCCCGAATCCACGGCATGCTGCTGCTCGATGATGTGCGGGGCGAAGAGCATGAGGTTGGCCCGGCTGATCTCGTCGGCCTCGTAGTCCACGCCCATGACGAGCGCCGCCTCACCGGTCGGGCCGGCCATCGGCGGGAGGTTCTCCACGATCTGCCAGTTCTCGCGCAGCTCGCGCGCCGTGCCGTCGGAGCCCGTGTAGCTGACGGTCACCCACTCCTCGAACGGGGGCAGATGCGCCGAGAGCGAGCGCACCGTCAGCGACTGCACCCCCCGGCTACGGCGCGCCGCGGTGTTGCTCCCGGCGAACCGGGCGGCGTTGAGCTCGACGGCCTGCTCGATGGGGATGCCGCTCCAGTGGGTGATCTCGACGCCCGGCGCGAAGCCCGGGGCGGAGAACCCCTGTGTGATGCGGGTGACCAGGAAGCGCGGCTTCGATCCGTCGGCGCACTCCTCGACCCGGAAGGGGAGGAAGGCGATCTTGTTGGCGAACGGCGCCGGCAGCTGGTAGTTGGTGTGCAGGTCCCGGACCGAGTGGAAGACCGTGGCCATCTCCGCGTGGAAGACCCACTCGGGCGGCATCGTGTCCGCCGTCTGCTGCTCCAGCTGCCGCCGGACGAGACGCAGCCGCTGCACGGGATTGACCGCGTGCATCGCCATCTTCAGAGGCAGGTGCACGTAGTTCTGCTCGATCAGCACCAGGGCCTGATCGACGAGGAGCATCCGCTGCTCCAGGGTGAGCGCGCCGGCACTGGCCAGGAAGGTCTCGAGTTGCGTGGCGGCGGCCAGGCGCTCACGGACCGGAGGGGCCGTTCGCTTGAGGTAATCGGGAGTGGTGTCGGCGGTGACTCGGCCCATGATGCCTCCGTGGTCGGTGTGCGGCTCCCTCCTTGTCTTCGGCCGACCGTGCTCCGGTCGACAGAGCTCACGAATCAGTTCACCCGTACAGGCCCGTGCGGTCGGCCCGCCGGTGTTTTCTCATACATCCGCTCACCCCGTACCCCCGGAGGGACGTGACTCGGCGGTCGGAACACTCCGGTCGTCCGGGGCGTCCCTGAGATCAGGGACGCCCCGGACGGCCGTCGGGCGGGGACGAGGAGGTGGTCACTCCCGGCCCAGGATCGCCGTGAGGACCTGCCGCAACGCCTTTCCGGGATCCGCGACCGCCCCTTCGGACCGCCAGGCGACGAACCCGTCGGGGCGGACGAGGACCGCACCGTCCGTGGTGACGCCGTGGAGCTCCGCCCAGTCCATGTCGCCCTCCGGGGACAGCTCCGCGTCGGCCCCGTCGCCGATACGGTACGAGTCGACCGGCACCGACAGCTGCTCCGCGACGCGCTTCGCCGCGGTGTGCCACCTGCCGGCGCCGCCCGCGGCACTCAGGAGCACCAGGGACCGCTCGTACAGGTCGAGGGTGGAGACCCGGCTGCCGGCGCGGCTCAGCCACATGTGGGGCGCCCGGCTGCCGGGCTCGCCCGTCAACCGCAGCCCGTCGGGGACGACCGGAAGCTCCCGGTCGGCACCGTGGACCGCGCCCTGGGGGTAGCGGTAGCCCAGCGCCACGTTGAGGATCCCGCCCTTCTTTCCCCCGGGGCCGCCGGCTCCGGGGGAGGGGGCGTAACCGGGGTGGCTGTGCTCGACCGACCGTGACGAGGCCCGCGAACTCGTCGCCTCGGCGACAGGCCTGCGCTCCGCGTCGTAGGACTCCAGCAGACCGGGGCCGGCCCAACCGCCCAGGACGGCGGCCAGCTTCCAGGCCAGGTTGTGCGCGTCCTGGATGCCGGTGTTGGAGCCGAACGCGCCCGTGGGCGACATCTCGTGGGCGGAGTCACCGGCGAGGAACACCCGGCCCTCCGCGTACCGTTCGGCGACCCTCTCGGCGGCGTGCCAGGGCGCTCTGCCCGTGATCTCCACATCGAGATCCGGTACTCCCACGGCCCGTCGGATGTGCTCCCTGCATCGCTCGTCGGTGAACTCTTCCTCCGTCTCGCCCTTCTCGGGGTGCCAGGGCGCGTGGAACACCCAGCGCTCCTGGTTGTCGACCGGCAGCAGGGCCCCGTCGGCCTCCGGGTTCGTCAGGTAGCAGACGACGAAGCGCCGGTCGCCGACGATGTCCGCGAGGCCGCGGGAGACGAAGGTGATGCTGACGTTGTGGAACAGGTCGCCCGGGCCGTTGTGCCCGATGCCGAGCCCTTCGCGAATGGGGCTGCGCGGGCCGTCCGCCGCGACGAGATAGTCCGCGTGGATCGTGAGGTGTTCGCCCGTGTCACGGCTCTTCACCTGGGCGGTCACCCCCTCGGAGTCCTGCTCGAACGACATCAGCTCGGTGGAGTAGCGCAGATCCGCGCCGAGCTCCCGAGCGCTCTCGAGGAGCACCGGCTCGAGGTCGTTCTGGCTGCAGAGGCACCATCCGGCGGGGCTGAAACGGGCGACCCCGCCACCGGGATCGATCTCCTTGAACAGCCACTCGCCGACATCGCCCGCCAGACTCGGTGTCTGCAGGATGCCGTTGTTCCGCGCCAGGACGGACGCGGCATCGCGGATGCGCTGCTCGACACCGGCGCCACGGAACACCTCCATCGTGCGCACGTTGTTGCCGCGCCCGCGCGGGTGGAACGAGGTGCCCCGGTGCCGTTCGACAAGGGTGTGTGGCACACCGAGGCGCCCCAGGAACAGCGAGGTGGAAAGGCCTACCAGCGAGCCGCCGACGATGAGGACGGGCGTGCGGTGACCGACTTCGCCGGCTTCTTCGATTCGGTTCATTGATCGCCTCCAGCGTCGCCTGCGACGCAAGCCAGGGGTGGAATGCAGATTCATGCCCTGTGAGGACCGATTCGCGCGTTCGGGGCACCCGAATGACGCGCAGTTCACTCATCCGCACCGTGGGGCTCGCGCGGATCGCGGCGTCCGCCAACGATCGGCACATGACGACTCCGGGCTTTCGGGCACGGCGGTCCTCCCCGACCCTCCTCGCGGAAGAGAAAGAGGTGCGCTGGATGTCCATCTCGGGACGCATTTCGCAGTCGGCGTTCGACGGCTCAAGGCTGCGGGTGATCCTGCTGCTCGATCTGTACGAAGGAGCTCAACAGCAGTTCCTGGACGCGTACGAACTCATGTGCAAGCAGGTCGCCTCCGTGCCCGGTCACATCAGTGACCAGCTCTGCCAGTCCATCGAGAACCCCTCGCAGTGGCTCATCACCAGTGAGTGGGAGAGCGCTCCGCCGTTCCTCGCCTGGGTGAACAGCGAGGAGCACGTCGAAACCGTCAAGCCGATGCACAGCTGTGTCCGGGACACCCGGTCGATGCGCTACAGCATCCTCAGGGAGACCGGTCCCCGTCAGCCGCTCACGCCCGATCGGGCATCGACGCGCCAGCAGGTGGCGGCCCGTGTCGGCGACGGTGTGGCACGCCACGCCCTCACCTTCACCGTCAAGCCGGGCTCCGAATCGAAGGTCGCGGAGCTCCTCGCCGGGTACGAGTCGCCCAAGGCCCAGGTCGACGAGAACACCCGGCTGCGCCGCACCTCGCTCTTCATGCACGGCAACCGGGTCGTACGGGCCGTGGAAGTGGAGGGCGACCTCCTCGCGGCACTGCGCCATGTCGCCCGTCAGCCCGAGGTGCGAGCCGTCGAGGAGGCCATCAACCCGTACCTGGAACAGGACCGGGACCTGACCGACCCCCAATCGGCCCGGGTCTTCTTCACCCGGGCGGCGCTCCCGGCCGTGCACCATGTGGTGTCCGGTCGGCCGGCAGCGGGCGACGTGCGGCGTCACGCGCTGTACTACCCGGCCAAGGAAGGCTGCGGGATGGAGCTGGCCCGGCTGCTCGCCCATCAGGACGCGGCCGCGGCGGACGACCCGAAGAGCCCGGTGTACGGCAGCACCGTCTTCCAGCGCGACGACATCGTGGTGCGCCTCGTCGACCTCACCGGCGAGCTCGACGTCGACCCCGTCGCCTCGCTGGGCCTCAAGGGCCCCGGGAGCGCCGCTGAGCTGGAACGACTTCTCGACGGTGCCGCGATCGGCGTCGAGGGCTCCCTGGAGACGGAGCGCAACATCAACCGCCTCCTGTCGCACGCCGACATGCTGCCCATCACCGACCGCAGCTCGGCGGATTCCTGACGTGCGGCCGCGGCCCCGGCCGCGGCCGTTCACTCCGCACGCCACTTCCACACTCGGAGGTAACAACCATGCTCAAGCAGCGTCCTCGCATCGTGAAACTGAGCGAGACGGAACCCAACCGCAGGCGCGGAGGTGACCTGCGGGCCATGCTGACGCCGGCCACCGTGGGTTCCACCAGCGGCTTCATGGGCCTGGCCATCGTCCAGCCCGGCGAGCGCATCGGTGAGCACTACCACCCGTACTCCGAGGAGTTCGTGTACGTCGTCTCGGGCGCGCTCGAAGTGGACCTGGACGGCGACACGTACGCGCTCCAGCCCGACCAGGGCCTCCTGATCCCCATCGACATGCGGCACCGCTTCCGCAACGTCGGTGACGTGGAGGCCCGCATGGTCTTCCACCTGGGCCCGCTCGCCCCGCGTCCGAGCCTCGGCCACGTCGACACCGAGGTCACCGAGGACGGCGAGCTCGCCGCGGCGGGGCCGCACCTGACCGTGCACGACCCGGGACAGGTGTCCGAGCGAAGCGGGGCCATCGAGTGACCCGGCGAGTGGCCGTCACCGGTATCGGTGTGGTCGCTCCGGGCGGCACCGGAGCGAAGGCGTTCTGGGACCTCCTCGCCGCCGGCCGTACGGCGACCCGCGGCATCACCCTGTTCGACCCGGCCGGCCTGCGCTCACGCATAGCCGCCGAGTGCGACTTCGACCCGACGGCCCACGGCCTGGACCCGGAGCTGAGCCAACACGCCGACCGGTACATCCAGTTCGCCGTGGTCGCCGCGGGGGAAGCCGTACGCGACTCCGGACTCGACACCGACACGGAAGACCCCTGGCGCGTCGCCGTGTCCCTGGGCAGCGCCGTCGGCGGCACCACCCGGCTTGAACACGACTACGTCCTGGTCAGCGAGGGCGGGCAGCGGTGGGACGTGGACCATCGCGCGGCCGACCCGAAGCTGCACATGGCGTTCTCGCCGAGCACGCTCGCCTCGGTCGTGGCCGAACAGTTCGGCGCCCGCGGCCCGGTGCAGACCGTCTCCACCGGCTGCACCTCCGGCCTCGACGCCGTCGGCTACGCCTTCCACACCATCGAGGAAGGCCGGGCGGACGTCTGCATCGCCGGCGCGTCGGACTCGCCGATATCACCGATCACCATGGCCTGCTTCGACGCCATCAAGGCGACGTCGCCCGACAACGACGACCCCGAGCACGCCTCCCGGCCCTTCGACGACCACCGCAACGGCTTCGTCATGGGCGAAGGCGCGGCGGTCCTCGTCCTGGAGGAGTACGAACACGCCCGGGCCCGAGGTGCCCACATCTACTGCGAGATCGGCGGCTACGCCACCTTCGGCAACGCCTACCACATGACCGGTCTGACCGGTGAAGGGCTTGAGATGGCCCGGGCGATCGACTCCACGCTCGACCAGGCCCGGCTCGACCCCACACTGATCGACTACGTCAACGCGCACGGCTCCGGCACCCGGCAGAACGACCGGCACGAGACCGCCGCCGTGAAGCGCTCCCTGGGCGCCCACGCCTACGACACGCCCATGAGCTCCATCAAGTCCATGGTGGGGCACTCGCTGGGCGCGATCGGCGCGATAGAGGTCGTCGCCTGCGTTCTCGCCCTGAAGCACCAGGTGGTACCCCCGACGGCGAACTACGAGACCCCCGACCCCGAGTGCGACCTGGACTACGTGCCGCGCACCGCCCGCCCGCGGAAGCTGAGGAACGTGCTCTCCGTAGGCAGCGGATTCGGCGGCTTCCAGTCCGCGGTCCTCCTGACCGGGCCGGGTGGGAGGTCACGATGAGCAGTCAGCGACCACGGCGAGCGGTTGTCACCGGGATCGGTGTGATCGCCCCCAACGGATTGAGCGCCGAGGCCTACTGGAAGTCGGTCCGGGAAGGGCTCGGCGTTCTGGACCGGATCACCCGCGAAGGGTGCGAACACCTGCCTCTCAAGGTCGCCGGGGAGGTCCGGGGCTTCGACGCCTCGGACCTCATCGAGGAGCGCTTCCTCGTCCAGACCGACCGGTTCAGCCACTACGCCATGGCCGCGGCCTCGATGGCCCTCGACGACGCCGGCCTCGCCCGGGACGACCCGGAGGAGCCCTTCGACATCGGGGTGGTCACCGCCGCCGGTTCCGGAGGCGGCGAGTTCGGACAGCGTGAGCTGCAGAAGCTCTGGGGACAGGGCTCCAAGTTCGTCGGTCCGTACCAGTCCATCGCCTGGTTCTACGCCGCGAGCACCGGCCAGATCTCCATCCGGAGCGGCTTCAAGGGGCCGTGCGGAGTGGTCGCCAGCGACGAGGCGGGCGGCCTGGACGCCCTCGCCCACGCGGCCCGGGCCGTACGGCGCGGCACGGGCGCGGTGGTCGTCGGCGCCGCCGAGGCGCCCCTCGCCCCGTACTCGATGGTGTGCCAGCTCGGATACCCCGAGCTCAGCACCGTCGAGGACCCGGACCGTGCCTACCGTCCCTTCACCACCGCCGCCTGCGGCTTCGTCCCTGCGGAGGGCGGCGCCATGCTCGTGGTGGAGGACGAGACCCGCGCCCGCGACCGGGGAGCGGCCGTCCGGGCCGTCGTGGCCGGCCATGCCGCCACGTTCACCGGCGCCTCCCGCTGGGAGGAGTCCCGCGAGGGACTCGCCCGCGCCATCCGTGACGCGCTCGACGAGGCCGAGTGCGCCCCGGAGGAGATCGACGTCGTCTTCGCCGACGCCCTGGGCGTACCGGAGGCGGACCGCGCCGAAGCGCTGGCGATCGCCGACGCCTTCGGAGCCCACGCCACCCGCGTACCCGTCACGGCGCCCAAGACCGGGATCGGCCGGGCCTACTGCGGGGCGCCCGTCCTCGACACCGCGGCCGCCGTCTTCGCGATGGAGCAGGGCCTGGTGCCCCCCACCCCCAACGTGTTCGACATCAGCCACGACCTCGACCTGGTGATGTCCCGCGCTCGCCCCGCCGAGCTGCGCACGGCCCTCGTCCTCAGCAGGGGACTCATGGGATCCAACGCGGCGCTGGTCGTGCGCCGCGGCGACGACTCCGCCCGGTAGGTCCGGGCGGGAAGGAGAAGCACACACATGATCACCACCGCACTGACCTTCGACGAACTCGCCTCACTGATGAAGCAGGCGGCCGGAGTCACCGTCGACGCCCGGGAGCTCGAGAAGGCGCCGGACGCGCCCTTCAGCACCCTCGGCCTCGACTCGCTCGGCCTGCTCGGCATCGTCGGCGAGCTGGAGAACCGGTACAGCGTCTCGCTGCCCACCGACGCGGAGCGCTGCAAGACGCCCGCCGAGTTCGTCGGCCTCGTCAACAACACGCTCAAGACGGGAGTCTGACGTGTCCGGACACACCGACAACACCATCACCATCGACGCACCGCTCGACCTCGTCTGGGACATCACCAACGACATCGAGAACTGGCCGAACCTCTTCAGCGAGTACGCCGCCCTCGAGGTGCTCTCCCGCGAGGGCGACTCCACCACCTTCCGCCTGACCATGCACCCGGACGAGGCCGGGAAGGTCTGGAGCTGGGTGTCGGCGCGCACCGTCGACCGCCCCAAGCGGACCGTCCGTGCCCGCCGCGTCGAGACCGGGCCCTTCGAGCACATGGACATCCGGTGGGAGTACGAGGAGACGCCGGCCGGCGTCCACATGCGCTGGGTGCAGGACTTCGCGATGAAGCCCGACGCCCCGGTCGACGACGACTGGATGACGGACAACATCAATCGCAACTCCCGCACACAGATGGCCCTCATCCGGGACCGTATCGAGCAGGTCGCCCGCGACCGCCGGAGCGCCTCGGTCCTGCCGGGCTGACCGCACACTCGCATACCCGCACACCCAGGAAGGACGCTCGATGCACCACGCCCTGATCGTCGCTCGCATGGCACCCGATTCGGCGCCGGCGATCGCCGATGTGTTCGCCGCCTCCGACCGCGGCGAACTCCCGCACCTGGTCGGCGTCACCCGGCGCAGCCTCTTCCAGTTCGGGGACGTCTATCTGCACCTGATCGAGTCCGAGCGGGACCCGGCGCCCGCCATCGCGAAGCTGACGGGGCACCCGGAGTTCCGGGACACCAGCGAGAAGCTGTCCGCGTACGTCAGCGCCTACGACCCGAAGACATGGCGCAGCCCCAAGGACGCCATGGCGCACTGCTTCTACCGCTGGGAGCGGGACGCCGGTTCCTGAGCTCCTGAGCGAACGCACGACGGAGAAACCCGAGGCCGCCCGCCCCGCGACAGACGCGGAGCGGGCGGCCTCGGGTTTCGCTCTTCCCGTCAGGCGGGGACGGTGCACTCGAAGGCGTGGAGATACGCGTTGACCGGGCGGATCTCGCCGATGACCAGACCCGCGTCCGTGAGCCGGTCGACCATGCTCTGCCGGGTGTGCTTCGCACCACCGACGTTGAGGAGCAGCAGCAGGTCCATGGCCGTCGTGAACCTCATCGACGGGGTGTCGTCCACGAGGTTCTCGATCACGACGACACGGGCGCCGGGCAGCGCCGCCTTCCGGACGTTCGCCAGCGCCCTGCGGGTGCTGTCGTCGTCCCACTCCAGAATGTTCTTGATGATGTACACGTCCGCCTGGACCGGGATGTCCACGCGGCAGTCCCCGGGCACGATACGGACCCGGGAGGCCAACGGGCCGTCCGCCCGCAGGCGCGGATCGGCGTTCTCCACCACCCTCGGCAGATCGAGCAGAGTGCCGTGCAGGTCGGGGTGCTTCTCCAGCAGACTCGCCAGGACGTGCCCCTGACCGCCGCCGATGTCCACGACCGACGACACGCCGTGCAGATCCAGCAGGCCGGCGACGTCCTGGGCCGACTGTCGGCTCGACGTCGTCATGGCTCGGTTGAACACGTACGCGGACTCGGGCGCGTCCTCGTTGAGATACGCGAAGAACTCCCTTTCGTAGACGTCCTCGAAGACGTTACGGCCGGAGCGCACCGCCTCGTCGAGCTTCGGCCAGACGTCCCACGTCCATGGCTCGGTGCACCACAGCGCGATGTACCGAAGGCTCTGCGGATCGTCCTCGCGCAGCAGCCGGGACATCTCCGTGTGCGCGAAGGTGCCGTCGGCGTGCTCGGTGAACACCCCCTGGCAGGACAGGGCGCGCAGCAGCCGCCGCAGTGTTCGCGGCTGGGTCTTGACCGCCGCCGCCAGGTCCTCCACGGTCATGGGCGTGTCGTCCAGGGCGTCCGCCACACCCAGGCGGGCGGCCGCGCGTACGGCGGCGGCGCATGCCGCCCCGAAAACGAGTTCCCGCAACCGCATGGGCGGCGGGGGAGCCGGATCAACAGTCGTCATCTGTCGCCTTGTCTGTGCAGTCGTGCCGTGGGTGGGGGAGTGGAGCCGACCGTTCAGCACATGCCTGCGGGCTCCGAGACCTCACAGGTGTTGCCGCTGAAGGTGTTGCCCTTGCCGGTGTCCCGGTTGGCCAGGTCGGCCGAGCCGTTGCGAAGTACGACGTTGTCGCGGATCTCGTTGCGTTCGTTGAGGGCGCCGACGAAGCTCTTGAAGAGCACGATGCCGCCCGACAGCGGCGAGGTGCCCACGTTGTCCTCGATCCGGTTCTGCGCCACCAGGGTCTCCTCGGCGCCGGTGAGGACGATTCCCGAGCCCTGCAGGAAGGGCAGTCGGGGCGTCTTGGGGCAGTGCTTGTTGTTGGAGTGGATGTGGTTCCGGCGCAGGCTCATCGCCCCGGCGCGCGGCGTGGACTCGTCGCCCACCACGAACACGGCGGCGCAGTTCCCGGTCGCCTCGTTGCGGTCGACGGTCAGGTTCCGCAGGCGCCGCACCGTGATGCCGATCCGGTTGCCGGAGAGACGGTTGTGACTGATCCGAGTCCCCTCGGCGTCGACGGCCCCGGCCTCCGTGTCGGTGGTGTTGGACACGAACAGTCCGGCGTCCGCGTTGTCCCGGGCGACGTTGTGGGTCAGCACACTGTGGACGGACCTCTCCAGGGCGATGCCCCAGTTGCCGTTCTTCTCGGCCGTCACCCGATGGACCTTCAGGCGGTCGGTCCGCGACGCCCACAGGCCGTTCTTGGCGAAGCCCTGGAGCGTCAGCGAGCGCACGGTGACGCGCTTGAGGGGACTGCCGTCCTTGCCGGTCACGCAGATGCCGTGGCCGGCCTTGGCACATGTGTCGTCGGCAGCGGCCTTGCCGGGCACGATGACGGTGGGGAAGACGGTCGAGCCCCGCAGGGTCAGGTTCGATGTGGTGATGCGGACGCTCTCACGGTAGGTGCCGGGGGAGAGGACGACGGTGTCCCCCGGCTTCGCGGCGTCCACGGCCTTCTGGATCGATTCGCCGGGCTTCACCCGATGCACCGTCGCGTTGCCGGCCGCCGGGGCGGCGGCACCCAGTCCAGAGCCCACGAGGGCCACGGTGCAGGCCAGGTAGGCGATCTGTCGTTTGGTCATATGCCGAAGCTATGAGGGGGTGTTCCGGTCTGCCACCGCTGATCCCCCGGGTGGGCTGCATGTCCCCCGGAAGGTCCCCCCGGCGCATCGCGCGCCGGACGGACGCTAGCCCGTTCGCCGCCCGGGCGCCGTCGCTTTTCGTGTGGTACCCGATCCGCTGTGACCTGCGACGACGACGGCGGAAGGAGAGGACGACAACCCGACCGGAGGACACCTGCGCGCGCTTCTCGCGTTGCGGTGATCACGGGCGGGCGTTTGCCTCGTGCACGGAGCACAGCACAGGCGCCGCGCAGACAGGCCGGCCGAGAAAGCTCCCTAGAAGGAGAGAAGCATGCGTCTCGCACGTCGCGGTCTGCCGGTCGCCCTGATCGTCGTCGCCCTCACCCTGTCCGCCCCGACCGCCCTGGCCGCCGAATGGGACCCCGCCGCGGGAGCCGCCGCCGGGGATCCCGCCGCGGGAGCCGCCGCCGGGGATCCCGCCGCGGGAGCCGCCGCCGGGGAAGCCGCCGGCACCGTCCGGATCAACCCGCGGAAGGCGTTCCCCGGTAGCACCGTCACCGTCTCCACGACTGCCTGCGGCAAGGAGACCTACGGCAAGGGCGAGTCGGAGGTGGGTGGAAAGTTCCATCTCCTGCCGGGCGACCGGAAGGGCGTCCTGGTGGGCGAGTTCCAGGTGCCCGAGGAGGCCGCCTCCGGCACGGACACCGTGACCCTCAAGTGCCCGCCGCGGATCAAGCAGTCCGTCACGTACCAGATCTCCGGCCGCCCGAACGGTGCCGTCGACGCCGGCTTCGGCTGGGCCGCCGGGGCCGAAGGGGGTGGCGGCAACGGCACCCAGCTCGCACTGGGCGCCCTGCTGCTGGGTGGAGCGGCTGCCGCCGGAGTGGTCCGAATGCGTCGGCGTTCGGCGGGCGCGGGGACCTCGGCCTGACGATACGTCCGCCCGGCCCGTAGCCCCGGCCCCCGGCCCCTGTGAGGAGGCCGGGGGCCGCTGGGCTCCCGGCACCGAGCAAAGGCATCACGACCATGAGGAAAGGCTCCAGGCCGGAGACCACCGGCACGCCGCCGCGGCGCCCTCCTTCGTTCAATACGCTCGCCTGGATCGCGCTCGTCGGATCCCTGCTGCTGGCCGACGCGCTGCGTGACAACGACCCTCCGCAGCCCACGGCGACGCAGGCAGGCTCCTCGCCCGGCGCACAGTCCGCTCCCCGAGCCACCCCGAACGGCCCCGGCGCTCAGCCGCTGCCGGCGTCGCCCCCGGTAAGGATCCGGATTCCGGCCATCAAGGTCGATGCCTTCCTGACACGCCTGGAGCTGGACTCCGAGGGAACCCTGCAACCGCCACCCCTGACGGCCGCCGCCCTGGCGGGCTGGTACGCCGACGGAACCACCCCCGGCTCGCCGGGGACGGCCGTCGTCGCAGGACACGTGGACACCCCCTCCGGCCCGGCCGTCTTCCACCGACTCGGCGCCCTCAAGAAGGGGGCCGAGATCACGGTGGACCGCCAGGACGGCCGCACCGCCCTCTTCAAGGTCGACGCGGTGGAGGTCCACGCGAAGGACGACTTCCCCGACGACAGGGTCTACCGCGGCTCCGCCCGCCCCGAACTGCGCTTGATCACCTGCGGCGGCAGCTGGTCCAGCAGCACCGGCTACCAGGCCAACACCGTCGTCTACGCGACGATGAACGCGGTGAAGTAGCCCCTCACCGACGGTCCCTCACCGACGGTCCCTCATCGACGGTCCGTCACCGCCGGCCGGTCGCCGCCCGTCGACGAGTTGAGCCCGAGGCCGCCTTCCCCAGGGACTCAGGGAGTGCGACCCCGAGCTTCTCGGCGCGCTCCGCCAACTACCGCCGTACCTTCGGCGGAAGCCCGCTACGGCTCCTCGTTCGTGTCGCTGTCGCTGGGCCAGATCGCGATGGCGATCAGGACTGCCGCCCAGATACCGAGGGGCGCGACCGGCCAGTAGTACGTGAGCTCGTCCTTCTGCAGGCAGCGCACCCCCCAGATGCCCGACATGATCACCAGGCCGCCGAGCCAGTAGCGCCACTCCGCGAGCCATTCGGCGAGGTCCTTGCGGTCCCGCTCCGCGCGGGTGGGCTGCACGGCGGGCAGATCGGCCGTCAGGGCGGTGAGTTCCGTGGCGGTCCGGGCCTCGACGGCGGCTCCGGCGCGGGCCGCGTGTTCCGACGGGTCGAGCCGGCCCTCGGTGAGGGCGGCCGCGAGGACGGCGAGCGTTCGGTCGCGGTCCTGGTCCGAGATCCGTACGTCAGGTATGGCGGGACGGCTCCGGTCGTTCATCATCGTTCTCCCCCTTCGTTTAGGATACGACTGTATCTCAAAGAGGGAGAGTGTGTCCGATGCCCAAGATCGTCGACCGGCAGGAGCAGCGCCGGCAGATCGGCGCAGCCCTGCTCCGACTCGCCGCCGAACAGGGCCTGGACCAGGTCAGTGTGCGGACCGTCGCCGCCGCCAGCGGCCGTTCCGCCGGTGCCGTGCAGAAGTACTTCCCTACGAAGGAGGACCTGCTCGTCCTCGCCGCCGAACTGGCCGGTGAGCGGATCGAGGAGCGGATGGCCCTGGTGGACACGGACCTGCCCCTTCGGCAGGCGCTGCGTGAGCTGATCCTCACCACGCTTCCTCTCGACGAGGAGCGCCGCGCCGAGGCAACGGCGCAGCTCGCGTTCGCCGTCCACGCGGCGCACCATCCCCGCCTCGCCGCCATCCGGCGGCAGGTCGACCACGACATCCGGCAGGCACTCGCGGCATGGCTGGAGACCGTCGCGTGTCCCGAGCCGGCGGCGACCGCCGACGCCGTCATCGCACTCTCCGACGGCCTGGCGCTACGGATGCTGTACGCCCCCGAGGAGCACGCGCCCCTTCTCGCCGCCCTCGACCGCGCGCTCGACGCGCTGACATCCGTGGGTGGTTAGGTCGGGGCGGGCGCTGCGGTAGGGGGCGCTCCCCGGGTCAGTCGTTGCGGCGCTTCGTCTCCCGTGACTCCATACGGGAGAGCAGGGCCGCGCGTCGCTCCTCGAAGCGGGTGGCCTGGGACGTCAGTTCCTCCAGATGGAGGCCCAATTCCTCCTGTGCCTGCAGACCGTGGGCGCCGAGGCCGGACAGGTCCAGCGCGTCGAGATGCCGCAGGATGGGTTGCAGCACCTCGTCGTGGTGGATGCGAAGGTTGTAAATGTCGCCGAGCGCGATGTGCACCGCGGCCCGTTCGAAGCCCGGGATCTCCGCGCCGGGCATGGCGAAGCCGCCCACGACATCGGCAATGGCGCGCATGGTCCGATCGGGCGCCGTCTCCAGCGCCGCGGTGAGCAGATTGCGATAGAAGATCATGTGGAGGTTCTCGTCCATCGCCACACGCGCCAGCAGGCGTTCGCAGTCCGGATCTCCGGATATACGCCCGGTGTTCCGGTGCGATATGCGGGTGGCCAGCTCTTGGAAGGCGACATAGGCCATGGTGACGAGCAGGCTTGAATTGTCGCCGGGCGCATGGTCCGACATGTGGGACATGCGGGCCCGTTCCAGCTTCACCGGATCGACCGCGCGGGTCGTGAGGAGATAGTCCCGAATGGCCACGGAGTGCCGCGCCTCCTCGGCCGTCCAGCGCAGCACCCAGGTTCCCCAGGCGCCGTCACGGCCGAAGAGGGTCGCGAATTCATGGTGGTACGTCGGCAGATTGTCCTCGGTGAGCAGATTCACGGTGAGCGCGATTCGGCCGAGCTCGCTCACCTTCGACTGCTGTGCGTCCCACGGCTCGCCTTCGAGGGGGCCGTCGAAGTCACGCCCGCGGCTCCAGGGGACGTACTCGTGTGGAAACCATTCCTTGGCCGTGGAGAGATGGCGATTGAGCTCCCGCTCCACCACCTCTTCCAGTTCCTTCAGAATCTTCGTGTCGCTGGGCATCATGGGTTCTCTTCGCCTTCCTCGAGGGCTAGTTCCAAAGGTGACGTCGAATCCTTCGACAGGATGATTTCCGGGGCTCGGCCTCTCTGATTCCATCCACTGGTCAGAACTGCGAATGCGGTGCTCGGTCAATGATTTGTTGCGCGAAGGAAGAGGCAGCCATGTCGAATGAGCTCAGCCAGAATGGTTCCGGTGAGCCTCCGGTGGACAAGGGAGTGCCCCAGGGGCGTCCCCACATCGAACTTCCCCGCGGACGCGTGCTCCTGGTGGGTGCGGGGGCGTTCGGGGTGACCGCACTGCCCAGTTGGGCGGTGCTGATGCGCATGTGGTACGGCTGGTCGATTCGCGCGTGTCTCACCCACGCGGGCGATCAGCTGGTCTCCCGGCAGGCCCTGGCGGCGGCCACCCAGGCTCCCGTGGAGGGGCCGCACTGGGACACCGAGCGCGGTGTGACACCGCATCAGGAACTTGCTGAGTGGCCGGATCTGGTGATCGTGGCGCCCGCGACGACCAACTTCGTCGCCAAGTGCGCCCTAGGCATGCCCGACAGCCTGGCGCTCAGCACCGTCCTTGCCACCTCCGCCCCGGTCGTCCTCGCCCCGAGCCTGCCCGCGGGTGCGCTGGTCCGGCCCGCGGTGCAGCGGAACCTGCGGACGCTGACCGAGGACGGCTACCACGTGGCGCCCATGCAGCCCGGCACGTCGGTGCACAAGGCGCAGGTGGGCGTGGCCGCGGGGATGCCGGACATCAACGCGACGCTGAGGTTCACGGCGCGGGTCCTCCATGAGCGGAACGCTCAGGCCCCTGCCGGGTGAGGATCCCGGCCCGTCGTCCGTGCCGAAGCCGGCACGGACGACGGGCCGGGGCGGTCGTCACGACGATGCGGGCCGAAGGAGCTCGAGCAGCGCCGAGACCGTACGGACCTTGGAGAAGTCCTCGTCCGGTATGGCCACGCCGAAGCGGTCCTCGAGGGCGATGCCGAACTCCACCATCAGGAGGGAGTCGACATCGAGGTCGTCCTTGAAGGAGCTTTCGGGCTTTACGTCCTCGACAGGGACCTCGGCGATCTCGTACAGCAGCTCAGCGACGGCGGCGAGCAGGTCCTGGTCGGTGGAAGTGGTCATGTGATGGGACTCCTGTTCGAATCGATTGGGGTTGGCCGGCAGCACGTGCATGTCAGTGGTGCCGGTGGGTTCAGCAGGCATCGCGTGAATGCCAGGAATCTCGGATGGAGAGTGCGGCCTCCACCCGACTGCGCAGCCCGAGTTTGGCCAGCATGCGGCTCACATGCGTCTTGACCGTGTTCTCCGACACCATCAGTCGTTTGGCGATGTCGATGTTCGAAAGCCCCTCGCCCACGCACGCGAGCACCTGCTGCTCCCGTGGTGTGAGGAGCCCCGTGAATCGTTCGTCCGAAGTCACGGTCTCGTCGGGTGTCTGGTGTGCGGCGGAGTGGACAAGGGTCCGTATCACCGTGGGATCGATGAACCCCTGGCCCTGAGCGATGAGTTGGACCGCATGAAGCAGTTCGTCCGCGCCGGCGTCCATGGGGAGGAGTCCGACCGCACCCGCCGAAAGCGCGCGCAGGAGGGCTCCGTCCGATCTGGCCGGCGTGAGCAGAAGAACATCGCTGGAGGGGAGTTCGGTGATCGCCCGGATCACCGCGGGATGCCCGAGTTCGTGGCTTCCTCCGTCGAGCACCACGATGTCGGGGCGCAGCGTCCTGCTCAACTGCACCGCCTGGATACTGCTTCCGGTCTGGCTCACTACCGTGAGATCCCCCGTGCCTTCGAGGATCTGGATGATCCCCGCACGTGCCAGCCCTTCGCCATGTGCGACGAGTAATTCTATTGTCATGCCCCGTTAAACCTACCTCTACGTGAGACGTCGCACCGTCCGCGATGGTCAGTCGCGTGTGGGAGGTCCGGTGCGTCGCCGCGGCCATCCCAACATGATCGCCGAGCGTGGGGATCCTCCTCTGGGAGGAGGGGTTTCGTAACCCAAAGGACTAGTCGGATTCACTGGCCGGAGTGACGCGCGAGCGGGCCTCCGAATAGCAAGCTGTGTCTCGGCCGGAACGGAGCCGGAAGCGACTCCGAACAGCCGCACCACGCTGCCTCGCGAGGGTCGAACTCGGTTCGGCCGCACGCCATTCAGCGGCCGGCCGGTCCATGGGGGATACGACTCCGTGTTCCGGCACGGAATTCCGGCGCGGATTGCCACTCGACGAGTGGCCGTGAACGACTGACGCGAATGCGGCTGAAAATCATGCATGCGTGGCGCAAACGAGCTTCGGCTGCGCAGGCATGGACACGGGGGAGAGGAGTCGGAAGTGATCGAGCAGCGCCAGCTCTACGGCTGGGCGGATCTGGTCTTCTACGAGTCGCTGGGTGAATGGAGCGGCCACGAGGACGACCGCTTCGCCGCGGTGACGCGGGAGATCCCCGCGGACTGGCGGCGCTCCTCGCACGACGTCTGGGTGACGATGAACCCGGACGTGGCGGACCATCCCGCGCAGGGGTGGAAGATCCATGTCTCCTCGGACGCCGAGAACGCCGAGCATGTGGTCGACACCGTGTGGGCCTACTGCACGGAGCGAGGCATCCCCTTCAAGTTCCTGCGCGACAAGCAGCTGTTCAGGCTCTGCAACTCCAAGTACATGCCGCGCCAGTCGAGCGGCAAGCTCGTCACCGTCTACCCACGGGACGACCGGCAGCTCGAGACCGTGCTCACCGAACTCGGCGCGGAGCTGAAGGGGACGCCCGGTCCCTACATCCTCAGCGATCTGCGGTGGGGCGAAGGACCTCTCCATGTGCGCTACGGCGGGTTCCGCCGGCGGTACTGCCGCACGGGGAAGGGCGATCGCGTCCTCGCCGTCGAGACGCCCGACGGCACGCTCGTACCCGACGAGCGCCGCCCCGGTCACTACGCGCCGCCGTGGGTGGAGATCCCCGAATTCCTCGCTCCCCATCTCGCCCGCCGCAAGGCAGGCACCGAGAACTTCCCGTACAAGGTGAAGCGCGCGCTGCACTTCTCCAACGGTGGCGGTGTCTACCTCGCCGAACGACTCTCCGACAACAGGACGGTGGTGCTCAAGGAGGCCCGGCCCGGTGCCGGACTCGACATGAGCGGCCGCGACGCCGTGGAGCGGCTCGGCCGCGAGCGATGGGCGCTGGAGCGGCTGGCCGGCGTGGAGGGCATTCCCGAGTTCTACGAGTACCTGGTGGCGGGCGGACATCACTTCCTGGCCATGGAGTACCGGGAGGGCGACGTGCTGTGGCTCTGGCTCGCGACGTACCACCCCCTGGTGCACTTCGGAACGGATCGAGCCGACGAGCGGGAGTACGAGGACAAGGTCACCGCCATCTCCGCCCGGCTGGAGAAGCTCATCGCCGACGTCCACGAGCGGGGTGTCGTCTTCGGCGACCTGCACCCGGGCAACATCCTGATCCGCTCGGACGGGCAGCTCTCGCTCGTCGACTTCGAAGCCGCCTTCAGCACCGACGGGGGCAAGGACGAGCGGCCGGCGCTGGGCGCCCAGGGCTTCGTGGCGCCCGCCGGATTCACCGGGACCTCGGTGGACCGCTATGCGCTGGCGATGCTGCGCCTCTGGTTCCACCTGCCGGTCAACCGACTGTTCCCGCTCTCGCCCACCAAGCTGGCGGAGACGCTCACCGCCGTCGAGGCCCGCTTCGCGGACCTCCCCGAAGGGTTCTGCGACCGGATTCGCGCCGACACGACGCCGCCACCGGGCGCGGACGGCGACGCCCAGGTGTCGCCCTTCCCCCGGGAACTGGTGGAACGCCGCCGTGCGCAGCTCGGCCGCCCGCTCGATGTGGATCTCGACGCGGACCGCGTCGACTGGGACTCCGTACGGGTCTCGCTCGCGTCGGCCATCGCACGGAGCGCCACCCCGGACCGTACGGACCGTCTCTTCCCCGGCGACATCCAGCAGTTCCAGCACGACGCCCTTGGCTTCGCGCACGGGGCGGCCGGTGTGCTGTGGGCGCTGCGGACCACCGGCGCGGTCACCACCGCCCCCGAACATGAGAAGTGGCTGCTCGACGCGGTGCGCACCACCACGTACCTGCGTCCGGGCTTCTACAGCGGACTGCACGGCATCGCGTACGTGCTCGACGAGCTCGGGCACGTCGAGGAGGCGCGCGAGACGCTGGAGCGGGCCCGTGAGGCCACCCGTGGACTGACCGACCCCAGCCTGTTCGGCGGTCTCGCCGGCGCCGGACTGAACCTGCTGCACTTCGCCGGCCGTCACGACGACGAAGGCTGCCGGACGGAAGCCCATGAACTGGGTCTTCGTCTGGGCCGGTTGCTGCGCGAACCCGGATCCGACGTGACACCCGGACGTGCCCAGGCCGGGCTGATGCGCGGCTGGTCGGGAGTCGCCCTGTTCCTGCTGCGGCTGTACGAGAGCAGCGGTGACGAGACCTTCTGGGACCTGGCCGTCGAGGCGCTCCAGCGCGACCTGGAAGCCTGCACGACCCGGAGCAACGGCAGCGTCCAGGTCGCCGACTCGATCCGCACTCTGTCGTACCTCGAGGTGGGCAGCGGGGGCATCGCCCTCGTCGCCGACGAGCTGCTGACCGCACGTGCGGACGCCGACCTGGCGGCCGTGCTCCCGGCGCTGCGCCGGGCCTGCCAATCGGAGTACGTCGCCGAGCCCCACCTGTTCAACGGGCGCAGCGGACTGATGAGTGTCGTGGCCCGGTTGGCCCACCGCGACGGCGGAACCGAGGCTCGCGAGGCGGTACGCCGCCATCTCGGGGCACTCAGCTGGCACAAGTTGTCCTACGAGGGACATCTGGCCTTCCCCGGCGACCAGTCGTACCGGCTCTCGATGGACCTCGCGACGGGAAACGCGGGCGTGCTGCTCGGCATCACCGCCGCGGTGGACGGCAGCACGTTCCTGCCGTTCTTCACCCCCCGTCCCCAGTGACGCGCGGCCCGGAGCGCGTGAGGTTCCCTCACCGCGCCCGCCGCCCCCAGATGTGGCCGGCCCGACAGGTCCGGTCCTCCCACGAGCGAAGAGAGAGGAGGTGACACCCATGACCGAGGCGATCCTCGACCTCCAGGAGCTTGAGACCTCCGAGGAGGAGACCGCTCTGATGGCGGCCAGCACCACCAGCTGGAACTGCTGAGTGGCCGACCGTCCCGCGTAACCCGCACAGCAGGAAGGGGGTGACACCCATGACCGAGGCGATCCTCGACCTCCAGGAGCTTGAGACCTCCGAGGAGGAGACCGCTCTGATGGCGGCCAGCACCACCAGCTGGAACTGCTGAGCCATGGCGCGGCAGTAAGAGGTGGCGTGAGCCGAGGCAATGACGGCTCACGCCACCCGTCCCCAGGATGCCCGACCGGTACCCCGGTCCGGAAGGAAGCAACAAGCAGATGGCGCAGGTACGTTCCACGCCCGGCATCGGTCGGGTCGCCGACCCGCAGCGGGGCCGACCGTCCCTGAGGGTCATCGGCACCGGTCCCTCGGCTGCGCCGACCGCCGCCGAGGCGGATGCCCTGAGGACGGCGGGGATACTGCGTGACCAGGGCGTCGGAAGCGGAGACCGCGTCCTCCTCAAGGCCGGCAACTCGCCCGAGTTCGTCGCGGCGTTGCTCGCCCTGGTCCATCTCGACACGTCGATCGTGCTCGTGGACGCGGAGCAGACCGCCGAGGAGACCCACCGTGTCGCCCGGTTCACCGGCGTGCGGTTCGCGCTCGTGGAGCAGCACGGGCCACTGCCGGACGGTGTCCGGCAGCTGCGGGTCGCCGACCTGGCCCCGATGCAAGGCACGACACCCGGGAACCGCGAGAGTGGCGAGCGATTCTCCGCGGAGCGTTGGCGGGCGCGGGCCGACGCGCTGGTGTTGTGGTCCTCGGGGACCACGGGAGAACCCAAGGCCGTCGTGAAGTCGGGCTCCGCGTTCCTGCGGAACCTGGAGCGCACCCGCCGCTATCTGGGTTACCGCGCCGACGACGTCCTGCTGCCGGTGCTGCCCTTCTCGCACCAGTACGGACTCTCCATGATCTTCCTCGCCTGGCTGGCGGGCGCGTCACTCGTCGTGGTGCCGCACACCCGCCTCGACCGGGCGCTGACGGCCGGGGCCCTGCACGGTGCGACCGTCGTGGACGCGACCCCGGCCACCTACCGGAGCCTGATCAGTCTCGGACAGCGCAGACCACGTCTGCTGTCGGGCCTGGACAGGGTACGGCTGTGGTGCACGGGTGGTGCGCCGATGGACCGCGAACTGGGGCGCCACTTCGCCGAGGCCACCGGGAGCCCGCTGCTCGACGGGTACGGCAGCACCGAGGCCGGCAACATCGCCTACGCCACCCCGGGCAATCCGCACGGCTGCGGCCGGGTCCTCGACGGCGTCGACGTACGGATCGTGGGCGAGGACGGACGGAGCCTGCCGCCCACCGAGGTCGGCGAGGTGTGGGTACGGACCCCGGACCTCATGGAGGGGTACCTCACCGAGATCGGGACGGTCGCCCCACCGACGAGGACCGAGCACTACCGCACCGGTGACCTGGGCTACCGGGACGAGTCCGGCAACCTCCACGTCCTCGGCCGCAAGTTCGCCGTCCACCGCCTGGGCCACACGCTCTACCCCGAGGTACTGGAGCGCAAGGCCGAGGCCTGCGGCCGCCCGGTGAAGATCGTCTCGCTGGAGGACGCCCGCCGCGGCCATGAGCTGACCTTCGTGGTCGAGGACCCGGCCGAAGAGGAACCGCGGTTGTGGCGGCAGCGCATCTGCGCGCTCCTCCCTCCGTACGAACAGCCCAACCACGTGCTCGTGATGAACCGGTTCCCGGTCAACCACCGCGGCAAGACGGATGTCTCCGCGCTGACCGAGCACGTCCACCGGGCCCTTGCACGCAAGAACCCGGGCAGGGCCGGTACGGCCCCGCAGACCGGAACGAAAGAGAGGCGGAACCACTGTGTCCCGAAATGATGAGAGCGGCACCCGACGCCGCGTCGTGGTCACCGGCACCGGTGTCGTGACAGCGATCGGCACGACGGTCGAGGACTTCTGGTCGTCGTTGCTCGAAGGACGCAGCGGGGTCGGCCCCATCACCGCGTTCGACCCGTCGGACCTGCAGACCCGCATCGCCGCCGAGATCACCGACTTCGACCCCACCAAGTACATGTCCAGGGTGGCCAGTCGACGCATGGACCGCTTCGGCTGGTTCGCGGTGTCGGCCGCCGTCCAGGCCATGGAACAGTCCAAGCTGACCATCACGGAGGAGACCGGCCACCGGGTGGGCGTGCTGATCGGCTCGGGCTACGGCGCCAACATCGCCTGCATCGACGCCGTGGAGCGGCTGCGGGTGCGTGGTCCGCGAGGGATCAGTGCCGGATACGCCATCGGCGGCGCCCCGGACAACCCGTCCGCGGAGGTCGCGATGCGCTACGGCGCCGAGGGCCCGACCGGGGCGATCATCACCGCCTGCGCCACCGGCACCACCTGCATCGGTGAAGCCATGCACATGATCCGCGAAGGCCGCGCCGACGCCATGATTGCCGGTGGCTCCGACGACCCGATCACCCGGCTCGACGTGGCCGCCATGTCCAACGTACGGGCGCTGTCACGGCGTAACGACGCTCCCACGCAGGCCAGTCGGCCGTTCGACACCGACCGGGACGGGTTCGTGTTCGGCGCCGGCGCGGGCGTCGTCGTCGTGGAGGCCGCCGACCACGCGATACGTCGCGGCGCCACGATCCTGGGCGAGCTCATCGGCTACGGCGCCACCACCGACGCCTACCACTCGACCGCACCGCATCCCGAAGGCCGGGGCGCCCAGCGGGCGATCCGGATGGCGCTCGAGGACGCGGGCGTCGGACCCGCGGACATCGACTACATCAGCGCCCACGGCACCGGCACCGTCCTCAACGACGACACGGAGGTCGCCGCCATCCGCGCCGTCTTCGGAGACCGTGCGCCCCACGTGCCGATCAGCTCCCAGAAGTCGATGATCGGGCATCTGATCGCGGGCGCCGGCACCGTCGAGGCCATCGCCACGCTGAAGGCCATCGAAACCGGCATGGTCCCCCCGACCCTGAACTGCGACAACCCGATCGACCCCGAGCTCAACTTCGTGCCCCACACCCCGCAGGAGCACCAGGTGACGGCGGCACTCAGCAACTCGTTCGGATTCGGCGGCCACAACGCGGTGCTCGCTCTGCGCCGCTGGGAGCCGTGATGCGCGGGGACTTCGTATCGCTGCAAGGCTGTACCGACGAGGATTTCCAGCTGATCTCGGACTGGTCGGCGAGCACCGTCAGCACCTACTCCTCGGGTTCCCCGCAGTTCCTGCCCGCCGAACTTCTCAAGCAGGCGACCCAGCAGGGCGGCATGCGCTACCTGATGATCGTCACCCACGAGGGCGAGCGGGTCGGCGCGGTCAACTGGGGCCCCCTTGCCTACGAGGGCAGCTACACCATCGGCTCGGCCATCGGCACCCCGGGACTCTGGGCGCAGGGATACGGCGTGGAGGCGAACGTCCTCCTGCTGAACTACCTCTTCCACGCGAAGAACGCGCACCGCGTGGAGCTCACCCTGGGGATGCACAACCGCCACATGGTCCAGATCATCACCCACGGAGGATTCACCCTGGAAGGGATCCTGCGGGACTACTTCTTCCTCGACGGACGGTACTTCGACGCCGTCGTGTGTTCCCTGCTGCGCGAGGAGTTCTACGAGCTCGCGCGCTCCTCCGAACTGGGTCTGGCCGCCGATGTGATCACCACCGAGGAGAAGGAGGAGGCCCGCCGTCTTTTCCTGGACCACCTCGACCGGGTCTCGGCGGGATATCTGCGTGACGTGTTCGAGCGCGGCTGAGCCCGTACCGGCGCGTTCACCCCTCGCACAGCGGCACTCGACCACGAACGACGAAAGGCTGGCCACCCCGCATGTCTCCCGCACCCCCGGAGCGTTCTGCCAGGAACGCCACGGCGTTCCACGACCTTCCGCGCGCGGTCCGGCACAAGGCTGCGAACGACGGCGACGCGCCCGCATTCACCTTCGTCGACTACGGAACCGACCGGCAAGGGATCGCTCACACGCTCACCTACCGCGAACTGGACCGGCGGGCGACGGCGTTGGCGGGGGAACTGCGCCGGCGCTGCCGGACCGGGGACCGGGTCGCACTCCTCGCCCCGCACGGTCTCGACTATCTCGTCGGCTTCCTCGGCTGTCTGTACGCCGGGACGATCGCGGTGCCGCTCCACGCACCGGAGCCGTTCCGCAGCAACGACCGCATCACCGGAGTGCTCCGGGACTCCGAGCCCGCGTGCGTCCTCACCACCGGCGCCGGCCATGAGCTGGTCGCGCAGCTGACGGCCGAGGCCGCCCCGGCCTCGCCCTGCCCGCTCGTCCTCATCGACGACCTGCCCGGCGAGCCCCGGGACCCCGAAGACACGGACATGAACCGGGCGGGGTCCGCGCCGGCGGACATCGCCTATCTCCAGTACACCTCCGGCTCGACCCGAGCCCCGCGCGGCGTCCTCATCAGCAACGCCAATCTGATGGCAGCCGCCCGCCAGTGCGCCGAGCAGTCGCAACTCGTCGCCGAGGACGTGATCGTGTCCTGGCTTCCGTACTTCCACGACATGGGGCTCATCACCGGAGTGGCCATGCCCCTCAGCGTGGGCGCGCACGCGGTGCATCTGACGCCGATGGCGTTCGTCCAGCAGCCCCACCGCTGGCTCAAGCTCATCAGCGACTACGGGGGAAGCTGGACCGCAGCACCCAACTTCGCCCTCGACCTGTGCGTCCGGCGGGTGACGGAGGAACAGAAGCGGTCCCTGCGCCTGGACGCGCTGCACACCCTGTGCAACGGCAGCGAGCAGGTCCGCCCCGAGAGCGTACGGGCCTTCGCCGACACCTTCGCGAGCTGCGGGTTCGCGCTGTCCGGACACGCTCCCGGATACGGCCTCGCCGAGGCCACGCTCGGTGTCACCTCCGCCCTCGACGGGGCCACGGTGCTCGGCGTCGACCGGGCGCAGCTGTCCGAGGGCCGGGTACGGATCTGTCCACCGGACGATCCCGAAGCGTGGCAGCTCGTCGGCTGCGGGACACCCCTGCCGGAGGTGCGGCTGATGATCGCCGACCCCCTGACCGGCGTCGAGCGGTCGCCGGGGCAGGTCGGTGAGATCTGCGTGGCGGGTCCCAACGTGTCCCGCGGCTACTGGAAGCGGCCCGTGGACTCCGCGGAGCTCTTCGGCACCGCCCTGACCACCGTGTCGGGCGAGCGGACCGCTCCGGAGTGGCTGCGCACGGGGGACCTGGGCTTCCTCCACGACGAGGAGCTGTTCCTGACGGGCCGCCGCAAGGACCTGATCGTCATCGACGGCCGCAACCACTACCCGGCCGACATCGAGGGGACCGTCGAGGAAGCGCTCGCCGGGCTCACCCCCACCGGCACCGCCGCGTTCCCCGTGCAGAGCGCGGACGGTGAACGCCTGGTCGTGGCCGTGGAGCTACGGCGCACACCGGCCCCGGGCTCGCTGCCCACGCGGCGCGACGCGGTACGCGCCGTCCGCCGGGCCCTGAGCGGCCACCACGGCATCGAACCCCACGAGGTGCTGTTCGTACGCGGCGGCACGATCCCGAAGACCAGCAGTGGCAAGGTGCAGCGCCATGCATGCGCCGCCCACTACGGCAAGGGCGTGCTGCGTGATCTGGAGACGAGCTGGTGAACCCGATGACCGAACAGGCGCTGCGCGGCTGGCTGACCGACTGGCTCGCCCGGCGGCTCGACATACCGGAGCAGGCGATCGACCCGGACGAGCCGCTCGCGAACCTCGGGCTGAGCTCGCTGGCCGCGGTGGAGCTGTCCGGGGCGCTGGAGGACCTGCTGGACCGCTCGCTGCCCCCGACCATGGCGTACGAGGTGCCCACGGTCGCTTCGCTCGCGCGGTTCCTGACGACGGAGCCGGCGCCGGGGCAGGGGCCTGCCGCCCCGTCCGTGGGCCCCGAGAGCGGATCCGAGCCGGTGGCCGTCATCGGCCTCGGCTGCCGTCTGCCCGGCGGCGCGGCCACCCCTGAGGCGTACTGGCGACTGCTGAGCGAGGGCCGCGACGCCATCGCGCCCGCTCCGCCCGAGCGTCTCGACCTCTACCGCGGCCAGTTCCCCGAGAGCGCCTCGGTCCTGGCGGCCACCGGCACCAAGGGCGGGTACCTGAGCGAGGACCTCGCGGCATTCGACGCCGACTTCTTCGGCCTCTCCGCACGGGAGGCCTCGGCTGCCGACCCCCAGCAGCGGCTCATGCTCGAAGTGGCCTGGGAAGCCCTGGAACACGCGGGAGTCCCGCCGCGTTCGCTGGCCGGGACGCGCACGGGTGTCTTCGTGGGGGCCTCGGTCTCCGACTACGGCACCCTGCAGATGAGCGATCTGGACCGCATCGACGCATGGAGCGGTATCGGCTCCGCGCTCAGCGTGATCGCGAACCGGATCTCGTACACGCTGGGGCTCCGCGGCCCGAGTCTGGTCGTCGACACCGCCTGCTCCTCGTCCCTGGTCGCCGTGCACCAGGCCGTGCAGAGCCTGCGCACGGGTGAGACCGACCTGGCACTGGCCGGCGGGGTCAACCTGCTGCTGTCGCCCGCGGTCACCGTGAACTTCGAGGAAGCCGGCGTGATGGCCGCCGACGGCCGGTGCAAGACGTTCGCCGCCGACGCGGACGGCTACGGCCGCGGTGAGGGCTGCGGAGTCGTCGTACTCAAGCGGCTGTCCGCCGCCCGGCGGGACGGCGACCGGGTCCTGGCGGTGATCCGGGGGAGCGCCGTCAACCAGGACGGCGCGTCCAACGGACTGATGGCACCCAACCCGCAGGCACAGGAGGAGTTGCTGCGCACGGCAGGGGCGGTCTCCGCGCTGCGCCCCGAGGACATCGACTACATCGAAGCGCACGGCACCGGAACCGCCCTCGGCGACCCCATCGAGGTACGGGCCGTCACCGCGGCTCTGCTGGAGGAAGCCGGGCCCCGCGCCGCGGATCTGCTGATCGGCTCGGCCAAGACGAACATCGGTCACCTGGAGGCGGCCGCCGGCATCGCCGGACTCATCAAGGTCGTGCTGAGCCTCGTCCATGAGGAGCTGCCGCCGAGTCTGAACTTCGACCGGCCCAACCCTCTCATCCCCTTCGACGACATCCCCCTGCGTGTGGTCACCGCCGCCACCCCCTGGCCGCGCGGGGAGCGGATACGGCGCGCCGGCGTCAGCGGCTTCGGATTCAGCGGCACCAACGCGCATGTCGTACTGGAGGAGGCGCCGGCGGCCGGCACCCCGAGGCGGCGGGCCGGGGATGAGGCCGCGCCGTGTCTCGTACCGCTGTCCGCCGGTTCCCCGACCGCCCTGCGCGAACAGGCGCAGCGGCTGGCCGACTGGCTGGCGGCGGACGACGGGGCCACGCCCTTCCAGGACCTGGTGCACACGCTCGCGCTGCGCCGCTCCCACGAGACCCACCGGGCCTGTGTGGTGGGCGCGGACCACAGCACCCTGCGCGGCGCCCTGCGGGCCCTCGCCGGGGGCACCGCGTCGCCCGATGTGGTGCAGGGCCGTGCCCGGCACTCCGGCGGGCCCGTGTGGGTGTTCTCCGGGCAGGGCTCCCAGTGGGCGGGCATGGGGCGTGAACTGCTGCGCTCCGAACCGGCGTTCCGCACGGTCGTCGACGAGCTGGAACCGCTGATGCTGGCCGAGGGCGCATTCTCCCTGCGAGAGATGCTGGCGGCCGAGCAGCTGCCGACCGACGTCTCCGTCGTCCAGCCGCTGCTGTTCGCGATGCAGCTCGGACTCGGTGCGATGTGGCGGGAGCACGGGGTGCGCCCCGCCGCGGTGATCGGCCACTCCATGGGTGAGGTGGCGGCCGCGGTCGTCTCCGGGGCGCTGAGCACCGAGGACGGCGTACGAGTGATCTGCCGACGCTCCCGGCTGCTCGCCAAGGTGGCAGGCGAGGGGGCGATGGCCGTGATCGAACGGCCCGCCGAGGTGCTCGCCGCGAGGCTCGCGACGGTCGCGCCGGGCGGTGAGGTGGAGGTCGCGGTCGTCCCGAGCCCGGGATCCACCGTCATCTCAGGAGACGCCGACATCGTACGGAAGTTGACGCGGGCGTACGAGGACGAGGGCGTCAACGCCCGTCTGGTGCAGGTCGATGTGGCCTCGCACTCCCCTCGGATGGATCCGCTCCTGGAGCCGCTCCTGGAGCTGCTGGACGATCTGTCCCCGGCAGAGCCGGAGATCGAGTTCTTCTCGACCGTCGGGGACAGGGTGGGGGACACACCGGTGTGCGACGCCGCCTACTGGGCGGACAACCTGCGCGCACCCGTGCGGCTCGCCGACGCGGTGCGTGCGGCGGCCATGGCGGGGCACAGCGCCTTCGTCGAGATCTCGCCGCACCCGGTCCTGGTTCGTGACGTGCGGGCCACGCTGCGCGACAGCGGTGTGCGGGACGCGCTTGTCGGCCCCACACTCGTACGGGATCTCGCGCCGTACACGACGTTCCTCGCGGCGGTGGGACGGCTGCACTGTCACGGTCTTCCGCTGCCGTGGGAGGAGCTGACCCCCGCGGGTGAACTGGCCGATCTGCCACGGCAGTCGTGGCTCCGCCGCCGGTACTGGTCCACCGCCGCCCGGCCCGCCGCAACGGCCGCTGCCTCCCTCCCGGTCGGCCCGGTCGCCACCCCGGGACGGGGAGTGCTGGGCCATGGCGCGGAGCTGGCCGCCCTGCCCGGAACCCGTCTGTGGCAGACCGACCTGTCCGCCCCACACCTCGCGGCGCTGCACCAACACCGGGTGGGCGGACAGGCGTTGCTGCCCGTCTCCGCCTATCTGCGGCTGGCCCTGGCCGCCGCCGCAGAGGCAGGCGCGGGCCACCACGTGGTCAGGGACCTCACCGTGCACGCCGCCGTCGTTCTCGATGGCGACCCCGTCGCGCTTCAGATCCTGCTGCGGCCGTCCGCGTCCGGCTCCGCCACCGCGGAGCTCGACTTCCACAGCCGGGCCGCGGACGGGGAGTGGACCCATTGCGCCTCCGCCCGGCTGCACGAGGATCCGGCCGAGATCCCGGCGCCCCGCCCGGTGCCGGTGCCGGTGGACGGGTCGGCCGGGGAACCGGTCGAGGCGGACGCGTACTACGGGGGCCTGGAGCAGGCCGGTCTGGCGTACGGGCCGGCGCTGCGGGTGATCCGGCGGCTACGGGAGCTCGGCGACGGCGTTCTCGCCGAGCCGGCACTGCCCCGCACGGACGACGGGGGAGCCGGGGGAGTCACGCCGCCCGACGACCTCCACCTCGTCCTGGACGCCGCGTTCCAGGCCCTGCCCGCCTGCCTGTGGCGGCAGGAGGGACCGCACGACGGGATGTACACGGTCGTGGGTATCGACAGCCTGAGCTTCCGCGCCCCGACAGACCCCGTTGCCGGGCCGCTCCGGGTGGCGGCCAGGGTGGCGGAGGAAGGGGACCGCCTGGTCGCCGCGCTGGACTGGTACCAGGACGGAGTGCTGCGCGGCCGGGCACGTGGCGTACGCCTGCGCCGGATCGGCGGTCGCCCCGACCACGCCCCGGCATCCTGGCTGAGGTCCCTGGAATGGACTGAGCGGCCGTCGACGGGGGAACCCGCCGACGGCGCGGTCCGCCACGGGAAGGTGCTGCTCGTCGGAGTCGACGACGCGCTGGCCGCGGCGGTCGGCCGCCGGCTGGAGGCGCACGGCATGGCCTGCCGGACCGTCAGCGCAGATGACCTGGACGGTGTCGCGCCGACCGCGCTCGCCGCACGGCTCGGCGGACTCGACGACGTACGCCACCTGGTCCATGGCCCCGGTGCCGGCCCGGCCGACGGGCTGGACCCGGACACCGCCGCGCAGGCGCTCCGGATCGCCGGCCGGGCCACCCGGCTGATCCAGGCCGTGGCGGCCGCCACGGACACCGAGGCCAGGCTGTGGTTCGTCACCAGCGGGGCCCAGGCGGTCAGGGACGAGCCCACGCTCCATCCCGCCCAGGCCGTCCTGTGGGGGCTCGGCCGCAGTGCGGCCCTGGAGCACCCCGAACGGTGGGGGGGTCTGGTGGACCTCGACCACACGGCCGACACGGAGTCGTCCGCCCGGGTGCTCGTCGCCGACCTCCTCTCGGAGCGGTACGGGGAGCAGAGCGCCCACCGTGCCGGAGCCCGGTACGTCCCTCGCCTGACGGACGCCGTGCGGCCGGTCTCCGCCCCCGCGGTCCTGGACGACCAGGGCAGCCATCTGGTGGTGGGCGCCACGGGCCGGCTCGGCCCCGCCCTGCTCGACCGACTGGTCCGGCTGGGCGCGCGCCATCTGGTGCTGATGTCCCGGCGCGGCCTGACCGGTGCGGCGACCGGCGTCGTGGACCGGCTGCGGGCCCAGGGCGTGACGATCACCCCGATCGCGGCGGACGTGACGGACGAGACCGACGTACGGGAGCTGTTCACGCGGTTCGGCACGGACCTCCCGCCCCTGCGCGGCATCTACCAGGCCGCGTTCGTGGAGGACGTCTCCACGCTGGCCGACATGTCCGAGGAGCGGCTGGCAGCCGTGCTCCACCCGAAGATCACCGGGACTGCGCTGCTGCACCGCTGCTCCGCAGGCCACGACGTGGAGCAGTTCCTCTGCTACTCGTCCACCACCGCGCTCCTCGGCTCCCAGGGACTGGCCCACTACGCGGCCGCCGGCTGCTTCCTCGACACCCTGGTGCACGCCCGTCGGCTCGCCGGTCTGCCCGCGCAGGTCATCAACTGGGGTCCGTGGGACGACGGGCTGGACGACCCGGCGGCCCGCGCGGCGATCCTGGCCTCCGGGCTGCGCCTCATGCCGGGCGAGCGCGCCGTCGCGGCCGTGGATCAGATGCTGGCCGGCTCCGAGGCGCAGGTGGTCGTGGCCGATGCCGACTGGCCGGCGGTAGCGGCCGCGTACGCCACCCGTACCCCGCTCCCCCTGCTCGACCACCTCACGGCTCCGGCACCCGCCGCCCCCGCCCCACCCGACGGCCGGACGCCGGCCGACGGCGATCTGCGCGGGCTGCTGGCCACCGCCCCGGAGGGACAGCGCCTGACGCTGGTCCAGCGGCATGTGCAGGACCTGGTCGCCCGAGCGCTGAGCCTGCCCGGCGCGGACGCCCTGGCCCCCGACGCCGACTTCTTCGCCCTCGGCATGGACTCCCTGACGACGATGACCGTCCTGCGTCGGCTGAAGGCACTGGTGCCGGGGCTCCGGCCGCAGATCGTCTACGAGAACCGTACGGCCGCCGCACTGGCCGGGATCCTGCTCGAACTGCTGGAGCAACGTCCCGACGGCGCCGCACGGAACTGACCACCGAACCATCTCATCCGGGCCCCGGACGCCCGGCAAAGGAAAAGGATTCCGCTCCATGCAGACGCAAGCGTTCAAGCTGGTCCAGGACCGCGCGTACGGCGCCGGTGTCGTCGCCGCGCGACCCCTCGCGGAAGGGGAGGCGTTCGCCGACCTGACGGAGTGCGTCGTGGCCGAATGGCCCTCCATCTACACGATCGACACCGGGGACGACCGGCACATAGACGGCCCGCAGGTCCGCTACCTCAACCACTCCTGCGCGCCCAACGTCCATGTCGACACGGCACGTATGGAGGTGCGTGCGCTGCGTCCGATCGCCGCGGGCGAGGAACTCGCCTTCTTCTATCCCTCCACCGAGTGGGAGATGGTCGGGCCGTTCGACTGCCTGTGCGCGGCCCCCGACTGCATCGGCGTCGTCTCCGGGGCACGGAGCCTCCCGCCGGAGGTGCTGAGCCGTTACGCGCTCAACGAGCACATCACCGGCCGGCTGCACGCCTCCGCGACGCTGCCGAACCCCTCCTCCGCCGGCACTCGCTGAGCCGGTGCGGAAGAGAAGATCGGAGGGGACGACGCATGAAACGGTCTTGTCTGGTGGTCGGCGGAAGCCGCGGAATCGGCCTCGCCGTGGCGCGCGAACTGCAGGCGTCGGGTGAGCGGGTGGCGGTGACACACCGTGGCGCCGAGCCCCCTGAGGGGCTGTTCGGGGTGGCCTGTGACGTCACCGACACGGCCCAGGTGGATCTGGCGTTCAAGCGGGTCGAGGAGGAGCAGGGGCCCGTCGAGGTTCTCGTGGTCAATGCGGGCATCGTCCGCGACCGCCTCCTGGCGGCCATGCCGGAGGAGGACTTCACGGCCGTCCTGGACACCAATCTGACGGGTGCCTACCGCACGGTGAAGCGCGCGGTGCGGGGGATGCTGCGGATGCGCCGGGGGCGCATCGTGCTCATCTCCTCCGTGGTCGGCCTGCAGGGCGCGGCCGGACAGGCCAACTACGCGGCGTCCAAAGCCGGTCTGGTCGGCTTCGGCCGCAGCATGGCCCGCGAGCTCGGCCCGCGTGGCATCACCGTCAACGTCGTGGCGCCCGGATTCATCGAGACGGACATGACCGCCGCCCTGCCCTCCGCGCTGCGCGACGAGTACATCCGGCAGATTCCGCTCGGTCGCAGCGCCGCGCCCGAGGAGGTCGCCCGCGTCGTGCGCTTCCTGGCCGGCGAGGACGCGGCCTATGTGACCGGAGCCGTCGTACCCGTCGACGGCGGCTCGCTCATGGGCCACTGACGGCACTGAACTCATCCGGCACGGGCCGCGTCGCCCCTGTCACGGCCGGACGGTACCGAACACATCGCAAGGGAGAACTGGTGGGACTTCTCAAGGGGAAGCGCATTCTGGTCACGGGGGTCCTGACCGACGCTTCCATCGCCTTCCACGTGGCACGCGTCGCCCAGGCAGAGGGCGCGCAGATCGTCCTCACCGGTCACGGGCGGATGAGCCTTGTCAGACGGGTGGCGCAGCGGCTGCCGCAGCCTCCTCCCGTGCTGGAGCTCGACGTGACGTCCGAGGAACAACTCGGCACGCTCGCCGACCGGTTGGGTGAGCATGTCGACGGCTTGGACGGGATCCTGCACTCCATCGCGTTCGCACCGCAGTCGGCGCTGGGCGGCAACTTCCTGCACACGCCGTGGGAGGACGTCGCCACGACCCTTCAGGTGTCCACGTACTCCCTGAAGGCACTGACGGCCGCGGTGCTTCCGATGATGGGACCGGGTGGCGCGGTCGTCGGTCTCGACTACGACGCGTCGCGGGCCTGGCCCGGATACGACTGGATGGGGGTGGCCAAGGCCGGACTCGAGTCGTGCGCCCGGTACTTGGCACGGGATCTCGGCCCCCGGGGCGTCCGGGTCAATCTGGTGGCCGCGGGTCCGCTGCGGACGACGGCGGCGCGCAGCGTGCCCGGCTTCGACACCCAGGAGTGGGACAGGACCGCCCCGCTGGGGTGGCAGGGCGACGACATGGACCCGACCGCGCGGGCCTGTGTCGCGCTGCTGTCGGACTGGCTGCCCGCGACGACCGGGGAGATCGTGCATGTCGACGGCGGTTTCCACGCCGTGGGCGCTTGAGCCGAGGAGCGGACGGTACTCCCGTGAGCAGGCGGAGAACGAGTGTGGGGAGCGTCGCGCCGTGACGCCGGACATCGAAGTGCGGTCCCTGGGCAAGCGGTTCGGGACCGAGACGATCCTGGACGGTGTGGATCTCCGGGCGGAACGGGGCAGCGTGCTGTGTCTGCTCGGCCCCAACGGCGCGGGGAAGACGACGGTCGTACGGGTCCTGGCCACGCTCCTCCCACCCGACGTCGGCAGCGCCCGGATCGCCGGTCTGGACGTCGTCGCCGAGGCGGCTCGGGTGCGTGAGCTGATCGGAGTCACCGGACAGTACGCGGCCGTGGACGATCTACTGACGGGCACCGGCAATCTCGCGCTCTTCGGGCGCCTGACCGGACTGTCCTGGCCGGCGGCACGCGCCAGGGCGGCCGAGATGCTCGAACGCCTGGGGCTGACGCGGGCCGCGAGCAAGCCGGTCAAGACGTACAGCGGAGGGATGCGCCGTCGGCTGGACCTCGCCGCCAGCCTTCTGCACCGGCCGCGGGTGCTGTTCCTGGACGAGCCGACGACCGGTCTCGATCCGCACAGCCGGGGCGAACTGTGGAGCCTGGTCGAGGAGTTGGTCGCGGACGGCACGACGGTGCTCCTCACCACGCAGTACCTGGAGGAGGCGGACCGGCTCGCGGACACGGTCGCGGTGCTCGCCGAGGGTCGTCTGATCGCCACGGGCCGGCCCATGGAGCTCAAGCGCCGAGTCGGCGGGCACCGGGTCGAGTTCCGGCCCCCGCAGCGGATGACCGTACGGGAGGCCGCGGACGCGACCACCCGCCTGCTGGGCACCCCTGCGGAGTCCGGCCAAGGGACGGTACGTCTGCCCCTGGACGATCCGCAGTCGTTCCCGGAGGTGGCCCAGCGGCTTCTGGAATCCGGGCTGGCCCGTGACCAGATCTCCCTGGGACACCCGAGTCTCGACGAGGTCTTCCTCGCGCTCACCGGAGGCGCCGAGCAACCCCCGAAGGAGGCCGATCGTGCGAACGGTTGAACGGAGCCGGGCCGAGACGGCGGGGCGGGCACGGCAGGGCGGGCTGTCCGCGGCGGTGCGGCAGTCGAGGGCGGTGGCGTGGCGCAGCGTTCTCCGGCTGCGCAGCAGCCCGGAGGAGATCGCGGGGTTCACTCTGCAACCGGTGATCTTCGTGGTCCTCTTCGTGTTCGTGCTGGGCCAGGCCGTGGACGGGGACTGGCGGACCTACCGCGACTTCGCCCTGCCGGGCATCGCCGTGCAGTCGGTCGTCTTCACCACGTTGGGCACCGGGCTGACCCTCTCCACGGACCTGCAGAAGGGGATCTTCGACCGCTTCCGCACCCTGCCCATCTCACGCTCCGCCCCGCTGCTGGGCACCGTGCTGGGCGACCTGGTGCGCTACGCCCTGTCGCTCGCCGTGATGATGGTGGTCGGCCTCCTCATCGGGTTCCGGCCGGGCGGCGGGGCGATCGGTGTGCTGTCCGCGGGTGCGGTCGCGCTCGTTTTCTCCTTCTCGCTCTGCTGGGTCTGGGTCCTGGTCGGGCTGCGCGCCCGGACACCCATGGGGGTCCAGACCCTGGGCACGGTGCTCATGTTCCCGCTGGCCTTCGGCAGTTCGACGCTGGTGGCCACCGACCGTATGCCGGACTGGATCCGTGTCTGGGCCGAGATCAACCCGGTGACCTGGGTCACGGACGCCGTACGGGCACTGCTCGCCGGCGAACCGGCCGGACGGCCCGTGGCGGTCGTGGCGGCGTGGTGCGCCGGGATGGTGGTCGTACTCCTGCCCCTGGCCCTGCGGACCTACCGCCGACGCGTCTGAGGAGCGACGAAGCGATGCCTCTGAACACCTCCTACATCGGCAGGTGCTTCACCAACCCCGAACCCCATCTGGTCACGCGCGATGTGATCCGGATGTTCGCCTACGGAATCTGTGACCCGAACCCCGTCTACCACGAGGTGGCAGCGGCACGAGCGGCCGGCCATCCGGATCTGATCGCTCCGCCCACCTTCGCGGGGCTCGTGTCGGGACGGGTGGCGTTGCAGCTGCTGGAGGATCCCGGCTTCGGATTCGACTACTCGCGCTCCCTGCATGCCGCCCAGCGCTTCCGCCACGAGCGTCCCATCCACGCGGGCGACGAACTCTCCACGGAACTGGTCCTGGAGGAGGCGGACATCTTCGCCGGACGGGAGCGCGTCATCCTGCGCAGCCGAATCCAGGACGCCCTGAAGCAGCCCGTCGGCACCGTACTGACGACGATTTACGGACAGTGAGTCACTCATGGAACTGCCCTCCGCACAGCCCACACCGCGACGCAACGACGGCCGCGGCACCCCGGCGGCCCGCATCCCCGACTTCGGTCCGCCCCATGTCTGGCCGGCGATCGAGGAGACCGTGCGTACCGAGGGAGCGGCCGTGGTGCGCTCCGTCGTCGCCCCCGAACTGATCGCCGCACTCAACCGGGAGATCGACGCATGGGTGCGCGACGAGTCGGAGTGGCCGGGGCCGGCCACGGGTTCGGTGATGTACGACCGGTTCCTCGGCCGCCGCACGCTACGCTTGCACGGCCTGCCCGCGAAGATCCCGGCCTCGCACGAACTGATCACCCATCACCTGATCCTCCCGAGTGTCGACCGGCTGCTCTCCGGCTGGTCGAACCGCACGCTCCTCAGCGCCGCGGAAGTGATCCAGATCGGCCCCGGGGAGTCGTCGCAGCTCTTCCACCGGGACACCGGATCCTGGTGGCCTGAGCTGCCCCGGACCGAACACCCGTGGAACGTCAGCGCGATGGTGGCCCTGACTCCGTTCACCGAGGAGAACGGCGCCACCCGGGTCGTGCCGGGCAGCTGCCGATGGCCGCTCGACCGGCGCCCCAGGGGCGCGCAGATAGCGCAGGCGGTCATGGAGCCGGGCGACATTCTGCTGTTCCGCGGTGATGTGCTGCACGGAGGCGGCGCCAACCGGGCCACCGACGAGGCACGCAGGGGGCTGACACTGAGCTACTGCGCCGGTTGGCTCCGTCCGGTCGACAACTGCCAACTGGGGCTCGCACCCGAGAAGGCCGCGCGGATGTCCGACGAACTGCTGGGACTGCTGGGGTACGCCGTCCACGACTCGACCGACATCAAGGGCGGGGTCGTCGGCACCTACGACTACGGCGACCCCCTGCACGCCCTTCGCAACGGCGAACTCGACCGGGACCGGTCATAATTGGCACGCGTGTCCATGCTCGCGGCCCTGACCAGGCCATCGCGGGTACCACCACGGAGATACCGGGGGTAGGCCATCTTTTACCTGATCGTCGCCTGTGACGTCCTGTTCTGGGTGCTGTTGTTGAGCGGATTGGCGGCGCGCTACATCGCCGGCTGGCGCAGAGTGGGCGGGGCGCTTCTGCTGTGCGTGCCGCTGCTGGACGTCGTGCTGCTGGCAGCGACCGTCATCAGTGTGCGCAACGGCGCGGAGCCGAGCATCTGGCACGGTCTGTCGGCCGCCTACCTCGGGATCACCGTGGTCTACGGCCACAGCACGCTGCGCTGGGCGGACCAGAAGTTCGCACAGCGATACGGCAACGCGCCCAAACCCACCACACCGACGCTGTACGGCCGCCAGGCGATCGTCGCGGCCTGGCTCTCCTGGCTGCGCTTCCTGCTGGCGTACGGGATCAGTGTCGGTCTGACGGTCGGTCTGATCGCCCTGGTCGGGGGCGTGCAGGAGGGTGCGCCGCTGCTCGTCTGGCTGAACCCGCTGACCAAGATCCTTGTCTACTCGGTGATCTGGCCACTCATCACCACCCTCCGGCCGGGCACGGCACCCGATACGCAACCGGACGGCGAACCCTCCTGACCTCGGGCGTCACTGCCGCCCGATCCCTGTCGCCGCAAGCCAGTCGACGAGCTCCCGCTGCACGGCCGCCCGCTGCTCCGCGGTGGCCGGAGCGGCGCTCACGAGGGCGAAGTGCGCGCCCTCCGGGGCGGCGGACAGGAGAATCCGGCGGGCGTTCGTGCCTCCGGGCTCGGGGGTGAGGGCGATCGCGCCCGTGGTCCCGGGCCCGGTGACCGTGCCGAGGTCCGAGACGACCGTGGTGGTGGCGGGATCGAAGCCGGCGGGGAGGTGCAGCTCCGTCGGGGCGGCGTCCGACCCGTTGCTCCGCCAGACCAGGACGCCGTACGGCCGATCCGTACCCACGAGTCGCGCAGACTCCGGCATGACGGACGGAATCTGACTCCACGTCATCACTCTGCCCGCGTCGTGTGAGCGGTCCTCGTAGAGGAACGCGAGCGTGCGCCCGGCGACCGCGCTGGGGTACAGCCGGTCGACGAGCCGTGCGTCCTGGCGGAGCACCGGGGCGCCGCTGTCGTCGAGGCGTACGGCGGACAGATCCTCGTCGTTCCACGCGTCGCCCTCGGTGCGGATCTTCTGCGGGTTGTCGTTCATCGCCTCGTGATGGCGTCCGCTGTAGATGTCCCACTGCCACTGGTGCGCGGACAGGACGGGCCCTGCGGCGGCCGGGTTCCGCCACCAGGCGCGGCCGTCCAGTCCGCTGTCGAGCGCCTGGTACAGCCCCTTGAGGACCGACGGCGCCTTGTCCGACGAGGTACCGGTCAGCGGATGGCCGAACTCGCTGACGACGGCGGGGGTGCCGAGGGCCGTGGAGCGGCCGCGTACGGCTTGGAAGTCCGCCGAGTACTCGCCGTCCTTGGCCTTGGTCAGGTTGAAGAAGCCCGACATCCGCGCCTGGTCGTAGAAGTGCGTGTTGAAGACGTAGCGCGGCCCCAGCGAGCCCGCGCCGGCCAGTCCGCCGGGCTGCTTCATGAAGGAGAGATTGGAGTTCCAGAACATGTTCGGCTCGACGAGCGCGGGCTTGTTCCGCCAGCCCGCCATGTCCATGCGCGCCCGGAACTTCTCGTAGAACGGCCACAGCAGGCCCTTCTCCCAGCTGCTGCCGTCCTGCCCGTCCGAGTACTGCCCCGCATAGGGCTCGTTGTACGGGTCGAAACCGGCGACGCCCGCGAACTCCGCGGGCTCCAGATGCGTCGCGAGGTACGTCATGGTCGCCTGGGCGGTGTCGAGAAAGGCGTCCTGGATGCCGTTGCGGTTGGTCCAGAAGTCGCGCATGGCGTCCTTGACCGTCCGGTTCTGGGTGATGTTCTGTCCCCAGTGGGCGCAGATGCCGCAGAACTCGCGCGGGTAGCCGCCCGCCTCGACGACCCAGCGGGGTGCGCCGTCGCCCGAGTACCAGCTGTTTTTGTCGAAGACGTACCGCGAGAAGAGGTCCTGGTGGAAGTCGGGGTACACACGCAACCCGACGGCGAGGAACTCCCGCATCTGCGCCGTCGCCCGGCTCAGGTACTCCTCGTCGACCGTGTCGCGCGTGGGTTCCGCCGCCGCCCATGACAGCAGGAACCGCACCGAGTTGGCCCCGCCCAGCTCGCGTACGGCACGCGCGGCTCTGCGCGCGTCCTCGACACCGGAGAAGGGCAGCCCGCCGTTCTCGGCCAGCTTGGTCTCGCCGGACACGTTGAAGCCGCGCAGGACGACCTCGCGTCCGTACCCGTCGACGAAGCGGGTCCCGCTGACGGTCACTTCGGCCGCCCGCGCGTCGTACGGCACGGCTTCGGCGGCGCGCGCCGGAGCTCCCGCGTACAGCGCGCAGGACACGAGGGCCATGAACGCGGCGCCCCACGCCCCTCGTCCGTTCCGGTGCGACCGACGTAACCCATGGGTGGCCATGGACGTACTGTCACGCGTACCTGACGAGCCGTCAAGAATGGGCGTCGGGCGTTAACCCCGCGTGAACGAGGAATTTCCTACCGACCGGTAGACATGGCGTCGCGCAGGCCCGAATCTAGTCGCGAACATGCCAAACCGTCGTGTTCGTCCAGGCACGTCCCACCGGGCATGCCTTCGTCCACAGGAGATCCCCCACATGCATCGCCACACTCTCGGCGTCAGAACGGCCCTGTCCGCCGCCGCGGCAGTCGGCATCCTGGTCGCGTCCCCGGCCACCGCCATGGCCGCGCCGGCGGCGGCCCCGGTCACCGTGGCCGCCCCCGGCACGGCGCGGACCGCGGCATCCGCAGGCGGGGTCGCCGACCTCGCCGGTGTCGACTACGGCACGTGGCGTCGCGACGTCAGGGCGGTCGTCGACTCCGCCCGGCCGTACATCGAGCAGCGCACCGCGAACGCCGACGGCGAGAAGCAGGCGATCGTCCTCGACATCGACAACACCTCTCTGGAGACGGACTTCCACTTCTTCCTGCACCTGCCGACCCCGGCCGTGCAGGACGTCCGCGACCTCGCCCGCTACGCCCACTCCCGCGGCGTGGCCGTCTTCTTCGTCACCGCACGCCCCGGCATCATCCACGCCCTCACCGAGTACAACCTGAAGGCTGTGGGCTATCCCGTCTCCGGGCTCTACGTACGCAACCTGCCTGACCTCTTCGAAGAGGTCAGCACGTACAAGACGGCCAAGCGGGCCGAGATCGAGGCCCGCGGCTACACGATCATCGCGAACATCGGCAACCGCTCCACCGACTTCGTCGGCGGTCACGCCGAGCGGACGTTCAAGCTGCCGGACTACGACGGCAAGCTCTCCTGACCCTGCCGGTGCGCCCCGGACCTGCCCGCTTGCGCGGGTGCCCGGTCCGGGGCGTTCCCGTCCCCGGGACCAGAGCATCCGCCAGAGGAGCCGGTCCCGTACGAAGGACTGATGCCGATCCACGAGCCCGACATGCAGCGCGAGCGCGGCGAGCGGTGGTCAGGCGGTGGTGAAGAGGTCCTCGGGCACGTCGTCGAGGACGAAACCGTTGTCGAGGCGGACGCGGACCGTCACACGGTCCTTCTCCTGCTCGTAGGCCTGCCACACCGGTACCAACGAGGCGATCTGCTCCTCGAGTTGGCCTCTGCTCCCGGGAGGCATCTGGTGGCCGAAGTCGTCGAGGAGCGACGTGAGTCTGAGGTACTCGCGGACCTCGTGCCCCTGCTCCTTCACGTGGGAGTCGACCCGTTCGACGGTGCCCTCGATCCCCGCCCCGAGGGACAGGGAACCGGCGATGTCGTCCCCGCCCGCGGGCGAGCCCTCGGCCAGGGTCACCGTGCCGGTCAGCCTCAGCTCGGCCGCCAGCCGCACCCGGCGGCCCTCATTCAGCGTCATCGATCGTTCATCGCTCCTGGTCGGTCGGGCCGCGACCCCGTACGCCCGATGCGGCCCGGGTCCTGCCATTAGGCCACAACGGCGCGGCGAGCCGCTCACCGCCCGGGACTCGCGGGCGTTTCGTCCGACACTCACCGTCATGACCGCTCGGCCTGCCGCAGCCCCGGATGCGCCAGGACCGCGGGGCGGCAGCGCCCCGCGGTCCTGGACTCGGGCCCGGCCGCCGGGGAGGAGGAGGCGGCCGGGGGAGCGGCCCCGTGAGGGGAGCGGGACCGCTCGATGGCTCAATGGATCAGCAGCACTGGCGCAGTGTCACCGGCCCGCGGCGCCGGCGTTCTGGCAGCGACCCGGCGACCCGGCGACCCGGCGACCCAGTGGCGCCATGGCGCCGGCTCTGTGACTCACCCGCGCGGACGCACCACCATCGCGGAGCCGCCGCCCCGGCGTCGGGGTTCGGCCACCGCCGTGACCTGCCCCTTCCCTGTGAACTCCAGAGCCGCCACCGCTCCGATCTCCGGCGCGGGGGTGAACGTCGACGGAGCGAGGACGAACCGCTGGCCGATGGCCTCCAGCGCGCTGCGCTCGGTCGAGTCGAGGAACGCCGGCTCGGCGTCGGTCGTCGTCCGGTTCCGCTGGGAGATGCGCGGCGCGGCGACCGCCTCGGGCAGTGACATCCCCAGGTCGACCCGGTTCACGAGCGTCTGGAGGACCGTGGTGATGATCGTGGAGCCACCCGGGGAGCCGACCGCGATGAGCGGCTTGCCGTTCTGGAGCACGATCGTGGGCGACATGCTGCTGCGGGGGCGCTTGCCGGGACCCGGCAGGTTCGGGTCGGGCACACCCTCCGTCAGCGGGGTGAAATCGAAGTCAGTGAGCTCGTTGTTGAGCAGGAAGCCCCGCCCCGGCACGGTGATCGCCGAGCCGCCGGTCTGCTCGATCGTCAGCGTGTACGAGACCACGTTGCCCCACCGGTCGGCGGTCACAAGATGCGTGGTGGAGGGACCCTCGTACGGCTCCGAGGAGCCGATTCCCGGCGTGCAGCCCGCATCCGGGCGGCGGGGATCCGCCGGAGCGAGCGGGCTGGTCAGCGTCGCGTCGGAACGGATCAGGCAGGACCGCCCCTTGGCGAAGTCCTTCGAAAGCAGACCGGCCGTGGGCACGTCCGAGAAGCGCGGGTCGCCGACCCAGCGGTTCCGGTCCGCGAAGGCGATCCGGCTGGCCTCGAGGTAGGTGTGCAGCGACTGCACCCGGTCGGTGGGCGAAAGGCGGTAGTTCTCAAGGATGTTCAGCGCCTCGCCGACGGTCGTTCCGCCCGAGGAGGACGGGGCCATCGAGTAGACGTCGAGACCCCGGTACGTGGTCCGGGTGGGCGCCCGCTCCACGGTGCGGTAGTCGGCGAGGTCGGCCCGCTCCATGAGTCCGGACCTGACGACACGGTCCGCCTCCGGGGCCACCGGCGGGTTCTTCACGGTCTTCACCACATCGCGTCCGATGTCACCGCGGTACATCGCGTCGGCACCGTCACGGGCGAGCTCACGGTAGGTGCGGGCGAGGCCCGGATTGCGGAAGCGCGTGCCCACGACGGGGAGTTCACCGTTCGGCAGGAAGAGTTCCGCCGTGGAGGTGAAGTCCCGGAAGCGTTCCTCGTTCAGCCGGGTCTGCGCACGGAACTCCTCGTTGACGACGAAGCCGTCGGCCGCGAGCCGCGTGGCCGGCCGCAGGGCCTTGGCCGGCGACAGGGTGCCCCAGTCGTCGAGCGCCTTCTCCCAGGTGGCCGGGGTGCCCGGAACGCCCACGGAGAGACCGGAGTTGACCGCCTCGTCGAACGGGATCGGCTTGCCCGTCGAGGGGTCGACGAACGAGTCCGCGCGCATCCGGGCCGGGGCGGTCTCGCGGCCGTCGATCGTGCGGACCCTCTTCGTGGCGGCGTCGTAGGAGACGAAGTAGCCGCCGCCCCCGATGCCCGCGGAGTAGGGCTCGACCACGCCGAGCGCGGCGGCGGTCGCGACCGCCGCGTCCACGGCGTTGCCACCTTGCCGCAGTACCTCGATACCCGCCTGTGAGGCGTACGGGTTCACGCTGGAGACCGCGCCGCCGCTACCGGTGACGACGGACTGCTTGTCCGGCGGCCGGAGCCCGGACTCGGCCGATGGCGCTCCGTCGCCGGCGAAGGAGGAGCCGGCGGCGGTCGACACGAGCAGCGGGAGCGCGAGCACGGCCGCGGCCGGGGCGGCGAGCAGGGAACGGCGGATGGGCATGAAGCCTCCGATGGCCTCGGACGAGGGAATGACAGAACCCTCGCAATCGAAACCGGTACGGGCAACACGTCCCCAGGTTCTTTGCGCAAGATCTGAGGTTCCCCTTCGGTAACAAGGGAGTTCGGATGCGCGGGCGCGGAGGCATCACAGGACCCGCTGCGCCGGTGACGCACGAGGATCACCGGCCGCGGGACGGCGGGTCTCCGTCAGGGTGAGGTCGTCGCCGCGGCGGGCGCCGTCACGACAAGTCCCGGAGGGCCGTGCACGCGGCCCAGGCGTCCAGTAGCGGCGGGGTCACCGAGCGCCTTCGGCCCGGTCCGTGGGTGACCGCGTACCGGACGGCCGCCGGGCCGGCCTTCGGGAACGCGGAGCGGAGGAGGGCGACTGTGCCCGTGACGAAGGGCGCGGCGGCGCTCGTACCGCTCAGGACCAGGGCGTGGCCGTCGAGCCCCAGCCCCGGGATGCGGTCGCCGGGGGCGCCGACTCCGTGGCGGCCGATGGACATGCCTCGGTTTGACTGAGGCATGGGGTGCCCGGCGCGGTCGTACGCGGTCACCGGGATGACCCACGGATGGTCGGTGAGTACGGAGGAGCCCACCCTGCCCTGGTTCCCGGCGGCCACCACGACGATCACGCCCCGGTCGGCCGCGTGGTCGAGGGCCGTCTCCAGGGCGTGGTCGCGGACACCGGAGGGCGCGGGTTGAGCCATGCTGAGGTTCAGGACATGGGCCCCCGCGTCGACGGTCTCCGTGATCGCCTCGGCCAGCTCGCCCGTCCGTACGCCCGACAGGCAGGTCGCGGGACCTCCGTCAGTGGGATGATCCGCGAAGAGGGGCCGGGAGAGGAGGGTGCAGCGGGGGCAGACGCCGTCGCTCCCGGCGATGATCCCGGCGACGGCGGTGCCGTGTACGCAGCACACGTCGGCGCCGCGGCAGGCTCGCGCACCGGCGGTCGGACGCAGGGCCCGGACCGGGCGGCCGGCGAAGGCGGGGTGGTCCGGGGCGACGCGGCCGTCGATCAGGCCGACCACGACCGACGACCGGCCGGAGGTGCGCGCCATGAGCGGCTTGAGACCGACCAGGTCCAAGGGGTCCATGGGCACCCCTCTCTCCCCTGCCCACCGGGGGTGCGCGAGCGGGCGATCAGAGGCCCTTCGCCCCGGTCAACGGCATATCTCCATGCAGTGGTCGAAACACTCGAACCACTCGGGCGAGCTCCAAGGGTGGTAGTTGTTGCAGTCGGCACGGCACTCCATCGCGCAGTACGACTCCAGCTGCGGGACGAGCCGGTCGCCCTGCGTTCCCGAGACCGCGCGCGCTCTCGAGCTCGCGCTCGAATCCGGGGATGCGCATCGGACGTCACCCCTTCTCCTTGGGTAGTGGCTGTCAGGCGGTCACCACGTTTCCGAGCACATCTTGTCCACGCAACGCTGCACGCACTGACTGTAGTTGGGTGCGCCCTTGCACTTGTGGCGGCAGACCGGACGTAGCTCTTCCTCGCAGGTGAAGAACTGGGGGTGGAGCAGGTCACCGGTGGGCACGCCGCGTGCCGGCGGCTCGACGGCGAATCCAGGGATACGCATGTCCGTTCGTCTCCTTCTCTCTTTCGTCGGTTACCGGTCGTAGTAGTCCTGGAACGGGGAGACCAGGAAGGGGAACAGCCCGGCGAGACCGACGCGGACGAAGCTCTTCTCGACGACGTTGGTCTGGCGGTGGGTGTACGAGAAGACGACCGTGACGACGGTCTGCGACCCGGTGCTGAGCCGGGACGGCGAGGCTTCCACCGCGGAGAGGACGTAGCCCTCTTCGCGCTTCTCGTTGGACCCCTTGTAGATCGCCTGGGACCTCACCGTCAGGTAGTTGAGGGCCCGGCCGGCCGGGTCGGTGCCCGTGTTGTCGCTGAGCTGCAGCAACCGGTCGAGCAGAGCTCCGGCACCTCTCTCGAACTCCTTGCGGGGGGTGCCGTCGGGACGCTCGATCGCCCGGATCAGCTCCTTGCTGTCGAAGGCCCAGATCTTCTCGACGCCGACGACGGGGACAGAGAGCCCTTGGCAGGCGCCCGGGGGAGCGATCGGGCCGAGATGGCCGACCACCACGGCGAGGTCGCGCTTGTCGGTGACCGGGCGCAGGGCCTCCACGAGGTCATCCAGATCGGTCGGGTCGGTCGGCTCCAGGATGTAGGTGTCGACGCCCTGGACGGAGAGGACGAAGCACATCTGCCGGGCGATGTAGCGGTTCTCCGGTGCGGAGAGGACGCGGTACATCGCGTCGGCGTCGGTGCTGTCGGTTATGCCGTCGGCGCCCGCCATGTGGAAGAACTCATGCTGGACGGAGACGTCGGGGAAGACGGCGTGGACGCGGCCCAGCACGTAGACGTAGCCGGTGGTGGTGTCGCCGTTGCCGCCGCCGTCGGGGGAGGCGGCTGTGCAACCGCAGCCGGCCTGGGTGACGGTCGGCTCGGCGGCGAGAGTGGCGTGGAGTTCTTCGGGGGCGAGCGTGGGGGCGGAGGGAGCGTGACGTACCTCGGCTTCCGGCGCGGGGCTCGTGGCGGTGACGGTCTCAGTGATCTCGGGGTCCATCAGTCACTCCTCACGCACACTCTGTCGGGCCGTCAGACCGGGGGCGACCGGTGCCGCCCCTGGCGCCCTGTCGTGCAGGCGCTCTGCGCAGTGCTTCAGAAGTCCCGCCCGCCGCCGATCGTCATCCACCGGTTCAGTGCCTCGGCCCTGCGGTCACAGCCGCCGCAGGGCCGGATCCCCACCGCCGTGGTCACCCGGGCGACGGCGTCGCCCAGCCCGATCTCCGTACCCTCACGCGCGAAGCCGGGAATGCGTACCTGATGGCGGGTCCTGTCGTGGCGGCGGGTGCCACGGGAGTCGCGTGCCGCTCGCTTCCGAGCCGCACTCCGACCGCTCGTTGCACTGTCAACCATCCTGCTCACATCCCGGGGTTGAACCACTCGGCGGGCGCCACACGGCGCGCTCCCACCCCTCACCATTTTCCTCCAGGGGTGCCCCGGCCGCACTCTGATCAGCCTGGACGCCGCCGCCCTGCGGCGCGCCGGTGCCGACCGACCCGCAGCGCGTCAATGAGGGCGAGCCCTCGTCGCCCGAACGGGCGTCACAGGGGCGGCTGTTGACCGTCACGGCATTGCTGCTGGATGTGGTCGATTCCATGCGTTTGCAGTGCGCGTCATGGCAGCGGTCGATCAATTTGGGGCGAGGTCGGTCAGTGCGGAGGTTCTCGTTCCAGCAAGGTCACATGGCGTACCCGAACTGACTATTCTCCCCTGCGTGTTGCGCTGCACGCACAGCGAGTCACCGAACGCTGTGCAGCGCGTGGACGGAAGCCTGGCCGCAGGGAGGCGTGACCACCGATGCGATCTCGAACCGACCCGTCGGGGGCACCCATCAGAACACCCGTGCGAGGCCCGGCGACGTCCCGACCGCTCCTGTCGGCGCGCCGCATCACCCCCAGTCCACTCATTCCAGACTGTTTAGGGACCCCTCGATGGTTCGTTCAGGTTCAACGCCTGGAGGCCTGCGACGCGCAGCGGCTCCGGCATGGCTAGTCCCCCCCGGTGTTCTGGCCGGGGCCTGCGGCATAGCGCTGATCTTCGTTCCCGCGCAGATACGGACGCCGGTTGCCTGGTGCGGCCTCGTCGCCGTCGTCCTGACGGCCATCATCTCGGCTGAGACGGCGCGCCGGGCGCGCTCGGCGGAGGAGGCCCGCCACGCGCGGGCGAGTGCCGAGGTACAGCAGTACTACGCGCAACGCGAAGCCGCGCTGCTCGGGCGCCTGGCCGATCAGCGGGCCACCACGGTATGGCTCGCGGAAGAGCTCCTCCCCGCGGCCGTCGCCCGGATGCAGAAGGGTGACCCCGCTTCGGAGATCCTGCAGTCCGTCTCGTTCGGGGAACATCTCGACAGCGAGTTCGCCGATGCGCTCCGGCAGGCTCTGCGGACGCTCCTGGAAGCGGTGGAGGCCGAGGAGCACACGCGGGACTCCTCCCAGCGGGCGCTGGTGGCCATCGCGCGAAGGGTGCAGGCGATCGTGCATCAGCTCGCCAAGGACCTCCGCGACATGCAGATCCTCCACGGCACGGATCTCGTGGTCTCCCACGGCCTGCAGGCCATCGACCATCGCAACGCCCTCATCGGGCGCCTTGCGGCCAGTGTCGCGGTACTGGGTGACGCCCGGCCCGGGCGCCAGTGGTCGAAGGCGATCCCTCTCTACGACGTCGTACGAGGGGCCATGTCACGCATCGTGGACTATCCCCGCGTGAAACTGCAGTCGGTGACGGAAGTGGCCGTGATCGGTCAGGGCGCCGAGCCGTTGATCCACGTGCTCGCCGAGTTGCTCGACAACGCCACGACCTTCTCGCCGCCGCACACCCCGGTCGAGGTGAGCGCGAGCGAGGTGCCTTCCGGTATCGCGATCGAGATCGAGGACCGTGGGGTCGGACTCACCGAAGAGGTCCGGCAGCGCATCGACCGCATCATGGCGCGGGCGGCATCCGGCCTCGATCTGGCCGACCTGGGCGAGGCGACGCAGCTCGGCCTGCCCGTTGTCAGCAGGCTGGCCCGGGAGAACGGCCTGGATGTCGATCTGCGCACCTCCGCCTATGGCGGAGTGCGGGCTGTGGTGCTCGTTCCGCGGAGCATGATCACCACGGTTCAGCAACCCGCCCAGAAGATCCAACCGTTCGCGCCGAAGCACATGGGCGCACCGATCGTGCCGAGGCCGGCGATGACGCGCGATGCCGCTGCAGATTCCGTCGAGGTCAGACAGACCGTCAACGGGCTGCCGCAGCGGCGACGGGAGTCGCCCGTCCCGACACCGGTCGTCCGCACGGCGCCCCAACCCCCCACTGCTCCGGCCGCGTCGCCCGGAGCGGCCGGCGCTGCCCGGCAGCCGGGCCTGATGTGGGAGGCGTTCAGCGGCGAGAAGAGACCGGGTACCGACGAGTCCAGCCAAACCAGCGAGCCATCAGATGAGGATGAGTAACCGTGACGCCACTGCCAAACATGGACTGGATGCTCAAGGAGCTCGCGGCCAGCGTCCCGTATGTGCGACACGTGGTCGCGCTGTCATCGGACGGTTTGTGCATCGGTCAAGCGAACACGGAGACCGACACCGCTGACGCCATCGCCGCCGCCTGCTCGGGCATGCAGAGCCTGGCGAAGGCCATCGCGCAGAAGTTCCCGCACGGAGACGGCTCGACGCGCATGGTCGGCATCGAGGTCGACGGCGGCTACTTCTCCCTGATGGCGGCCGGACCCGGGGCCTATCTCGCGGTGCTGGCCGACGAGGAGGTGGACGCGGGGTTGCTCGGCGACCGTATGCGTACGCTCGTGGTCCGGATCGGCCAGCACATGACCAGTCCGCCTCGGGATGACGTCGGGCAGGCGATGTGACGTCAGAGCACCAGGACACATGGGATGAAGGCAGTCCCGTACCGCTGTACGTCATCTCCGGTGGCCCGGGTTCCTCGGCAAAGGCCTTCAACCTGGTCACCCTCATCACATCGAGGTCGGCACCCGAACCCGCGATGCAGCCCGAGCAGGCCGCGATCCTCAGCATGTGCCAGTACCCGCTGTCGGTGGCAGAGATATCCGCGTATCTCAGTCTGCCGTTCAGCGTCCTCACGGCGCTGCTCTCCAAGCTCGTCGAGGACGGGCGAGTCGAGGCCATTGCTCCTGTTCCCGTCGCTGCGGTCCCCGAACTCGGCCTTCTGGAGGCGGTGATCCATGGACTACGTAATCTCTGACGCACCCGCCGCCGGCCCCAGCAGCACCGACGTGCTGCTGCCGCACGGCGCCAGGGGAGTCAAGGTCGTGATTGTCGGCGGCTTCGGAGTCGGCAAGACGACCATGGTCGGGGCGGTGAGCGAGATCTCGCCTCTGACCACCGAAGAAACCATGACGCAGGCCGGCGTCGGGATCGACCACAACCCCGGCGCGGAGGGCAAGAAAACCACCACCGTCGCCATGGACTTCGGTCGCATCAGCATCAACGAGGAGCTGATCCTCTATCTCTTCGGGACGCCGGGGCAGGAGCGCTTCTGGTTCCTGTGGAACGGCATCTTCGAAGGCGCGCTCGGCGCCGTGGTCCTCGTCGACACTCGGAGGATCGAAGTCTGCTTCGAGATCATCACCCGTCTGGAAGACCGCCGCGTCCCCTTCGTCGTGGCCGTCAACACCTTCCCCGAGGCCCCACAGCATCCGATGGCAGCTCTGCGGACTGCTCTGGACCTCAACGAATCCGTGCCCATCGTCACCTGTGACGCGCGCGACCGGTCGTCCTGCCGCGACGCCCTGCTCTCGCTGATGGGCTACCTGTGCACCCTCGCCGCCGCTCAGGAGTCCGCATGACTTTCCCGCCCGCCGACCGCACCACGACAGAATCGGGGCTCGTGCCGCCCCCGGGTTGCCCGGCCCACGCCGCCACGGGCGCCGAGGGAGTGACCCGACTCCATGGCGCCGCTGCCGAAACCGACCCCATGGGCCTGTACGAGAAGTTGCGTGCCACCCACGGTCCGGTGGCTCCTGTCCTGCTCGAAGGGGACGTACGCGCCTGGCTCGTCCTGGGGTACCTGGAGAACCGTGACGTGGCCACCCGCTCCACCCAGTTCTCCCGTGACCCCCGTACCTGGCACGGCTGGAAGAGTGGTGAGATCGACCCCGAGACCTCGCCGCTCGTGCCGATGATCGGCTGGCGTCCCGACTGCGTATGCGCGGACGGCGAAGAGCACCAGCGTCTGCGTGGAGCTGTCACGGCCAGCCTCAACCAGTTCGACCAACGCGGAATCCGCCGCCACATCACCCGCTTCGCGCACCAGCTGATCGACGACTTCTGTGAAAGCGGCAGGACGGAGCTGGTGGGCCAGTTCACCGAGCCCCTGCCGATGCTCGTCCTCACCCATCTGCTCGGAATGCCGGACGAGGACGGTCCCAAGCTCGTCCATGCCGCCCGTGACCTCTTCAAGGCCACCGAGACGTCGCTCGCCAGCAACGCCTATGTGCTGGAGACGCTCAAGCAGCTCGTCGCCGCCAAGCGCGCCCTGCCCGGGCAGGACATCGCATCCGTGCTGATGGCCCACCCGGCCGGACTCACCGACGAGGAGGTGCAGCACCACCTGCGCCTCATCCTGCTCGCGGGCTATGAGACGACCGCCAATCTCATGGCCAACGTGCTACGGATGACGGTCACCGACCCGCGGTTCCGAGGGTCGTTGGCGGGCGGCCAGATGACCTTGCCCGAAGCGGTGGAGCAAGTGCTGTGGGACGAGCCACCGTTGATGGTGTGCCCGGGCCGCTGGGCCACCGGTGACACCTCGCTCGGAGGGCAGGAGATCAAGGCGGGAGACATGCTCCTGCTCGGCCTGGCCGCCGGCAACGTCGATCAGGCCGTCCGCCAGGATCCCTCGACCCGGGTGCACCACAACCGCGCGCATCTGTCCTTCAGCGCCGGCGCCCATGAGTGCCCCGGCCAGGACATCGGTCGTGTCATCGCCGACACCGGCATCGACATCCTGCTCACCCGGCTTCCGGACATCAGCCTGGCCATCGCCGAGTCCGAGCTCAGCTGGCGTTCCTCCACCTGGGCCCGGCATCTGACGGCGCTGCCCGTGAAGTTCGCCTCCCGCGCTCGGGAAACCCGCGATCAGCCGGCAGCACTGCCGGCCCCGCCCGCGCCTACCGTCGGCATGCAGATGGCACCCCGCATGCCGGTACTCGAACCCCGCGTCTCGTGGCGGCAGCGGTTGAGGCGGTTGCTGCGACTGCGATAGGCCTCGTCGGTCGTATCGGAGCCGATCCCACAGCCGAGGGGCTGCCGAACCGCACGGTTCGGCAGCCCCTCGCCTGTGAGGCGGCAGCGACCTCGTGCGCGTAGGTCAGGGCACGGCGACGGCGGAAGCCCGTTGTTCGGGGATCGGACTGCCTGCGGGTGCGTAGCGGGGGGCCCCGGAGTACCAGGCGTGGAGGCCGGACAGGAATCCGCGGGCTCCGCCGAGCCACGTCTCCAGCTCGATCCGTTCGCCGTGGTCGAGCCTGGCTTGCTGGACGAGCGAGGGCAGTTCGCTCTGTGTGAGGTGCTCGAAGTGGCGCAGTCGGGCGGTCACCAGATCGGCGGCGGCGTGCATCGCTCCCTGGACGGTGATGTCCAGGGATGTCTCGAGTACGACGACGAGGTTGTTGACGTCGTACTCGTCATGGACTTCCCGCTGGTACGAGGCGATGTCGTTCGCCAGACCCATGTAGTCCATGAAGGCGTCGAGCAAGGCGCAGACGGTCCGGCTGCGCCGGATCCGCTCGGGGATCCGTGCGCCGGTGGAGAGTTCGACGGAGTACGGGGCGGTGTACGCCGCGAAGCTCTCGCGGCGGAACTGGGCGTACTCGATGAGGTCCGGGACGCGCCCGGCGAGACTGTTGACCAGTTCCTGAACTCCGGCGTCGATGTACCGCGCCAGGGCCCGGTTGAGCCCCTGCCGCCAGTGCGCGAGCCTCGGGGGGAACAGGCGTTGCTGGAGATCGGCCATTCCCCTTTCGACGGCATTGACGGGCTCCGGCAGCCGGGCGCCCGCCTCCTGCGGCAGGAAGGCATGCAGTCGGGCGGTGAAGACCTGGGCGCCCGCGAGGTTGCCCGTCTGCTTGAAGGCGGAGGCGAAGTAGTCGTCCCAGGCCAGGGCCCAGAGGTTGAACCGGTGATTGAGCCGGAGGGCGGTGAGCGAGGCATCGGGAAGGGTCCAGGCCGTCAGCTGGTCGACGGCCATGGCGTGGAACTGGGACCGGGTCCAGATCGCCCGGCGGGCGCCCGGTGCTTCGTCGCCTGCCACCATGCCCATCTCACGCGCCCACGTCTCGGCCTCCTGGCGCAGGGCCGGCAGGTACGGGTTCACCCGCACCGGGTACGGCATCCGCAGTTTCGGGAGTTCGATGTCCTGCACTGTCATGGGATCCCTACCTCCCTGTCGGCAACAAGCGAGGACGTGAGCGCGCTGCACATTCGAAGGTCGTGTCGGCCGACCGGCTCGGTGCCGGAGGTCGACGATCCGCTACTGCTCCGGGGACGGACGTCGAGCGATTCCCGCCATTTAGCGCCACAAACCTTCCCATCCCGGCCGATCCGCAACCCGGCTCTGCCGCCCTCGGTCTTCGATCAGACCAGTTTGTACAGAATGAAACGATCCTTCTGTTCGGGATTGGCTCAAATTCGATCCCAAAGCCGGCCATGATCGGCCACTAACCGCCAGTCGGCGTGTCTTGGCGGACATCGAGCAGGCCCACGACAGGCTCAACTCTCCGTGTCGGGAGCCTCGTCGACGCGTTGAGACTTTGATGCCTGGGGCCGGAAGCTGCGCATGGATCGAGCCTCCGGGGCCCGTACCTCATACCCCGGCCCCTTCGTCGCACCGGCTCCACGACCAGGAAGAGAAGCCGAATAAGTGAACCTGCCACTCACGCCCCACCGACGTCTCGTCGCGAGCGCCACCCTCATCGCCGCGCTCGTGGCCGGTTTCGCCCCCGCCACCAGCGCGTCCGCCGCGCCCTCCCGCCCCGAGTCCCCCGCCAGGGCCGCCGACCCCGCGGTTCCCGCGCCCGACATGAAGGGTGTGGTCGGGGCGCTGAACGCGGCCAGGGCCAACGGCGCACCGGGCGCGATGGCCCGGTTCACCGGCCCTGACGGCACCAGGACACGGACCGTGGGAGTCCGTGACCGCGTCTCGGGCGCGCCCATGGACACCCGGGCACGCTTCCGGATCGGCAGCGTCAGCAAGACCTTCTCCAGCGTCGTCCTGCTCCAGTTGGTGGACGAGGGCAGGGTGGAGCTCGACGCTCCGGTGAACCGCTACCTGTCGGGCCTGCTGCCCGACGAACGGATCACGGTACGGCACCTGTTGACGCACCGTAGCGGGTTGCCGGACTACACCGAGAAGATGTTCGCGCAGACGGTTCCCGGCTTCGAGACTGTACGGAACCGGGTGTTCGGCTACCGGGAGCTGGTGGACCTCGCCCTGGCCGAGCCGCGCACCACCGAGCCCGGCGCGGCCTACGCGTACTCGAACACCAACTTCGTGGTGGTCGGCATGCTCATCGAGCAGGCCACCGGCAACCCGGTCGCCAAGGAGTACGAGCGTCGCATCTTCAAGCCGCTCCGGCTGCGCAACACCTTCTACGTGCACCCCGACACCCGGATCAAGGGACTGCACGTGCACGGCTACCTCCATCCCGACGAGACCGGCGCTCCCCTCGTGGACTCCACGGAACAGACGGCGTCCTGGGCGCAGTCGGCAGGGGCCGTCATCTCCAACCCCGCGGACCTGAACACCTTCACGACCGCGCTGATGCGCGGCAAGCTGCTGTCGCCGCGCATGACGGAGGCCATGACCACGGTCACCCCGACGGACACGACCGGTACGCGGTTCTACGGGCTCGGCCTGCGCCGCTACGACCTGTCCTGCGGCACCCAGGTGTACGGCCACACCGGCACCGTGCAGGGCTTCTACACGTACGCCTTCGCGACCCGGGACGGCCGGCGCAGCCTCGCCGCGACGGCGAACACCTCGAACCACGGCGCCGCCAACACGGCGCTCGGCGGGACGCTGGAGGCCGCGTTCTGCGGCAAGAAGCCGGCGACGGCGCGCGGGTTCGCGGCGCTGCCGAAGGCGGAGGAGGACCTGCCCGAACGCCGCTGAGACGGACGGGGGCGCGCGACGCCAGTGCCTCCGCGCACGGCGTCGCGGCCCTTCCGCACCGCGGGGTACCGCCCGCCCCCGCCAATCGGTCGGACGCGTGCCTCGAACGGGTGAGGTGAGGGCTCCGTCGCCCGCGTCCACGGCCCGCGGTGCCAGAGGATCGCTGACGGTTCGGTGGACCGTCCTCCCGGGGACGTACCGTCCACAGCAACCCGGAAGGGCCGCCATGCGCATTCTGCTCATCGCCAGCAGCTTCAACAGCCTCACGCAGCGCGTCCTGGTCGAGCTGCGGGACCGCGGGCACACCGTTCCCGTGGAAGTCACGCCCGACGGGGCCGCCGTGCGGGCCGCCGTCGCGCGCCACGCGCCCGACCTGATCGTCGCCCCGATGCTGAAGGCCGTCGTGCCCCGGGACGTGTGGACGGCGCACCGCTGCTTGATCGTGCACCCGGGCCCGGTGGGTGACCGCGGCCCGTCGTCACTGGACCGGGCGATCCAAGAGGGTGTCGACGAGTGGGGCGTCACCGTCCTTCAGGCCGACGGGGAGATGGACGCCGGCGACGTCTGGGCGTCCGTCGCCTTCCGCGTACCGGAAGTCGGCAAGAGCGATCTGTACCGCAACGAGCTCTCCGACGCCGCCGTGGCCGCCGTGCTCCTCGCCGTCGAGCGGGTCGCGGCCGGGGACACGCCGCACCCGCAGACCGGCGCGATCCGCGCCCTTCCCGCTCTCCGCCAGGAGCAGCGCGCGATCTCCTGGGCCGACGACACCACCGAGACCGTGCTGCGCATCCTGCGGGCCGCCGACTCACAGCCCGGGGTCCGTGACCACCTGCTCGGCGCCGAGTGGTTCCTGCACGGCGGCCACGCCGAGGACGGCCTGCGCGGCAGGCCCGGCGAGCTGCTCGCCACCCGGGCGGGCGCGGTCTGCCGCGCCACGGTGGACGGGGCCGTGTGGATCCCCGAGCTCCGCGCCCGTACCGGTGCGGGTCGGCCGCGCGCCTGCAAGCTCCCCGCGACCCTTGCCCTCGCGGGGCGGTTGCCGGAGCTCCCCGAACTCCCGGCGCCCGCCCAGCCGGTACGGGATGGGCGGAGCTGGTCCGACATCCGGTACCGGGAGGAGGGACCTGTCGGGGTCCTGTCCTTCGTGTTCCCCGGCGGAGCGATGAGCACCGAACAGTGCCGCCGTCTGCTGGATGCCTACAAGGCGGCCCTCACGCGTCCCACCTCCGTGCTCGTGCTCGGCGGGCAGCGCGACTTCTTCTCCAACGGTATCCACCTGAACGTCATCGAGGCCGCGGCCGACCCGGCCGCCGAGTCCTGGGCCAACATCAACGCGATGAACGACCTGGTCGAGGCCGTCCTCGCGACCACCGACCGGCTGGTCGTCAGCGCGATCGGCGGCAACGCCGCCGCCGGCGGGGTGATGCTCGCCCTCGCCGCCGACGAGGTCTGGTGCCGTTCGGGTTCGGTGCTCAATCCGCACTACCGGCGCATGGGCCTGTACGGGTCGGAGTACTGGACCTGCACCCTGCCCCGCAAGGTGGGAGCGGCCCTGGCCGCACGGCTCACCGATGAGGCCCGGCCCGTGTCCGCGGCGGCCTCGCTCGACATGGGTCTCGTCGACCGGGTCGTCCACTGCGGGCCCGGCGAGTTCGCCGGCGAAATCACCCGGTTGGCCGCCCACCTGGCATCCCGTCCCGGTCTCCCGCTGCGTGTCGCGGAGAAGAAGACCGAGTACGAGCGCAGGGAGTCCGCCACCCCCCTTGCCGCCCACCGCGAGCAGGAGCTCGCCCGGATGCGGAGGATCTTCGACGATCCCGCCGCGCCCTATCACGCACTGCGTCGGGCCTTCGCCCGAAAAGAGGCCCCCCGCGCGCAATCCCCGGACGGCCCAGGTGCGGGCGCGGCGGGATCGGCCGACTGTTAAGCAAGAGGTGGGCCCGAAAGACGGCCCTTCGCCCCATCCCTCCTCAGGAGGCGACTCATGAGTGCAGTAACGCCGGCCCCGGTCGAGGATCAGGGCGCCGCCCCCGGCAGCGAAGAGAAGCCGATCCACATTCTCTGGATCAACGCGGGTCTGAGCTGCGACGGCGACTCCGTGGCCCTGACCGCTGCCATGCAGCCCAGCATCGAGGAGATCGCCCTCGCCGGGCTGCCGGGACTGCCCCGGATCGCGGTCCACTGGCCACTGATCGACTTCGAGTGCGGCCCGGTGGGCGGCGCCGACACGTTCATCGAGTGGTTCTTCAAGGGAGAGCGCGGCGAGATCGACCCGTTCGTGCTGGTCGTCGAGGGCTCGATCCCGAACGAGGCCATCAAGCAGGAGGGCTACTGGTGCGGCTTCGGCGACAACCCGGAGACCGGCCAGCCCATCACCACCAGCGAGTGGATCGACCGGCTGGCGCCCAAGGCGCTCGCGGTCGTCGCGATCGGCACCTGCGCCACGTACGGCGGCATCCACGCCATGGCGGGGAACCCGACCGGCGCGATGGGTGTGCCGGACTACCTGGGCTGGGACTGGAAGTCCCATGCCGGCATCCCGATCGTGTGCGTGCCCGGCTGCCCCATCCAGCCGGACAACTTCGCGGAGACCCTGACGTACCTGCTCTACCAGGCCGCCGGGTCCGCTCCCATGATCCCGCTGGACGACAAGCTCCGCCCGACCTGGCTGTTCGGCGCGACCGTGCACGAGGGCTGCGACCGGGCCGGCTACTACGAGCAGGGCCAGTTCGCCTCGACGTACGACTCGCCCAAGTGCCTGGTCAAGCTGGGCTGCTGGGGACCGGTCGTCAAGTGCAACGTCCCCAAGCGCGGCTGGATGAACGGCATCGGCGGCTGCCCGAACGTCGGCGGCATCTGTATCGCCTGCACGATGCCCGGCTTCCCGGACAAGTTCATGCCGTTCATGGACGAGCCTCCCGGCGGCAAGGTCTCCAGCACCGCCAGCGGCGTGTACGGCTCCGTCATCCGCCGTCTGCGGACCATCACGGCGAAGACCGTGGACAAGGAGCCGAAGTGGCGGCACACCGGCGAGCGCATCACCACCGGCTACCGGCCGCCCTGGTGACCGTCACCGGCCCGTCGCCGTCCCCGCACGACCCCCCATCCACTCCACTGTTCGAGAAGTCGAAGAGCTGACGAAGGGCATCGCAAAGACCATGGCACCTCGGGCGAAGACGACGGGTGACGGCTCCGGACTGGTGGAGATGGCCTGGGATCCCATCACCCGGATCGTGGGCAGTCTCGGCATCCACACCAAGATCGATTTCAAGCAGAAGCGCGTCGCGGAGTGCTACAGCACGTCCTCCGTCTTCCGCGGCTACAGCGTCTTCATGCGGGGCAAGGACCCCCGCGACGCGCACTTCATCACCAGCCGCATCTGCGGCATCTGCGGCGACAACCACGCCACCTGCTCCGTGTACGCGCAGAACATGGCGTACGGAGTGAAGCCGCCGCACCTCGGTGAGTGGATCATCAACCTCGGCGAGTCCGCGGAGTACATGTTCGACCACAACATCTTCCAGGAGAACCTGGTCGGGGTCGACTACTGCGAGAAGATGGTCCGCGAGACCAACCCCGGGGTCCTGGAGCTCGCCGAGCGCACCGAGGCCCCGCACGCCGCCGACCACGGCTACCGCACGATCGCCGACATCATGCGCTCCCTCAACCCCCTCGAGGGCGAGTTCTACCGCGAGGCGCTCCAGGTCAGCCGCTACACACGCGAGATGTTCTGTCTGATGGAGGGGCGCCACGTCCACCCCTCCACGCTCTACCCCGGCGGTGTCGGCACGGTCGCGTCCGTGCAGCTGTTCACCGACTACATGAGCCGTCTCATGCGGTACGTGGAGTTCATGAAGCGTGTCGTCCCGCTCCACGACGACCTCTTCGACTTCTTCTACGAAGCGCTGCCCGGCTACGAGGAGGTCGGCCGTCGCCGCGTGCTGCTCGGCTGCTGGGGCGCGCTCAACGACCCCGAGCACTGCGACTTCACCTACGCCAACATGACCGACTGGGGACGGAAGATGTTCGTCACCCCGGGCGTCGTCGTCGACGGCAAGCTGGTGACCAACGACCTCACCGAGATCAACCTCGGCATCCGCATCCTGCTCGGCAGCTCGTACTACGAGGACTGGCAGGGGCAGGAACAGTTCGTCACCCACGACCCGCTGGGCAACCCGGTCGATCCGCGCCACCCGTGGAACCAGCACACCATCCCGGCCCCGCAGAAGCGGAACTTCGACGACAAGTACAGCTGGGTCATGTCCCCGCGCTGGTTCGACGGCAAGGACCACCTCGCGCTGGACACCGGCGGCGGCCCGATCGCCCGCCTGTGGTCCACCGCCCTCTCCGGCCTCGTCGACATCGGCTACATCAAGGCCACCGGGCACAGCGTCGTCATCAACCTGCCCCGCACGATGACCAAGCCGGAGACCACCTTCGAGTGGAAGATCCCGAAGTGGAGCAACGCCCTGGAGCGCAACCGCGCCCGGACCTACTTCCAGGCGTACGCGGCCGCCGTCGCCCTGCACTGCGCCGAGAAGGGACTGGAGGAGGTCCGCGCCGGACGCACCCAGACCTGGGAGAAGTTCGAGGTGCCCGACGAGTCCATCGGTGTCGGCTTCACCGAGGCCGTCCGGGGTGTCCTCTCGCACCACATGGTCATCCGGGACGGCAAGATCGCCAACTACCACCCCTATCCGCCCACTCCGTGGAACGCCTCCACCCGGGACACGTTCGGCACCCCCGGTCCGTACGAGGACGCCGTGCAGAACACCCCGATCTTCGAGGAGAACACGCCCGAGAACTTCAAGGGCATCGACATCATGCGCGCCGTGCGCAGCTTCGACCCCTGCCTGCCGTGCGGCGTCCACATGTACACGGGCAACGGCAGGACCGTGAAGCAGATGCACGTGCCCACCGGCCTGAGCGGTCTGGCCGGATGAGCGCGACCACCGCCGAACAGGCGGGCCGACGGGTCGAGGAGGTCCTGGACCGGCTGGCGGAGAACGGGGACGCCGAGGCCTGCTCGGCGGCCGAGGAAGTTGTACGCGTCCTCATGGAGTTCTACGGCAGCGGCATCGCCCGTGTCGTCGACCTCCTCGGGCGCCCCGCCGCCCGTCCGCCGGCCGACCCGTTGAGTCCGCTGCTCGCGGACGAACTCGTCGCGAGCCTGCTCAATCTGCACGGACTGCATCCCGAGGACGCGCCGACCCGCATCGACCGCGCCCTGTCCGCGCTGCCGCAGCCCGTGGAGAACGCCGGATTCGACGCGGCGACGGGGGTGTTGAGGCTGCGGGTCACCGCCTCGTCCGGCTGCGGTTGCCCCAGCACCCAGGAGTCCGTCCGGCAGGCGGCCGTGGACGCCCTCGCGTGCTTCGCCCCCGAGGTGACCGGCGTGGAGCTGGAGACCGGCGCCCCGCGCGAGCCGGCGCTGCTCCAGATCGGCACCCGTCCGTCGCTCGCCGGCGCAGACGGCCGCTCGTCGGCCGCCTTGTGAACGGGCCCGCGAACGGCGCCGTGCGGCCCACGCGGCCCATGGGCCTGCGCCGGTTCACCACCCCGCGTCCGCCCCGCGAGGAGCAATGCGAACTGTGCGGGGTCCAGCTGGCCGGTGAGCGTCACCGGCATCTGGTGGACATCGACAAGCGGGCCCTGGTCTGCGCCTGCGGTCCGTGCTCCCAGCTCATGGACCGCTCCGGCGCCTCCCCGGGTCGCTTCCGGGCGGTCCCCGGCCGCTTCCTGAGCGACGCCGGCCACCGGATCGACGACCAGGCATGGGAGACGCTGCGGATCCCGGTCTCGGTCGCGTTCTTCTTCCGCAACTCCGCCCTCGACCGGCCGGTGGCGCTCTACCCGAGCCCCGCCGGTGCCACCGAGAGCGAACTGGAGGAAGAGGCCTGGCGGTCCGTCCTCGACGCCACTCGGCTCGCCGCCCACCTCGAACCCGACGTGGAGGCCCTGCTGCTGCGCCGCCACGAGGGCCGCACGGAGTGCTTCCTCGTGCCCATCGACCTCTGCTACGAACTGGTGGGCCGCATGCGACTGCACTGGCAGGGCTTCGACGGAGGCGCGGAGGCCCGGGCCGACCTCGATGCCCTCTTCACCCACGTACGCGGCCTGGCGCGCGAGCCGCAGGGGAGCCGGTCGTGACCGAGTTCTCCTTCAGCTGCACCGACGTCCGCGCCGACGCCTACGCGGCGGGACCCACGCTGGTGTTCCGGCTGCGGATCACCGCATCCGGCGGCACACGGGTCCATGCCATGGCACTGCGGTGCCAGATCCGCATCGAGCCCGCCCGGCGCGGCTACGACGACGTCGAGGCCGAGGCCCTGGGCGATCTGTTCGGCGAACGCTCCCGGTGGGGCAGCAGCCTCAACCCGGTCCAGTTCGCCCAGGCCTCCGTCATGGTGCCCGGCTTCACCGGCGAGATCGAGACCGACCTCGTCGTGCCGTGCACCTACGACACCGACATCGCCGCGTCCCGCTACTTCCGGGCGCTCTCCGACGGCGAGGTACCGCTGCTCCTGCTCTTCTCCGGCACCGCCTTCACCGGCGCCGGCGGCTTCCACGTCGAGCCCGTGCCCTGGGACAGGGAGGTCGCGTACCGGATGCCCGTGAAGGTCTGGCGGGAGATGATCGACCAGCACTTCCCCGGGTGCGGATGGATCCGGCTCCCGGGCGACGCGATGGACGCCCTGCTCGCCTACCGCTCGCGCCGGGCCCTCCCGTCCTGGCAGGCCACCGTCGAGTCCCTGCTCGAAGCGGCGGGGGAGAGGACACGATGACCACCGTCGCCTTCACCCCCGGCACCGAGGCGCGGTTCGCCGTCGCCCGGCACGTCGCCGACGCCGTCCTCTTCGAGGGGTACGTGCTCTACCCGTACCGGGCGTCCGCCGCGAAGAACCGGCTCCGCTGGCAGTTCGGGGTCCTGGTGCCGCCGTCCTGGAGCGCCGCCGCCGAGGAGCACGACTTCCAGTACACCGAATGCCTGATGGAGCCCAGGACCGGCGCCGAACTCGCCGTGGAGGTCCGCTTCCTGCGCGCCCAGCGGCGTACCGTCGAGGAACTCCGTGAGGACGGCACCTACGCTCCGACCGGCGAACTGCGCCTGGCCGACCGGGTCCTGGTGGCCTGGGACGAAGGCGTCGAGGAGCGCGTCACCCTCGTCGTCCCCGTCGGCGAACTGAGGGGCGAGGGTACCGCCCTGCCCTTCACCCGCCCCGCCGCCGAGGAGGTGGAGGAGGTCACCGACGCCGACGGACGCGTCCTCGGCCGGCTGGTACGCCGGCGCGAGGAGATCAGCGGCACCCTGCGGATCTCGGCGGCCGAACTCGACGGCCCGTACCGCGTCGAGCGCCTCTCGGTCACGGTGGAGAACACCAGTTCCTGGACCGCCGAGCGGGACACGGACCGCCACGCGGCGCTGCCGTACTCCCTCGTCGCCACGCATACGCTGCTCCGCCTCGACGGCGGGTCGTTCCTGTCGATGACCGACCCGCCGGAATGGGCCAAAGGCGCCGTCGCCACCTGCCGCAACCTGCACACGTGGCCCGTCCTGGCCGGCGAACCCGGCCGCGACGACCTGATGCTCTCCTCACCGATCATCCTCGAGGACCACCCGGCCATCGCACCCGAGAGCCCCGGCGCCCTCTACGACGCCACCGAGATCGACGAGATCCTCGCCCTGCGCACCGCCGCCCTCACCGACGAGGAGAAGCGCGAAGCCAGGGGCACCGACGCCCGCGCCGCGGCCGTGATCGAACTGGCGGACTCCATGCCGCCCGAGGTCCTCGAGCGTCTGCACGGAGCGGTACGCAGCCTCCGGAGCGTCACCGGGCCGAAGGAACCGGCCGGCAGCGTCCTCGAACCGGACACCCCCTGGTGGGACCCGGGCGGCGACACGAGCGTCGATCCGGGGCGCGACCACGTCCTCGTCGACGGACGCGCGGTCCGCGCGGGCAGCAGGGTCCTCCTGCGCCCACGGCTGCGCCACACCGACGCCCAGGACCTGTTCCTCGACGGCCGCGCCGCCCTGGTCGAGGCGGTCCTGAACGACGTCGACGGCGGGGTCCACATCGCGGTGACCGTGGAGGACGACCCGGGCGCCGACATCCGCCGCGAGCAGGGCCGGTTCCTCTACTTCCAGCCCGACGAGGTCGAAGCCCTGGAGGACGTGTGAACGGCTCCGCCCCCGACGCCTCGGCGCCCGGTACGCCTGGCAGCCCCGAAGCCGGTACCGCCCCGCCCGGCACGGGCCGCACCCTCGTGGCCGGCGTCGGCAACATCTTCCTCGGCGACGACGGCTTCGGCGTCGAGACCGTGCGACGGCTCACCCGTGAGGAACTCCCACCGTTCGTCGAGTTGGCCGACGTCGGAGTCCGCGGCGTCCACCTCGCCTACCAGCTTCTCGACGGCTGGGACACCCTTGTCCTCGTCGACGTCACCGCCCGCGGCGGCGAACCGGGAACGCTGTACCTGATCGATGCCTCGACGGCCGGCGAGCGGACCTCCGGCACGGAGCCGGCACCGCTCGACGGCCACCGGATGACGCCCGACACCGTCCTCGCCCTGCTCGACACCCTGTGCGCGGGAACCGGGGCCGCACCGCCACGGCGCATCCTCGTCGTCGGCTGCGAACCGACCTGCCTCGACGAAGGCATCGGGCTCAGCCCCCAGGTCGCCGCCGCGGTGCCCGAGGCGGTGCGCATGGTGACCGAACTGGTCCGCCAGGAAGCCGCCGTATGAAGACCGAAACGGAGAGCACCATGCACAAGAGCGTCCTCGGCGCCACTGCCGCCGTCACCGCCGCCCTGGCCGTCGTGGCCGTCGTCGTGGGAGTCCTCCCCGACCTCCGGCGCTATCTGCGCATCAGCAGGATGTGACGCTCCGCGGTGACGCGGCCCGGGTCGTGACGCACCTCGGCCCGGGGCGGGAGCGGCTGCACCGAACGGACGACACCGCCGGGCGGTCCCGGCGCGCCGGGCGGGCGCCCGCCGCCGCCCATCCTCTAATGGCGCCCGAGACCACCCCCGCGCCCAGGACGGAGACCGATGCACGAGATGTCCGTCGCGGTGGCCGTCGTCGACCAGGTCGAAGCGGCGGCGAGGTCCCGCGGGGCCGTCGGTGTCGAAAGCATCCGGCTGGACGTGGGCGAGCTGGCCGGCGTCGTCGCCGACGCCCTCGCCTTCTGCTTCGAACTCGCCTGCGCCGGAACCGTCGTCGAGGGCGCCGAGCTGATCACCCGTACCGTCCCGGGCACGGCGCGCTGCGAACCGTGCGCCGAGACCTGGGCGGTCGGCATGCCGCCGAAGCTGCTCTGTCCCGGATGCGGCGCCGCGGCCGGCGAGCTCCTGTCGGGGCGCGAACTGCAGATCCGGGAAGTCCGGTGGGCCGACCCCGACCCCGCCGCCGTCGCGCGACATCGCCAACCGATCACCGAGGAGAGCTGAGCATGTGCCGAGCAGTCGATCTCCAGCGTGCCGTCCTCGCCAAGAACGAGGCCGCGGCACAGATCCTGCGCACCGAACTGACCGCCCGCGGCACCACGGTGGTCAACCTGCTCTCCAGCCCCGGGAGCGGGAAGACCGCCCTGCTGGAACGCGAACTGCGGCTGGCGGTGGAACGGGGCGTCAGCGCCGCCGCGCTCACCGCCGACCTGGCCACGGAGAACGACGCCCAGCGCCTGGCCCGCTCGGGAGTCCCCGTCAAGCAGGTGCTCACCGACGGTCTGTGCCATCTGGAGGCCGACATGGTCGCCCGGCACCTGCACGACTGGCTGCCCGAATCCACCCGGCTGCTGTTCGTCGAGAACGTCGGCAACCTCGTCTGCCCCGCGGGCTACGACCTGGGCGAGTCCCTCCGGGTCGTGCTCGCCTCGGTGACCGAAGGGGAGGACAAGCCCCTGAAGTACCCCACCGCGTTCGGCCTCGCCCAGCTGGTGATCGTCACGAAGACCGACATGGCCGAGGCCGCGGAGTTCGACGAGGCGGCCTTCCTCCACAACGTGCAGCAGGTCAACCCCGGTGTCGAGGTCGTCCTCAC